>CALAGR010000168.1 GCA_937891735.1 uncultured Pseudomonadota bacterium | reverse complement strand
GGCCCGCGGACGCGCGGTGCGACGGCCCCCTGCTGGCGGCCTGGGGAGCCCTGCCGGGGATCGCCGAGCTGGGGCCCCGCTGGGCTCCCGCCGAGCACGGGGATCCGCGCCGGGGACGGTTCCGCCTGGTGGGGATCGAGCGCACCTGGTCGAGCACGCCGCCGTTCGGCGCCCCCGGCGTGTCGCCGCTGTGGGACGAGCAGCTGAGCTGGCTGCACAGCACCTGGGCCCTGGTGGGGACCTGCCAGGGCCCCGCGGTCCGGCGGTGGCTCGCGGACTGGCTCCCCCGCTTCCTCGAGGGGACGCGGCCCGGACAGATCGCCCTGCGCCCCTTCCCGACCGCCACCCGGGTGCTGCACGGCGCCCGCAGCCTCGCCCTGATGCACGCCGCGGGGCACGCCGAGGACCCTGCGGCCCGGGCCCTGGAGGCCCTGCTGTGGCGCGACGGCGCCTGGCTCCGGTGGCGGGTGGAGCACCACAACGCCGCCAACCACCTCCTGCGGGAGCAGGCGGCCCTGCTGGTGTGGGCCGAGGTGTTCGGCCGGGCCTCCCTCGCCGCCCGCCAGCGCGCCGCCGTGGCGCGGTGCCTGGCGCTGCAGTTCGGACCACAGGGCGGCCATGTCGAGCAGTCCGCGGCCTACCACGCGCTGATGCTGCGGGATCTGCTGGAGCTCGAGGGGGCCCTCGGGAGCGTGGACCGGCCGCGCCCCGACGGCCTGCTCGCCACCATCGAGCGGGGTCTGGGGCTGCTGCGCTGGCTGGTGGTGGACGACGGGCTGGTCTTGCTGGGGGACGGCGACGGGCGGCCCGACCCGCTGCCGTCGGCGCTGTTCGAGGTCGCCGCCGCGCGCGGGCTCCGCCTCCCCTCCCCCACCTCCACGCTGCGCAGCCCCGGGTTCGCGTTGCTGGGCCTGGACCGGGACGGGAGCCGCCTGCTGCTGCGCGCGGGACCGGTGGCGGCCCTGACGTCCGCCCACCTGCACGCCGATCACGGCGCGATCTGCTGGTCCGTGGGGGGGATCCGGGTCATCGACGCCCGGGGCACGGCGGAGTACGAAGGCCCGGAGC
This sequence comes from uncultured Pseudomonadota bacterium, assembly GCA_937891735.1. GTDB lineage: Bacteria > Myxococcota_A > UBA796 > UBA9615 > UBA9615 > JAGSHC01. The sequence goes on along the minus strand of CALAGR010000168.1, from coordinate 26,009 downwards.
GGGACGCCACCCGATCCGCGCCCTGGCACAGCGGGGTGGTGGTGCCGGGACGCAGCACGGCGGACTTCACAGGCCCGTTCCGACTGGGGGCCCACGGCCGCTCCGAGCCGCTGCCGTCGGACGCCGACACCCTCGCCGTGTCCTGCACCGACACGGCGGGTCGGCCCTTGCACCGCCGGGCGGCCACGCTGCGGGACGGCGCGCTCATCGTGCACGACGCCGTGATGGGCCCGGGAGCAGACGGGTCCCGGGCGCTCTTTCACTTCCCCGATGGCGACGCGCGCAGCGTCTCGCCGGACTGCATGCACGTCTGGGGGCCCGGGGGGCGCTTCGAGGTGACGGCGGCGGGGGCGCGGGTCAGCGCCGAACCCACCCCGTGGTATCCGACGGTGGGCGTCGCGGCCGGGGGATGCACCGTCGCCGTGAAGCTCCAGGCCGGCGACGGCGTCGCCCGCGCCTGCACCACGATCCGGCCGGTGTCCGAAAGTTCCGTGGCCCCGGTCGATGGCCGGGCCTAGCGTCAAGCGTCACGGCCGCCCCCGTTTCGAGCACCCACTGTTCGCTGCGTGATGCCCAGCGACGACCCGGAGCCCCGCTCCTTGACCTTGCAGTCCAGTGCGGCAAGGTCTAAAGGAGCGGCGGACCACAGCAGGAACACGGATTGGTAAACAGCGTGCTCAAAGAAGCGAGAGCGAACGAAGTCCCAACGGAGCTGTTGCCTCCCCTGGTGGCTTCACCCCAGGACGGACTGCCGACCATCGGGGACTTCATCGAGCCGGTGCGCCGGTTCTGGTGGGTCATCGTGCTCGCCGTGATCTGTTCGGTGACGGCCGGCGCGGTGCTGACCCGCTTCATGCCCAAGGAGTATTCCTCCGAGGCCACCCTCATCCTGGGGGCCGAGGCGCCCCGCTTCCTGGGGGACGAAGCGAACGACGTGCAGCTCCAGCAGGGGCCGCGCAGCCGCTTCGAGTACGGGCAGTACCTCGAGACCCAGCTGCACGTCATCGCCAGCCGTCCGGTGATCGCCCGCGCCGTCGGGCGCCTCGGGCTCGCCGACGACGACACGTTCCTGGGCATCGAGCCCGACGGCGGGGGCGCGCCCATGACCAGCGCCGAGCGCATGGAGGCGGCCATCGGCACGCTGTCGGGCCGCACCCGGGTGGTGCCCGTGCCCGAGACCCAGATGGTGGGCGTCGTGGTCTGGGACTTCGACGCGGAGCAGGCGGCGCTGCTCGCCAACACCGTGGTCGCCGAGTACATCGCCTACACGAAGTCCCTGCAGCAGGAGTCCGTGTCCGGGGCCCTGGTCTGGCTTCAGGAGCAGGGGGCGCAGCTCAAGGAGGAGGTGCTGGGGGCGGAGCGCTCGCTCTACAACTTCCGCAGCACCCACGCCCTGCTCTCCACGCCCCTGGCGGAGCGCCGCACCACCGAAGCGCAGCGGGTCCAGGATCTGGGCGCCGAGCTGACCGAGGCGGAGGTGCTCTCCATCAAGCTGTCCGCCCGCTGGGACGAGACGAAGCGCCTGCTCGCCGAGGGCAACGTGAGGTCGAGCGAAGCGGTCACCACCGATCCGACCGCCAACCAGCTGACCGGTCAGGTCATCCTGCTCGAGCAGAAGGAAGCGCAGCTGGCCGCGGAGCTGGGTCCGAACAACGCGCGGCTGGTTCGCGTGCGGGCCGAGCTGGACTACACCCGCGACCGGCTCGATACCGAGGTGAACAAGCTGGTGGCAGGGCTGGAGGCGCAGGTCGCCGCGTCCGGGCGCGCCGTGGATCGCCTGCGCGAGGCGCTGGCAACCCAGACCCGCACCGCGGTCGAGGTCTCCAAGCTCGAGACGGAGTACACCTCCCTGCAGCGGGACATGGAGAACTCCCGCCGCCTGTACGAGCTCGTGTCCGAGCGGCTCAAGACGATGGAGCTCGCGTCCCTGCTCGACACGACCAACATCACCTCTCACGAGCTGGCCCGGCCTGCCAAGCGCCCGGTCCGGCCGCGCCTGTCCGTCAACATCGCCCTGGCGCTGGTGTTCGGGCTGCTCATCGGCCTGGGCGGCGCCCTGGGCCTCGACCAGCTCAACCAGACGGTGCGGAACGAGCGGGAGATCGAGGAGCGACTCGGCCTCAAGGTCATCGGCGAGATCCCGTCGGTCCCCGACAAGGACCGTCCCACCTCCCGCCGGAAGATGGCCAAGGGAGAGCGACTCGGCGAAGCGGATCGGTACGTGGCCCGCTTCCCCCGGTCCCAGATCGCCGAGGCGTTCCGCGGGCTGCGCACCAACCTGCTGTTCATGCGGCCCCGGGCCGACTTCAAGTCGCTCCTGGTGACCTCGGCCGGGGTGCGTGAGGGCAAGACCACCGTGTCCACCAACCTCGCGCTGTCCCTCGCCTCGGCGGGCCGCAAGGTGTGCGTGATCGACACGGACCTCAGGCGCCCCCGGGTGCACAAGGTCTTCGATCTCGACAACGAGGAGGGTCTGACCCTGGTGATGATCGGCGAGCTGACCCTGGACGAGGCGCTCGTGCCCATCAACGAGAACCTGGACGTGCTGCGCTGCGGGCCGGTGCCCCCCAACCCCTCCGAGCAGCTCGCGTCCCCCGCGTTCACCGCGATCGTGACGGAGCTGCGGGCGCGCTACGACCTGCTGATCTTCGACTCGCCGCCGGCGGCCCTGCTCAGCGACGCCTCGATGCTCAGCCAGCGCACCGACGGCGTGATCCTCGTGGTGCGGGCCGAGTCCACGCACCGCGGCGTGCTCAAGCGCGCGATCCGAAACCTCGCCGCAGTCAACGCCGTCATGCTCGGCGCGGTGGTCAACGGCACGTACCGGTCGCGCCAGGCCGGGTATGGCTACGGGTACGGCTACGGCTACGGCTACGGCTATGGCAGCGACCGCAGCGAGTACTTCGACGAGGACTCGGAGAAGCACGAAGATCCCGAGGCCTGACCACCCGTGAAGCTCGAGCGTCGCACGCTGCGACTCCTGGCGCTGTCCGGCGTCTTCCTGGGGTTGCTCGCAGTCGCCTTCCTGCTGGCCTCGGGCCCGCTGCGGAGCGCAATCTTCGTGACCCTGTCGGTGTCCGGCATCGCCCTGTCCGGGGCGGTGTGGCCCGAGATGCTCGTGATGGCCTACCTGTTCGCGGGTCGGTACGGCTACGAGGGGCGGCTCGCGCCCGGCGACATCCCCATCAGCGTGAACCAGATGATGCTCGTGGGGCTCCTGGTGCTCGCGCTGATCAACAGCCGGTACATCCTCCAGGCCGCCAAGCGGTGGTCGTTCCTGGGCCTGCTGCTGTTCAGCTTCGCGCTGATCCTGGGGCTCGGGTGGAGCCTGGGCGTGAACTACGGGGCCTTCAAGGTGAGCCGGACGTGGCTCGTCGTGGTGCCGGCCGTCCTCATCGCGGGGGCGCTGGTGGAGCGGCGGCGCTCCCTCGTGCCGCTGATCCTGGCCGCGTTCTGCATCGGCTTCGCGCTCAACACCCTGGGCCTGCTGAACTTCGAAGCGTCCATGTCGAGCACCCACCGCCTGTCGTCGCTGGGGTCGGGGCCCAACGTGTTCTCCCGGTCCGTGGGGCTGTCGCTGCTGATCGCGCTGCTCACGATGATCGCGCTCTTCCAGCGCGGGGTGCGCACCCCCGGGCAGCGGCTGCTGATGTTCGGGTGCGCGGCGTCGTTCCTGTGGATGCTCCCGGGGTTCGTGCTGGCGCAGTCCCGGGGCCCTGCGCTGGCCCTCGCGGCGGCGATCGCGTTCGTCATCGCGCTGTCGCTGTGGGGCAACTGGCGGACCGTGGCGGCGGGGCTGGGGGGCCTGATCTTCAGCTTCTGGGCAGGCTCCCTGGTGATCGAGAGCCTGATCAAGACGACGCGGTTCGACATGACCCAGAAGACGAACCAGGTGTCCGTGGATGCCCGGGTGGACAACCTGTGGGCCACCTGGGACCTGATCGTGAGCCAGCCCATCCTGGGGGTGGGCACCGGCGCCTGGCCCGTGCACATCTTCGGCATCGACGAGCGGTCCTACCCCCACAACTTCTTCGCCGAGGTCGCGGTGGAAAACGGCCTGTTGCTCGCCGGGGTCATCGCGGCGCTGTTCCTGTTCGTGGTGGGGCGCGGCGTGCTGGTCTGGATGAAGGCCAGGGAGCCCGCGAGCCGCTTCATGCTGCTCGGGTGTCTGGCGTCCTGGGTCTACTTCATGATCAACATCTCGGTGACCGGTGACTCGACCGACAACCGGTTGATCTGGCTGACGCTCATGGCGGTGGAGGTGAGCAGCGTCCTGGCGTCGATGCCCCTCAGGGGGACGGCGGCGGTGGCGGCGCATCCCCAGGGCCGGCCGGCCCTCGCCGCAGCCGCGCGGTGAGCCAGGCGCGCAGGGCGCGGTAGTCCTGGGCGTCGAAGATCCAGCGCATGGCCTCGCCGGACTCCTCGGTGTACGCCCGCACGTTCAGTGCGAGCTGCGCGGACATGACGATCCCCCGGACCGCGGCGACCCCGAGCCACCCGAAGACCAGGGCCGCCAGGGGGCTCAGCACGAGCATCATGACCACGGCGACGCTGCCTGCGATGAGCACGGGCCGGATGACGTTCCGGCCGATGAGGTGGGCGCTGATGAGGCCGTTGGCGCCGCGGCTCAGGGCGTTGGGCAGCAGGATCATGAGGCCCAGGACCGAGGCCCGGAACTCCTCGCCGAACACCGCCGGCACGATCCACCACCCCGTCGCAGCCAGGGCCAGTGAGCCGAGCCCCACGACCAGCAGCAGGGTGCGCACGCTGAGCCCGAGCTTGCGCCGAGAGGTCTCGCCGGTGGGATCGGAGGCGCTCTGGGCGAGCATCATCCGGCCCGCGACGAGCCCCACCAGGGACAGCATGCCCGCGATCTGGTCGGCCACCGAGAACATCCCGATGGCCGCCATGCCCACGATGGGCGTCACGAGCAGGTAGTCGAGCCGGTACAGCATGACCTCGATGAGGTGGCTGCCCGTAGCCCGCGCCCCGTAGCCCAGCGAGCCGTTGACGAAGGCGCGCCTCGGCCACACGGCGCGCGCGACGTGGGGGAGGTGGCCCAGCAGCATGCCCAGCGCCGGCACCCAGTAGGCCAGCCCGAGGGTCAGCAGCACGGCCTTGGGGCCCCAGCCCAGCAGCGTCACGTTGGCCAGGAGCAGGACGCTCGCGGTGGACGCCTGGACCCCGTTGTAGCGAACCACCTGGTTCCGGCCGAGGAAGAAGCCGCGCGTGTTCTCCACGTACACCGCGGCGGGCGTGGTCACCGCGAGGGAGAAGGCCACCAGGGCCCACTCGGCCTCGGGCAGCCCGTGAAACCACCAGACCCCGGCGCCGGCCAGCGCGGCTCCCACGATCAGCACGAGGGCCGACCAGAGGTGGTTCAGGCTCGACACCTCGCCCGGGGACTCCCCGCGTCCCAGCGACCAGATCGAGGACAGGCCGAGGCCGAAGTTGACGAGCGGGACCAGGATCCCCAGGATCGCCACCGCGAGGGCGTACAGCCCGCGTCCCTCGGCCCCCACCATGCGGGCGACGACGACGCTGTTGCTGAACGCGAGCCCCATCAGCCCCGCGGTGAACACGAAGGAGATGAGGACGTTCGTACCGAACGAGTGCCCGCGCCCCACGCTCATCCCAGGTCCTTCCGTGGCTCGCACGGTCCATCGACGTCGGCGCGGCTCAGCGACCGCGAGCCGCAGAGGGTACCTCCTCGCCGAGTCGTTGCGCTGGTTGTCGGAGCGCGCCTTCGTGCATAGGGTGAACCGCTCAGGAGGACGCGGAATGGGGGAGCCGCCGAACGGACACGGGTCAGCCCACGTGGGCCTCGCGATCAACGTGGAGCCGCGCCTGTGGCCCTGGCTCGTGCCCATGGTCGCGTGCCTCGCCCTGGGCGGCGTGCGTCCCTGGGCGGTGGGGGTGCTGGCGGTGGTCTGCGGCCTCGGTGCGCTGCGCGGGGGGCGGGCGCGTGCAGGGCTGCCGGAGTGGCTCCTGCTCGGCGTCCTCGCGATGCAACTGCTCCAGCTGGTTCCCCTGCCCATCGCGCTGCTGCGGCGGCTGGATCCGGGGACCGCGGAGATCGTCGCGGAGACCTGGGCGGCGGCGGGGCGAACGCTCCTCGGCCACCCCCTGAGCCTCGCCCCGGGGGAGACGGCGATCGCCACCGCGCATCTGGTGCTGTTCGGGCTCGCGCTGCTCCTGGCACGTCGGGAGGCCGCCCGGGGGCGGCGTGAGGCCCTCATCCAGGGCGTGATCGTGGCCGCGGCGGTGGTCGCAGCCATCGTGGGAGTGCACACCCTGTTCGGCCTGGAGGCGATCTACGGCGTGGTGCCGGCCCGGGGACGCGGGATCTCCGTGGTGGTGGGGCCGTTCATCAACTCGAACCACCTGGCGGTGTTCTGCTGCGCGACCCTGCCCGTGGTGGTCGCCTGGACGCTGGGGAAGAGGGTCCCCGCAGCGCGGATCGTCGGGGGCGTGGTGGCTGCGGCGCTGGTCGGGATCGCCCTGGCGACCGTCGCGCGCACCGCGCTCCTGGGCCTGCTGGTCGGGCTGACGGCGTTCGGCGCCCTGGCCGCGGCGGCCCGACAGGTGCGGGGCCGGGCCCTCGCGCTGGCCCTCGCGGGGCTCGCCCTGGCGCTGGGCGGAGGCACGCTCTGGACGCGGGGCCGCGTGCTCCGCCTCGCGGAGTGGGACGTGCTGAGCGAGACGGGGTCACGGCTGGGCCTCTGGTCGATCGCCACCGAGGTGGCCCGGGAGCACTGGCTGTTCGGCGTCGGCGCGGGCGCGTTCCACTCGCAGGCCTGGACGGTGCGTCGGGCCCCGAGCGAGACGGCCTCCCAGGACGTGGAGAGCGTGCTGTTCCAGACCCTGGTGAGCCTCGGGATCCCCATGACGGTGGCGATCATCGTCGGGGTGGCGGTGTGTGTCGCGGGCGCGGCGCGGGTCGCCTGGCGCCGCACCCGGGAGGGGGACCTCACCGCGGCCGGGGCGCTCGCGGGGCTGTGCGGCCTGCTCGCCTTGAGCGCCGTGACCCTGACCACGTCGCAGCCCGCCCTCACGATCCTGGGGGCGTGGCTGTACGGCGCCCTCTCCCCGGACGCGCACGCCCGCGGTCGGCGCCTGGGGCGCCCCGTGGTGGTGGCCCTGATGGCGGGCACCTGCGCCCTGCTCGCGTGGGGCGGACCCCGCACCCTGGCCGCGACGGATCGGGCGTTCACGGCGACCGAGATCGCCGATCCGGTCACGGTCGCCCTGCGTCACCCCTCGGATCCGTTCGGCCTGGCCTGGGCAGCGGAGCGTGAGGTGCACGATCCGGCGGGCCGGGGCCTCGAGCTGCTCAACCGGTCGATGGTGCTCGATCCGTACGGAGCCGAGCCGCACCGGGTCGCCGTCAACGTGCTGCTCGCGGCGGGGCTGTCGTCCCAGGCCCGGATCGAGGCGCGCCTGGCGCTGAGCGGCGCCACGAGGTCCGAGCTGGCTGGGTTCGTGGCCGATGCGCTCGCGCTGTGGCCACGGCTGGAGGACCGTCTGCTCCTGCTGCCCGCGGAGCCGGAGCGGGCGGTGCGGGTGGCCCGGGAGCTCGCGCGGCTGGGGGGCCCGGAGCTGGGGACCGAGGTGTGGCTCGCCCTCGGGCAGCGAACCCCACCGGTGCCGGGGGCGCTCGCGCAGGGCATCGCGGGGCTGCCCGGGGCGCGGCGGGCGGAGGCGCTGGCCCTGGCCGAGGAGGCCCTGCTGGTCGACCCCGAGGACGTGGGCGTGCGGTTGGTCCAGGCCCGACTCCTCGCGGCCAGCGGACAGCGCGACCGGGCCCGGGCGGCGCTGGAGGCGGTGCTCGCCCGCGACGATCTCGACCCGTGGCACCGGACCGATGCGGTGCTGCAGACGGCGCGGGTGCACGACGGCGACCCGGAGATCCTGCGGCAGCTGCTGAGCCGGCCGGCGGGAGACGGGGCGGCGGAGCAGGCGGTGAGGGCGTGGATGCAGGGCCGGGTGTTCGAGTCGGAGGGGGCGGTGTCGCAGGCGCTGCGGGCGTATGCGAGGGCCGCGCGGCTCCGTCCCGACTCGGCGTTCTTCCAGGCGGAGCTGATCGCGTTCAGGGGCCGGGCGACCCAGGGGCCGTAGGAGCGACCGCCATGATCGGGTGGATCGGGCGTTCCCGGATGGTTCTGATTCGGAAGGGCTGAGTGCGAGCGCATGGTTCCCAGGTCGGGGGCGTCCGAGGCGCTCGAGGTCAAGGAGAACAAGGGACAGCTAGGAGGCGTACTTCCGTACGCCGCACGAAGCGGGCCCGAAGTTGGACGCCGAGATCGGGTGGATCGGGCGTTCCCGGATGGGAACTAGATGGGGGACTCGGGCACGAACACGATGTCGCCCACCGCGAGGGGCTGGTCCGGCTGGCGACCGTTGACGATCGCCGGCACGGCGACCTGCACGCTGTACTCCACGCCGTCCACCTTGCGGGTGAGCGTCGTCTTGACGGGCTGGCCGCTGTCGAGCACGCCGCCCGCCGCGGAGATGGCGTCGATCACGCCCATGCCGTCGGTGTAGGTGTAGCTCCCGGGGTTGCGCACCGAGCCGAGCACGTAGACCTGCCGGCTGTTGAACTCCTTGACCAACACGATCACGTTCGGCGCCAGGAAGAAGCCCCCGTCCTGCAGCCGCGTGACGAGCGCCTTCGCGACGCCCTCCGAGGTCATGCCCGCGACCCGCAGCGTGCCGACGTACGGAAACCCGAGGTTCCCCGACGCGTCGATCTGGTAGTCGGCCGAGATCTCGGGCTCCTGCATCACCCGGATCTCCACCACGTCACTGGGCCCCAGCGCGCCTTCCGCCGTGGGTGTGGGCGGAGGCAGGCGCGTCGCGAACCGGGTGGTCTCGCACCCCGCGATCAGCAGCAGGCCCACGAGAAGCAGCGGCCGGAGATCGAGGTTCATCGGTCGGGTGAAGTGCACAGTCGTCCTTCCAGCACGGGCAGAAGCCCGAGCGCGGGCAGAAGGTAGTGTCGGTCCAAGAACGCGTCAACGAAGACGGCTGGTAGGGTGCCCGGCTCGTGACCTCCCGCACCCTCCTCGCGCTGCTCGCCGCAGGCCTCGTCCTGGGAGGAGCGCTGTACGCCCTCGAGCGCACCGGGATCAACCTGGCCTGCGCGGTGGCCAGCATCGAGTCCGTGCGCGGCGCCGGCCCGACCGGGCTCGCGCTGTTCCTGGGCACCTACGCGCTGGCCACCTGGGCGATGCTGCCAGCCTCGTGGCTCCAGGGCGCAGCGGGGTTCCTGTACGGCGCCGGACCCGGCATCGCGCTGGCGTGGGTGGCCTCGACGCTGTTCGGCCTGCTCGCGTTCGAAGCCAGCCGGGGGCGCCTGCGCGGCCCCTTCTCGCGCTTCCTGTCTCGCCGGGGCGGACGCGGCCTGGAAGCGCTGCAACGCACGGTGGAGGAGCGTGGGCTCGCCGCCGTCCTGCTGCTGCGCATCTCCCCCCTCGCCCCGTACAACGTCGTCAGCTACCTGCTCGGCCTGAGCGGGATGGATCGGCGGACCTACCTCATCGGCAGCTCCCTGGGCGGCCTCGTCCCGGTGCTCGTGTACGCGATCCTGGGCTCCGCCGTGTCCGACCTCGCGTCCCTGACGGACGCGGGCAAGGGCTCCCCGACAGCGACGGTGATCGTCATCGGGACGACCCTGCTGGCCAGCGGCGGCGTGGCGTGGCTGGCCCGGCGCGCCCTCGCGGAGCAGCCCGCCTGATCGGCGGCCGACGGCCCCGGATGGCCCAGAACTTCGGGTTGACGCCATCGGACCCGCTGCGCAGACTCCCCCGTCGATCACCCCAGGGCCCGCCGGGTTCCAACCGCGCTGACGGTCGACCAACCCCGAGGGCCTCTTGACCGACACCCCGCGAAAGCCGCTGTTCGTCGGCAAGGACGATCCTGACCGCGACGTCTGGATCATCCACGGCAAGCGCTACGACCTGCGCCCCTACCTCGACCGGCACCCCGGCGGGATCCCCGCCCTGGAGATGGCCCGCGGGCGGGACTGCACCGAGCTGTTCGAGAGCTACCACAGCCAGAGCGACATGCCCGGGCGCATGCTCAAGCAGTTCCTGATCCCGGACGCGCCCGTCTCGGAGGAGCCCTCGTTCTACGAGTGGGAGCACACGCCGTTCCTGGACGCCCTCAAGGAGCGGTCCCGCGCCTACTTCGAGGGCCTGGGCGGCGGCATGCGCGCCCACAAGGCGCCTCCCCAGGCCATCGCCCTGCACGCCCTGTGGCTCTTGTTGACGGCGTTGTCGTTCGCCGCGTGGGCCCTGGGACACTGGTGGGCGCTGGTCACGCTGCCGTTGTTCTACTGGGTGGGTCCGTCCAACCTGATGCACAGCGGGTCCCACTTCGCCCTGTCGGTGCACCCCCGATGGAACCGGTTCTGGAGCTACGTGGGCTCGGCGATGATCTCGATCTTCACCTGGGAGCGTCAGCACAACATCGGGCACCACGTCAGCACGAACCTGGAGGGCAAGGACCCGGATCTGAACCACTTCCAGCACCCCTACGCCCCCATGCCCGGCTTCCGGACCCACATCCGCCAGCCCTGGCTGCGCAAGTACCGCTGGTGGTCCATCGCTGCCCCCGCCCAGTCCTGGATGACGACCTTCGGGCCCTCAATCCTCAACGAGCCCGAGTACGCCATCGACGGCTACATGGCCCGCACGGTGCCGCTGCGGTTCCCGAGCAGGTGGCGCTTCGTGCGGCATGTCCTGGGGCGCCTGGTGCTCGTGGGGATCTGCGTCGTCTATCCGATCCTCGCCTTTGACGGGTTCCAGGCCGCCGCGTTCGCGTTCCTGCCCCTGGGCTTTCACGGGCTGCTGTACTTCTGCTTCAGTCAGGTCAGCCACATCAACGCCGAGTGCTTCGTGGACGCGGACATCGAGTCCGGCGAGCGGCGCATCGAGTGGGCCGAGCTTCAGGTCCGCACCTGCAAGGACTACGAGCAGCACAGCCGCTTCTGGAGCATCTTCAGCATCGGGTTGAACCTGCAGGTGGTGCACCACCTGTTCCCCCAGGTGGATCCCTGGCACTACATCGCGCTGTCCGACATCGTCGCGAAGACCTGCGCGGAGTTCGGCATCCCCTACAAGCCCAACAAGCGCTGGACCGACTCCATGCGCGAGCTGTGGGAGCACCTGCGCTCGCTCAATGAGCCCACGCCCGCCAACGTCGCCCACGAAGCGGGGTCGTTCATGCTGCCCCGCGGCGGACACCTGAAGACGACGAACCTGACCTCAGAGGCTAAGGTCGATGCGCCCGCCCAGTCGCCGGCGGCGCCCACCGAACTCTAGGACCCAGACCATGTTCGATCAGATCAGCCAGTCCCTGGTCGAGACCTTCTTCCTCGGAAAGCTCGAGGTCGGCCGCCTCAACGTCGCCATGCCCGACGGCAGCACCCGCTCCTGGGGAGACCTGACCTCCGACTTCGTGGTCGAGATGAAGATCAACGACGCGGCGGCCTTCACCCGGATGGTGAAGAAGGACTCCGTGGGCCTCGCCGATGCCTACATGGACCGGCAGTGGGAGACCGAAGACCTGGCCCGCTTCGTCGAGCTGATCATCGAGAACGCAAAGGCCCAGGTGAAGCTCGGGCTGCCCGGCCAGAGCGTGATCGTGCGGCTCCAGGGGCTGCTGCGGCGCGTCCGCCACAACGAGGCGAAGCGCAGCGAGAAGAACGCCAAGGCCCACTACGACATCGGCAACGCCATGTACGAGCTGATGCTCGACTCCGAGGTCATGGGATACACGTGCGGCCTGTATCGGGATCCCAGGGCGCTGATGTTCGACCAGTTCGACGGCAGCGCGCGCGAACTGAGCACCGAGCAGGCTCAGCTGAACAAGTACCGCCTGCTGGCCCGCAAGGCCGGCGTGAAGCCCGGGGACAGCGTGGTGGAGCTCGGCTGCGGCTGGGGTGGCTTCGCGATCCTGCTGGCCCGGGAGTTCGGCTGCACGGTCAAGGCCTACAACCTCAGCCACGAGCAGCTCGTCTACGCCCGCGCCAAGGCGCACAACCTGCCCATCGAGTTCATCGAAGCGGACTACCGGACCGCCCAGGGCACGTACGACGCGGTCGTGTCCGTGGGCATGGCCGAGCACGTCGGCGACCACCACCTGCCCGAGTTCCTGCAGACCGTCGAGCGACTGCTCAAGCCGGGTGCCACCGCGGTCGTGCACACCATCACCTCGGCGGACAAGGGCTACGACCTGTACAAGCTGCGCACGGGCTTCATCCAGGAGTACATCTTCCCGGGCTGCTGCATCCCCGCCGTCAAGGCCATCATCGGGGCCATGGGTGACCACACGCACCTGGAGCTGCAGCACTTCGAGAACCTCGGCAAGCACTACGCGCTGACGCTGCGCGACTGGCGCAAGAAGTTCTACTCGAACATCGAAGCGGTCCGGGAGCTCGGCTACGACGAGCGCTTCATCCGGATGTGGGACTTCTACCTGTGCAACTGCGAGGCGGAGTTCACCACCGGGCACCTCGGGCTGGGGCAGTTCGTGTTCCGTCGGCCGTCAGCCGAACCGCTGACCGGCGGCTGGCTGGAGCGGCACGGCAACCTGTAGGCCGCTGCGGCGGCGGGCCCGCCTCGCTGATCTCGATGATCCGCCGGGATCCCGCGGCGCCCGTGATGGACTGAAAGGGCACGCCTCGGCTGTAGTGGGTCGCGATCACAGTGCCTCGCCGAAGGCCTCATCGTAGTCCGCCATGGCGGCGCGGATCACGTCCTGGGCGTGCTGCCGTCCGTAGGCGGGGCCGATGTGCACGGCGTCGTCCTGCCCCGGGATGAGCTTGTAGGTCTCGAAGTAGTGGCGCAGCCGCTCCACCAGCACGGCCGGCAGCTCCGCCAGCTCGCGCACATGGCCCCACACGTAGTCGTGCTGGAGCACCGCGACGATCTTGTCGTCGGCCTCGCCCGCGTCCAGCATCGGCAGGCCGCCGATGACCCGCGCGTTGAGCAGCACCTCGGAGCGGTTGATGGGGCGCTCGCTGAGCACGCAGATGTCGAGGGGGTCGCCGTCGCCGCGATCCGCGCCCTCCATCAGGCCGCTGATCCGCGGGCCGCAGTACGTGCGCGGGATGAACCCGTACAGGCTCGGCGGGGACGACGAGGTCCGCTGGGGCCGGTCCACCTTGAGGAAGCCGGTGGCCTTGTCCAGCTCGTACTTCACCGTGTCGAAGGGCGTGATCTCGATGTAGGCGCACACCACCTCGGGAGCCGCGGGCCCGACGTCGAGACCGTGCCAGGGATGGGGTCGCCAACGGGAGAAGGAGCTCGAGCGGGTCATCAACACCTCCGAGACGACCGTGCGCGGCGCGCGCAGGCATGTCAACGCGCACCGGGGAAGTGGGGTCCGATGGGAGCTCAGGGCGCTGCGTCCAGCTCCCCTTGGGCCGACAGGCGAACGAACGGGATCTCCGCCCCGATGGCCAGGGCCTGCAGCGCCTGGGCCCCCGCCGCGACGCCCCGCCGATGCAGCGCCGTAGCCACGCGCAGCCGCAGCTCTTCGTCCGTCTCCTTCGGCAGGTGGGCCAGCAGGCTCGCGGTCGTCGCGGGCAGGTCCTCGGCGATCAGCCGGTCGATCGCCTCCTGACGGGTCAGCGGGTCCGACGAGCCCAGGGCGGCGCCTTCCGCGACCCCCGCTTCGTCCGCGTGCCCTGCGTGCTCTCCGTGCGGATCCTCGGGGCTCACCAGACGAGGCAGCGACGCGAGCAGCAGGACCACGAGGGCGCTCCCACCGGCCAGCTGCAGCGCCCGGATCCCTGGGCGATCCGCGTCCAACGCCGCCCGGGCGATGAGGGCCACGGCCAGGACCAGCCCGAAGCAGGCGACGATCACCGGTCCCGGCGGATGCTCGTAGCCGAACAGCAGCCCCACCACCGACACGACCGCCCCGATCCCCCAGGTCGCCAGCAGCCGCCCGCGCACGGTCTTGACGAACAGCGACGCGACGGCCCCGGGGATGATCAGGTAGCTGAACACGAGCAGCACGCCGATCAGTCGCACGATCGCGGTGATGGCGAGCCCGAAGCTCGCGTAGAACAGCAGGTCCCACACGACGAGGCTCGCGCCGGCCCGGGCCAGGGCCTCCGGATCGGTGCTGGCGAGCTCGAACCGCTCCCGAAACACGTAGTGGAACAGGCCCACCGCGCCGCACACGGCCGCCGCCGCCCCGATCTCCCCCCACTTCGCCCACACGATGGAGCCCACCAGCAGGAAGCGGATCCGCTCGGCCCCGTGGGGATCCCGAGCGAGATCCACCAGCAGGATCACCGCCGCCGCGGCGACCACGTAGCAGATGCCGATGATCGCCTCCTGGGGGAGCCGGCTCTCCTGGGACCGGGTCGCTGCGAACAGCGCCGCCCCGGCGAAGCAGAACAGCAGCGAGAACACCGACGCCGCCAGGCTCTCCGGCTGAAACCCCAGGAAGAACGCGTAGGTGGCGCCCAGGGCCGCGATCTGGGCGAGGGCGAGGTCCACGAAGATCACCTGTCGCCGCAGGACGTGCAGGCCGAGGTAGCCCAGGATCAGCACCGAGATCAGGCAGCCCACCAGGGGCGCGAGCATCCAGCCGAGGTCGGTCATGGGGTCGCCTCGAATGGCCTGGCGTGGGCCTGGACGAGCAGGTCCATGAGGGCGAACCAGGTGGGGGCCTGCTCGGTGCCGCCGGTCATGATGGGGACCACGGCGACCTCGATGCCCGCCTCGGCCGCGATCCGCCGGGGCAGCCGGGCGTCGTAGTAGTTGGTCACCACCACGACGGGCACCCGCTCCGCGGCCGCCGCCTCGACGACGCGCTTCATGTGCGCCGCGCTCGGCTCGACCCCCGGCTTGTCCTCGACGTAGGCCGCCACGGACAGGCCGAAGCGATCCGCGAAGTACACCCAGCTCTGGTGGTAGTAGATGACCGAGCGACCCCGCATCGCGGCGGCGCGGCCGAGCCATCCGCCGAGCCGGTCCCGCAGCGGCGAGCCCCCCAGCTCCTTGTCGAGGTAGGCGTCCAACTGCCCGCCCCGGGCCAGGCGGTCGAGCAACCCGGCGCCCAGCAGCTCCACCAGGGGTGCGCCGTACAGGGCCACGTCGATGCGCCCCTGCAGGTCCTTGGCGCGGGCGCGGTAGTCGGCGGAGTGGGTCGCGTCCACGCGGGCCAGCCCCTCTGCGACGTTGCCCACGATCACCTTCATGTTGATCGGGTCGAGCCAGACGTGGGGGTTGCCGTCGGGATGCAGATCCCCCTGGCTCCGGCTCAGGGTGCTGGGGCGCTCCTTCGTGGTGATCCCCTGGGACGCGAGCACGTAGCCCACGCCCCCCGGCCGCACGTCGGGGTTGCCGGCCCCGTCGAGCAGGCGCTCCGTCCAGATCTCCAGGCCCAGGCCGATCTGCACGAACAGATCCGCGTCGCCCACCGCCGCCACCAGGGACGGCGTGGGCGAGACATAGTGCGGATCCTCGTTCGGAGAGCACAGGGCGCGGACCTTGACGTTGTCGCCACCCACCTCCTCGGCGACCCACGCCAGGTCGGAGATCGTCGTGACCACGGAGATCGCGGCCCGCGCGGGGGCCGCTGCACCCAGGGACAGCAGCAGGAACAGGACGGACAGCATGGACTTCATCGGTTCACCCAGTAGGGCTCGACGGGATGCGAGCCGAAGACGGCGGTGACCTGCAGCCCGAACCGGTGGGACACCGTCTGCTGGGCGAGCACGTCGTAGGAGAGGCGGAGACGCAGGAACTCGGTGGTGTACATCGACGCGGCGAAGCCGCCTCCCCAGGCCACCGAGGGGGCGCTCAGGTCATCGACCAGGGCGTCCGCCCGCAAGGAGAGGAACACGCTGCGGGCAGGCTGGACTCCCACACCGACAAACCCCGCCAGGGTGTTGCGCCCCTCCGCACCGAGCCGGTTGGCGAAGTACGCCTCGCCCTGCACGAACAGCGAGGTGTACTGGCCCCGCCGTGGCGGTCGCACCTTCAGCAGGAAGTCGGCCGAGGCCAGGTGAAAGCCGCGCGGGTCCGCGGTCGCGTCCCGCCACCCGGCGTAGGACGCACCGCCCGACAGCAGGCTCCCCGAGCCGAAGTCCGCGGACGCGGAGAGGCGACCCATCAACACGGGAGTGGGGGTCTGCCGCCCCTCCATCAGGGGCTCAGGTCCTCGGGCCATCACCCCCACCTTGAGGTCGATGGGCAGCGACCTGGGGTTGTGCAGGCGGTAGCGCAGGAACGCGCCGGCGTCGGCCCAGCCCTCCTCGCCCAGCAGCGCCGTCAGCGCCCCGGGGTAGTTCGGATGCGGCACGTCGTGCAGGTGCATGCGGTTGAGGCCGCCGAAGTCCATGCGCACGACGCCGAGCTCGAGCAGCAGGTGCGCGGGCAGGGCGACGAACGTGATGTTCGCCTCCTCCACGACCGACAGCCAGGCCTCGCCGATCTCCTCGGGGGTGGCCGGCGGCGCGCCTTCGGCCTCGGCCTGCAGCGCCGCCAGGAGCGGGTTCTCGAACCCGAGGACCACGACCGCCTTGGCGAAGGGATCGATGTCGGCGCGGAAGTCGAGCTCGAAGGCGCGCACATCGAAATACGGGTGTACCCCGCCGGCGGCGAGCCCCACCGCGCCGATCATGTCGATGAAGCCGGTGATCCGCGGGTTGAACACGTTGGGCGAGGCCGCGGGAGGCGAGGCGGCCTCCGAGGGCATCGACTCCATCGCCTCCATGCGCAGCTTCATCAGCTCCAGCTCGTCCCGCAGCAGCTGGAGCTCCGCCGCCGACACGCCGGGCGGATCGGTGGCGTCTGGTTCGGTGGCATCTGGCTCGTCGGCGGTCGGCTCGTCGGCGGCCCACGCCGGGCCGGCACACAGGATCAGGCTCAGCGCCAACGGCGCGGCCAGGGGTCGGTTTCGCACGATGGATCTCCCTCGCGGCGGACAACAGCGAACAGGCGGGGACACCCGCCAAAGCTCAAGCGGTCGTCAGGCAGCCGGGAGGGGAGGTCTTGGGGGCGAAGCGCAGGCAGCTCCGGGACGGGAGCGCAGGCAGGGTCGGCAGGGCGTGAACCGCTGCCTGGGGGAGGTCCTGGAGCACCGCCCAGCCGGCATGGGGTGGAGCCGCGGCCGAGTGGCTCAGGCCCATGAGCAGCGAACAACCGTGCTCGTGGCTCGCCGCCGGGAGCCCTGTCAGGAGCGCGGCGCCGAGCGGGTCAGCCAGGCGGGAGCTCACCTCCACGTCCTGTGCGTGCACGACCTCGCCGTGCTCGTCGCAGATCGTATGGCGGGTGCTCAGCGAGTGACCCACCGCGACGAGCTGGGCGAGCACCACGATGCAGGCGAGCAGGAGGCATGCGGTGGTGCTGATCGCGCGGTTCAAGGCGCACATTGTTATCACGACTTCCACACCTTGTCCGCGCCAACCCGCGGGACATGCGCGAGGCCTGGCGGCGCGTCAACCGGGGCAGACACACCATCTCCCCCCGATGACGCGCCGCATAGCGAGCTGACCGGCTCCCGCAGGATCCTGCAGACCGCCCCGCAGGACCTCGCAGGACGACGGCGCGAACCACCGCGCCCCGACCGAGGAGAACGCCATGACCTTCCTGAAGACCACCGCCGCCATCGCCGCCCTGTTCCTTGCCGTGCCCGTTGCCGCCGCGGTGACGAGCGCCGCCGACCCCCAGGTCGTCCAGACCGAAGCCGCGGCAGGTGACCGTCCCCCGGGCGCGCTACAAGGCGCACCCCACCAGGGAGGAGGCGCGATGTCCCTGTACGGACTGTTCAAGAGCAAGGGCCCCAGCGGCTTCGGGTTCAACTCCACCGCCGAAGAGGTCACGGAGGGACGCGATCTCACCGGGAAGACCTTCCTGCTCACCGGCTGCAACTCCGGCCTCGGCCAGGAGACCATGCGGGTCCTGGCCCTGCGCGGCGCGAAGGTCATCGCTGTGGCCCGCACCCGGGAGAAGGCGGCCTCGGCGGCCGCGGGCATCGACGGCGAGATCGTGCCCCTGGCCTGCGAGCTCAGCGAGCCGGGGTCGGCACGCGCCGCCGCGGCCGAGGTGGTCGCCGCGGGCTACGAGCTGGACGGCATCATCGCCAACGCGGGGATCATGATGCTCCCCAAGCGCACGGTGCAGCACGGCCTGGAGCTGCAGTTCCTGACGAACCACATCGGCCACTTCCTGCTGGTGACGGGGGTCCTGTCGCGGCTCACGCCGAACGCGCGGGTGGTGATGCTGTCGTCCGCGGGCCACAGCGCCACCTTCCCCGAGGGGATCCGGTTCGACGATCTGGACGCGGGCAAGGAGTACTCGGCTCTCCGCAACTACGGCCAGAGCAAGCTCGCGAACCTGCTGTTCGCCCGGGAGCTCAGCCGACGCCTCCCGATGGGACAGCTCGCCGGGTCTGTGCACCCCGGGGTGCTCGCCACCAACCTCGGTCGCCACCTGCCCAGCGCCATCCAGATGCTCTTCAAGTCCGTCGGCGGCGCGGTGGCCCTCAAGACGATCCCCCAGGGCGCAGCGACCCAGACCTACGTCGCGACGCACCCCGACGTGACCAGCACCGGCGCCTACTGGGCCGACTGCAACGTCGCGAAGCCCAGCGCCCACGCCCAGGACGAGGCGCTTGCCGTGGCCCTGTGGGACAAGACCGAGGAGCTGGCGGCACGCGCTGGGAGGCCGGCTCCACCACGATCAGCGGCGGGGCCACCGGTCCCTCCGGGCGCACCTACGTCATCGACATCACCCTCTGAGTCGCGCTGCCCGCGTGCGGACCTGCTCCCCATAGGCCCCCACAGGCCACCTGGGTATCTGGGGTTCAGTCCGCCGGGTCCGGCTCGGGAGCTCGCTCGACACGCACCGACTGAATGTGGGTCCCCTCGCAGCGCACCACCACCAACACGAAGGCGCCGACCTGCACCCGGTCGCCCTGGTCCGGCTCCCGGCCGAGGGCATCGAAGACGACGGCGCCAACAGAGTCGCCCCGCGCGCCGGGTACGTCCCAGCCACTGGCACGGTTGAAGTCGAGCACAGACACCTCACCCCTCACGACGAAAGCGCCCCCATCCTCCCGGCGGATCTCGTCGTGCTCCTCGCCGTCGAACTCGTCGCGGAGCTCGCCCACGAGTTCCTCGAGGATGTCCTCCTGCGTGACCAGTCCGACGGTGGTCCCGTACTCGTCCTTGACGATCGCGACGGAGACCGAGTCGCGCTGCATGTCGGCCAGCATGTCGTAGATCGACCTGCTCTCAGGGACCCTGAGCACCGGCAGGATCAACCCTTCGATGGTCGTCCCCCCACCGCGGACCAGGGAGACCAGGTCCTTGAAGTGCACGAACCCGGCGATCGTGTCGATCGTTCCCCGCCACACGGGGATGCGCGTGTAGCGCTCCTCCAACATCCACTCGAGCAGTTCCTCGGGCGGCGTATCGATGGGCGCGGCGAAGATCGCCGTGCGCGGGGTCATCACTTCGGACACGGTCCGTCCGACCGCGCGAGCCGCGTTGCCGAGGATGCCGATCGGGCTCGAGGCGGCCTGCGCCTCGCTCTTGATCTTGCGAGCCAGCTCGAGCAGTTCCTCCGTGCCCCCGCTCCCGTGATCGGCGGCGCCGGCGATTCGGTGTACCAGCGGGTCGATGCCCTTCTCGAACACCCAGTGCACGGGGCGCAGGATTCGGTGGATCAGGTACAGCGGGAGCGCGACGGCATAGGCCGCCCGGCGGGGATTGCGGGCGGCGACCGCCTTGGGGAGGATCTCGCAGAACACGAGGACCAGAAGGGTGAGGATGACGGTCGAAGCGATCAGGCCCCGCTCCTCCCCCAGCGTTCGCACTGCGAGCGACGCCGCGACCGACGCCGCCAGGATGTTCACGACGTTGTTGCCCAACAGGATGGTCACCAGCAGCTTGCCGGTGTGCCCGATCAGGTCGCGGGCCGCGAGGGCGGCGAGGCCACGGTCGCCCCTGGAGATGTCGGCATCCAGTTGTTGGATACGTAGACGAAGCAGCGCCGTCTCGCTCCCCGAGAAGAAGGCTGAGAGGAGCAGGCAGATGAGGATGAGCGAGAGCTCGCTAGCGGCGTCCAAAGGTCCTCCGATGGTGCGCAGGATAGCGCCCAGCCCGCTCAGCGGCGTGGGATGGTGACCGCCGGGTGCGGCAGGGGCAAGACGCGAACCGGGAAGCCGGAAGTGCTCCGACAGCGGGCAGCGTCCCGATCACCGGTCCAGGGTGCGTTCGAGCAGCATCGCGTTGGGGATGCTCCACGCGCCGTCGCCGCCCCGGACGAGCGTGTCCACCGCGCCGACGCGTTCGACGGTCCCGGTGCGCCCCTCCGCCGTCAACGATGTGCCCACGGGGAGGCTCTGGCGCAGGAAGTGGCCGGCGAGGATGTGTCCAATGACAGGGCGCGCGCCTCCAACTCGCGGCAGAGCTGATCGACAGCGTCGAGGGCAAGGCCGATCCGGAGTGGGAGGCTGCCTGGTCCCAGGAACTTGACCGACGGATCGTCGAAGCGGACCGCACCGGCAACCGTGGACGGCCGTGGGACGAAGTCCGGAGGGATCTGCTCGCCCGTCTCGCGGACCGGTGAGCGCGCCGAACCTCCTCCCTGCCGCCGAGGCAGAGGTGGTGGAGGCGATGGACTCGTACAAGGACAGGTCCGCTGGCCTGGGGCTGGAGTTCGTCTCGCTGCACTCCACTCGGCCCTTCAGACCATCGGGGAGTCGCCGGAGCGCTGCCCGGTCTGGATGGTGAACAGGCGCTACCGGCGCTTGATCCTGCGACGCTTCCCCTACGCGCTCTTCTTCCATCTCCGGGAAGCCCGCCCCGAGGTCGTCGCGGTCGCCCACTGCAGTCGGCGGCCGGGCTACTGGTTGAGCCGGATCGAGTGGGCCGGGTCCTCCGTGGCCCCGCGCGATAGAACCGAGAAAGCCCCGCCGGAACAGCGTTCCAGCGGGGCCTTCAATCGTTGGTCGGCCATACAGGATGATCATTGAACTTCTCGGGCGGGCCGCGCTCTTGTCGTGGCTCTCTCGAGAGGCCTGCGCGCATGTGCCGGAGGCGCCGACGAGGGAGCGGCAGGAGCGCAGCTGGGGCCATCCCGGCTACGCTCCGGCTCTCGGAGCCCCCTTTGGCAGAACGCCCGCAGTTCGAGCGCAACATCGGCCTCTTCATGGCCGTGATGATCGGCATCGGGGCCATGATGGGCCCCGGCATCTTCGCGTTGCCGGGCGAGCTCGCCCGCATCGTGGGGCCGCTGGGGCTGCTCGTCTATCTGGCCATGGGGGTGGTGACGATGTTCACCGCCCTCAACTACGCCGAGCTCGGCGCCGCCCTCCCCGTCGCGGGCGGCGGCTACTCCATGACGCAGCGCACGCTGCCTCGGTCTGTGTCGTTCCTGACGGGGTGGTTCTTCTTCATCGGCAACGTCGCCGCCTGCGCGCTGTACGCGGTCGTGTTCGCGCTCACCTTGAAGGAGTGGCTGTGGCCTGCGCTCCCGGTCGTGCTCGTGGTGATCGCGGTGACGTTGATCTTCAGCCTGGTCAACCTGCGCGGACTCTCTGAGGCGCTGCGGGTCGTCACCGCGATGAACCTCGTGGAGCTGGCCATCTTGCTGGGGGTGGCGATCCTCGGGCTGTCGCAGGTCGAAGCCCCCAACCTCGCACCCTTCGCGCCGATGGGCTGGGGGGGCTTCCTGCCCGGCATGTCGCTGATCTACGTGTCCTACGTCGGCTACGAGCTGATCACGGTCGCGGCCGAGGAGATCATCGAGCCGGCCAAGAACATCCCTCGCGCGATCATCATCACGATGGTGGTCGCGGTCGCCATGTATGCCTTCGTCGTGTTCGTGATGATGGGCACGGTGCACCACACCGAGTTGGCGCAGACGGACGTTCCCTTCATCTTCGTGGCCGACCGGCTGTTCGGCCCGTGGGGTCGCTGGGCGGCGGTGATCGCCACTGTGATGGCGTGCCTGTCGGCCTTCGCGGTGACCCTCGGGGCGAGCGCGCGGGTCCTGTTCGCGCTCGGCCGCGACGGCCACTTTCCCCGCGCGGTGGCCAGGCTCGATCCGGTGCGCCGCACGCCGTCGGTGGCGCTGGGGATCTGCGCCGTGCTCGTGACGCTGCTGGCTGCGACCGGGGTCGTGAAGTTCGTCGCGTCGATGGCCGGTTTCGGCTTCCTGCTCGGACTCGGCTTCGTCAACGCGAGCGTGATCGCGCTGGCGCGAACCAAACCGAACCTGCGCCGCCCCTTCCGTGTGCGCGGCTACCCCTGGGTGCCGGTCATCGGCGTGGTCACATCGTGGGGCTTCGTCGCCTTCCTGGAGCCCCGCACGATCGCCCTGGGCGGGGTCCTCACCGCGGTCGGCCTCGGTGTGTACTGTCTGAGCCCGGCGAACCGCGCCGACCTCGGGCGCGCAGCTCCCACTGTTCATCGGTTCGTGAAACGGTTGCTTCGAAGGAGGAGACCTCGGATGCGCGTCCTCATCATCGGCGGTGGGACCGTCGGCCAGAACATCGCCAAGCGGCTCCTCGCGCGGGACGAGGTGCGCATGGTCTTCCGAAGCCACGAGCACCAGATCACGTTCGTGGAGCGGGACGAGGACCGGTGCAAGGAGCTGGAGAGCCGCTTCGGCGTGCCCATCTTCCATGGCGACGGCACGAAGCAGCAGGTCCTCGAGCAGGTCGGCGCGAACGAGGTGGACGTCGCGATCGCCGCCTCGGACGACGACGGGCACAACGTGATCGCCGCGCTGCAGGCCCGTCAGCTGGGGATGCCCCGGGTGATGGCCATCGTGCGGGACTCGGACTACCTGCCGCTGCTCGAGGCGGAGGGAGTGGTGGCGATCAGCGCACCGTGGGCCACCGCGGCGATGGTCGAGAACTACCTCGACCGCCCCGGGGTGGCCGAGCTGTTCGAGATCGGCACCGGAGTAGCGAGCCTGATCGGCGTGATGATCCCCAAGGGCGCGAGGGTCGCGGACACGGCGATCCGCGACCTCGAGATCCCGGGCGAGTGCGTCGTGGCGGCGGTGATCCGGGGCAAGAAGTTCGTGGTACCCCGCGGGTCCACACTCATCGAGGCCGGCGACGAGGTGGTCTTCGTCGGGCCACCAAAGGCAGTCCAGAGAGCGCGGGAGCTGTTCTTGCTCACCGAGTAGGCGCCGCGCGGCGAGAGGACGAGGCACCAGCGCCGGTGCGGTCGGGAGGACCTCCAAAAGCCCGCCGTCACGCAGCGGCGCTCCGCGGAGCTCCCCGATCCAGCGCATGATGTGCTCGTGGCCGGACCCTCGCCCCCCCTCTCCCGGCTCGCCCTGGGCCTCCGAGACTCCTTCCACGCTCCGCGCACCATGGCGTACCGCTGGGTACAGGGCACGATCTGGGTGCTGATCGGGGTGTCGATCTCCCTGCTCGTCGCCGACGCGCTCGTGCCTCGGGAGCACCCGTGGCAGCCGATCCTGGACGCCATCGACCGGGTGTTGCTGTCGGTCTTCGCGGTGGAGTGGATCCTCCGTGTGGGCACCCTGAGCCCTGCGGGAGCGGCCGTCTTCCGCCGGCCGCCGCTGGGTCGGGCGCGCATGGAGCTGGGCTCCCGGCTGCGCTTCGCGGTCCAGCCCATGCAGCTGATCGACCTGCTCGCCGTGCTGGCCCTCTTCCCGGGCCTTCGAGGCCTGAGGGCCCTGCGGCTTCTGCGCCTGCTTCGCACCGCGTCCCTGTTCCGCTACGCCAACCCGTTCACGACGTTCGCGCAGGCCGTCGAGAGCAACAGCCTCCTGTTCACGCTCGCGCTTAGCCTGATGCTGGGCGAGACCGTGCTGGGCGGGGTCACCCTGTTCCTGGTCGAGGCCGGCTCCCACACGGGCCTGACCCTGGCGGACGCGCTCTGGTGGGCGCTGGTGACGATCACCACGGTCGGCTACGGCGACATCACCCCGGTGACCGGCCTCGGCAAGATTGTCGGCGGCTTCCTCATGGTCGGCGGGATGGTCACGCTGGCCCTGTTCGCGGGAATCATCGGCCACTCCCTGGTGCTGGCCCTGCTGACGCTACGCGAGGAGCAGTTCGTCATGAGCGACTACACAAACCACATCGTCGTATGCGGGTATGACGAGACGACCCACCTGCTCATGACCGCGCTTCGCAACGAGCTCGACCTCGAGGAGACGCGGGTGGTCTTGTTCGACTCGCACGACCGCCCCCGCGCACTGCCCCCCGAGTTTCTCTGGGTCCACGGCGACCCCACCAAGCAAAGCGAACTGGACAAGGTCCGACTGACTCATGCCGCCGCTGTGATCGTCGCCGGCGACCGGACCGCGCCGCCGCAGAAGGCGGACGCGACCACGATCCTGACGGTGTTCACGATCCGAGCCCACCTGCGCGCACGGCACGAGGATGTCCGGCACCGCATCGCCCCGCTCTACATCGTCGCGGAGGTGCTCGACAGCGAGAATGTCGAGCACGCACGGAGCGCCGGGGCGGACGAAGTGGTCGAGACCCGGCGGCTCGGCTCAGCGATGCTCGCCCACGCCATCCGCTTCCACGGTGCCGCCGATGTGATGAGCGGGGTGCTGCTGCAAGGCGCACACAACATCTACCTGGGCAGGATTCCGGAGGAGCACGGCGCGATCGGGACATTCGGCGAGTTGATGGCTGCGATGCAGCTGACCTCGCTCGGAGCGCTCGTGATCGGCGTGCGGTACGCCGACGGGACCGAGGCCATCAACCCCTCCAGGGAGGCCCTCCTGCCGCCGAATACGCGGTTGATCTACCTCGCGGAACAGCCAGTCCTGGCGCCGCCGGTCGACGGCTGAAGCTGGTAGCGGATCCCGCGACCGCAGCACATCTGATTCGCAGCCCGCTCTCCCGGCGGGAGTTATCGAGATCCAGCCCCTGCGGTGGCGGCTTCCGGTGGGCGCCGAAGGCAAGAATGACGACCCGTCCGGCGGGGGTCAGCTGGTCGAGCAGCCCCGTGATGAGGATGAAGTGCCCGATGTGGTTGGCGAGGTACTGGAGCTCGATGCCGTGCAGAGCCGTGAGCTCGGGCAGAGCCATGACGCCTGCGTTGGCGATGATGCCGTCGAGGGGGCGACCGGAGCGCTTCAGGGTGTCGATGGCCTGACGGACGCCGGCGGGATCCGAGAGCTCGCAGGGAGGGGGTGCCGTCGTGCTTGATAGCGGCCAGCGCGGTGCGAGCCTTGGCTTCGGTGCGGGCGGCGGCGATGACGTGGGCGCCGCGAAGGGCGAGGACGCGGGCCGTCTCGATGCCGATGCCGGAGTTGGAGCCGGTGATGAGGTGGGTGCGCTTGTCGCACGCTGTCCATCCGCAGACGGCGTAGGAGACCCGCATCTGCTGGCTCCTCGCTGTCGAAGTGGACGACGACAGGAAGGCTGGCCACGAGCGACAGGTTGAACCGAGAAAGCCCCGCCGGAAAGCGTTCAAGCGGGGCCTTCAATCGATGGTCGGCCTTGGAGGGTGTTCCCATAAATGCCGCGCGGATAGACTCCCTACTTTGAGGGAGGCACCGTGGCTCAAGACAGCGAGAACACACCGGATGCTCAGGGCGGGTCAGCCCCGCTGCCCCGTCGTCGGGGTCGTCTTCCTGCGTTCGATGCGGCGGCGCTTCGCGTCGTTGAGACGATCGCGCAGGAGCACCCTGGCGCGTCGCTGAACGAGCTGATCGACCTCGTCGGAGACGTCACCGGGATCCGGGTGACCACGCAGACGATGCGGAAGACGCTCCGGGCGTTGGGCTTCGAGCGGATCGTGCCGCCGAAGAGGTCTCCGACCCGGCCGGCCCCGCCGCCGGCCGCGGAGACGGCGGCTCAGGACCCACCCCGCTATGGCTATGGCGAACAGCATCGGAAGCAGGCGCCGGAGGCGCTGTACTTCTACGGGCTGAGCGACGGGGAGTGGGCGCTGGTCTCCGACATCTTCGAGGACAAGGTCCGGGGGGTCGACCGCGTGTACAGCCGACGCTTGATGGTCGACGCGATGAGCT
>CALAGR010000167.1 GCA_937891735.1 uncultured Pseudomonadota bacterium | reverse complement strand
AGCTCCCGACCCTCCGAGGCCGCCACGAGCATGCGCAGCACCGGCCGGGGAGCCCCCACAAACGCCACACAGCTCCGCAAGGCGAGCAGCGCCTCAGCGGCAGGGAGCCCGTGCGCCCCCGCCCGCGCCATCCGCCGCCCCCCTCCACCGACCCCGCCCGCGAGCAGATCCAGCAGCGGCATGCGCAGGGCCGGCACGTCGATCAACAGCGCCGACACCGCCTCGACCGGCAATCCCCGCCGCCCCCCTTCATCCGACAGGAACACCCGGCCGTCCGGGGTGCTCGCGTCCGCCAGCGCGGCGAGATCCCGATCCCGCAGGTGCGCGAAGCGAGGGATCGCGCGCAGCCGGGCCAGGTCCGCAGCGCGGGCACGGGCTCCCACCAGATCGTCGAGGCACAGGCGCGCCCACGCGGACGCTCCCGCGGGCACGTCCGCCATGGGCGCGCGCTCCTCTTCCACCTCCTCCCCCGGGTCCAGAAACGGCAACAGCTGCAGCCAGTCGGCCCGCGCGAGCACCGACTCCAGCACCTCCACCGCCAGGGGCCGTTCCTCCGCAGAGACCAGGGCCGCGTCCAGGTCGTCCAGCCCCCGACCGGGGTGCAGGAGCCCGAACCCGGCGACCGCGCGGGCCAGCGCCTCGTCGGCGTCCTCCCGCAGCGCCCGGGACGCGACGGCGAGGTGCTGGTGGCCCAGGGCGGTCGCGTGCGCCTTCGTGGCCGCCACCGTCGCCAGCTCGGCGTCCAGGGCTCTCCGCAGCCGACGTTCCTCGTCGTCGGTCAGGGGGTCTGGGGACGCGAGCGCCGCGATCGCCGCCCGGGCCACGAGGGGATCGGAGAGGCGGCTCAGCAGGAACCCGCGCAGCTCGGGCGACTCGCTGCCCGTGGCCGCCGCCAACAGCCGGACCTTGCGCGTGGCATCGAGGCCCTCCCACACCCGGTCCAGCGCCTTGAGGGCCCCGCCCCCGCCGGCGTGCACGGCCCGCTCGATGTCGCCGAGCAGCTCCGGATCATCGACGCACGCGAACACCTCGACCCACGGCACCTCGCGACCGGAGCGCCCCGCCGCGGCGAGGGCCTCCCGCCGGACTCCGCGGTCCTCGTCCGCGAGCAGGGTGACCAGCAGGCCGCCAGGCAGGGCGCCCCCGCTGACGCCCAGGAGCATGGCCGCCACCCTTCGCTCGGCGGGCCCGCCCTCCCGCAGCACGTGGAGCTGTCGGCCCACCACCACGGCGCCGGCGTCGCCCCCATGGCGGACCAGCGCGTCGAGCAGCATGCCCCGCTCCTTCAGATCCGCCCGGGACAGCCGCGCCTCGAGCAGCTTGCCGCCCTCCCGCGGATCCGAGGCGGCGAGGGCGCGGTACAGGAGCCCCCGGGCCCGATCCTCAAACTCCGCCGGCAGCCTCGCCGCCAGAGGGCCAACGGCGCTCCGCAGGGGCTTGCTCTCCAGCAGCCGCAGGATCGCCACCCGCAGCCCGGGATCGTGATGGCTCAGGAGCTCGGGCAGGTGGCTTCGCAGCAGCTCGGGCGCGGTCCCCCGCAGAAGCCGGGCGCTGGCCACCACCACCGCCGGATCGGGCGAGGTGAGGCCGTCCAGCAGCGCCTCCAGCCCCTCGGCGCCGGCGAGGGTGACGTCCGCCTCCTCCGGAGCGCCGCGGCCCAGCGCCCGCTTGAGGGCCGCGGGCCACTCATCCCCAGCCCGGAGCGACACCCAGGTCCACACGGCCCCGCTCACGCAGACCAGCAGCGCGAGCCCCGGGATCCCCAGATCGAGGGGCCCCAGGATCGCCCACAGCACGGGAGCCGCGACCAGCGCCCCCAGCGGCCCCACCACGGTGCCGCCGACGGCCCGGGCGGTCCCGCGATCCGCGAGGGGGAGCGCGCCGTACAGCGTGGTCACGACCGGCTCGGAGATGTTCTCCCGCGCGGTGATGTCCACGAGCTTGAGGCCAGAGGCGGCCAGCAGCATCGCCACCGTGGCCGGACCCAGCAGCCCCAGGAAGAACAGCGGGATCCCGAGCAGCACCGTCAGCAGCGGTCCCCCCACGAGGCCGCCCTTGACGCCGAATCGACCCACGATCAGGCCATACAGCCCCACCGAGGCGATCGCGTCGGCCACCCCCACGCTGCCCAGGAAGACGCCCATGAACGCCCCCATCCCCTCCTCGGTGGGAAAACGCCGCTCGGCGACCGCCAGGAACAGCGCGTCCACCGCGTACAGCACGAACCAGCTCAGGACGAGGGGGATCCAGGCCTTGCGCACGAACGGATCGCCGAGCAGATCCCGCAGCGGGGTCGGGCGCTCCTCCCGTGCGGGCGCCGTGGCCGGCTGCCGCAGCGCCCAGGCGGCCATCCCCACAGCTCCCAGCTGCACCACCGCCACCACCAGCAGCAGCGACCGGAGCCCGATGGTCTGGGCGAAGGACGGCAACGAGAAGCCGACGAGGATCCCCGCCACCACGTCGCCCGCCGCCACCACCCCCAGCAACCGGCGCTGCTGCCGCACATCGAGCAGGCGGCTGGCCACCCCCAGGAACACGAGCATGATCAGCGCCCACTCGATGTCGGTCCAGACGATGGCCAGCGCCGCGCCGGCGCGCTCGTGCCCGGCACGAACGGCGAGCCAGATGAGGACGGGCATCACCGCGCACAGCAGCGCGGTCGCGGGCAGCAGGATCCGATCCGGGAAGCGACGGCTCGCCGCCAGGTACCCCAGACCGATGAGGGGCAGACAGACCGCGACCGCGCCGTACGCCCAGGGCAGCTGCTCCGCGGAGTACTGCGTCATGAACAGGGCCTTGGCGATGGCCGGGCTCAGCACCGACGCGACCCCCTGCAGGAAGGTCAGCACCCCGATGAACAGGACGACGCCGCGCTCGTCTCGTCGGATCCCCAGCATGAATCGCAGGGTAGCGGGCCCAGGCCCCCACGCGCTCACGGGGGCCTCAGCCCGGTCTACCCTGCAGGCCCGCCGCAGGGCCATGGGGAGGGTCATGAGCAGCCGCACCAGTCTGAGCACCAGGTCCATCAACACGCGCTGCGCGCTCGGTCTGCTGCTGCCCCTGCTCGGGGCGTGCACGTCGGTGGAGCCGATCCGCCACGACGACCGGCTGCAGGCGTGGTTGGAGTTCACCTCCATCGACACCGTCGCCGCGCAGGTGGCCGACGCCGCGGAGCTGTTCCTCGATCTGCGGGTGGCCGTGATCCAGGGCCAGCACGACGCAGCGTTCGTGCGCGCGGCCTGCGCGGCGGCGGACGAGCACGACGTGGCCCTGATCCTGTGGCCGCTGCTCGACCCGTCAGACGGCTACTGGCCCAACCAGGGCAACGCACCGGCGTTCGCGGCCTGGACCCTGCAGCTCGCCGACGCCGCCCCGAAGGACTGCCCCCGACTCGACGGCTTCGTCGTGGACATGGAGATGCCCATCGACCGCGCCGAGACCCTGTCCGGCGTCGGGCTCTCCCTCACCGAGCGGATCACCGCGCTGGTGGACGGGGCGGATCCGGTCGCCTTCGAGGCGGCACGCGGGGCCTACACCGAGCTGGTCGGCGAGCTGCACGCCCGGGGCCTGCGCGTCTTCGTGTCCAGCCTGCCGATGCTGATCGACGACGAGCTGGACGGCGACGAGGGCATCGCGCACGCGCTGTGGACCCCGGTCCAGGACATCCCCTGGGACCGGGCGAGCTTCCAGGTCTACCGCACGCTCTTCGCCGAGTACGCCACGAGCCTGCTCGGCACGGACGACACGTTCGGCCCGGGGCTCGTCACGTCCTACGCAGAGCACATCGAGGCGTTCTGGGGCGACGCGGCGTCCATCGATCTGGGCACCACCGGGGCTGGCGTGGTGGAGCACGGCGGCATGGAGGCGCCGGCCGAGCTGCAGGAGGACATCGCGGCGGCCCTGGCAGCCGGGATCCCGCTGCACGCCATCAACGTGTACTCGCTGGAGGGCCTGTTGGAGCACGACGACCCGGCGGCCTGGGTGCGCACGCCCTCCCCCGCCGAAGGGGCCGAGGAGCAGCCCGTCGAGTCCATCCGGAACATCATCCAGGGACTCGACGAGCTGCTGTAGCGCTCGGCGTGTCCCCCCCACGACCGTCCGCTACGGTGGTGACCATGCAGCTCATCCTCATCGCCCTGGTCGTTCTGCTCGCCGGGTGCGGCCCCGCCGGACTGCCAGACTTCGACGGAGACGGCATCCCTGACGCGTTCGACTGCGCCCCCGAGGAGCCGGACCGGGGCTCGGCGCTGGACCCGTTCGGCGACGGCATCGATCAGGACTGCGACGGGGTCGATGGCCAGGACGGCGACGGCGACGGCTTCGCGAGCGACGCCGGCGGCGGGCCGGACTGCGACGACGCGAACGCAGCGGTGCATCCCGGCGCGGACGAGGGGTGCGACGGCCTCGACACCGACTGCGACGGCGCGCCCGACGCGGCCGAGCTCGACGGCGACGGGGACGGGCAGCCGGGGTGCGCCGGCGACTGCGACGACGCCGACCCCTCACGTCTGTCGGGGCAGCCCGAGGCGTGCAACGGGATCGACGACGACTGTGACGCCTACGTGCCCAGCGTCGAGGCGGACCTGGACGGCGACGGCGTCTGGCCCTGCCAGGGGGACTGCAACGACGCGGTGGCCACCATCGGCCCTGGCGCGCAGGAGATCTGCGACGGCTTCGACGACGACTGCGATGGCGAGCTCGCCCCCTTCGAGGTGGATGGAGACGGCGATGGGGTGCCGGTGTGCCAGGGCGACTGCGACGACACGCGCGCGGACGTGTACCCGGGCAAGCCCGGCTGGGAGGCGCCAAACGACGGCATCGACAGCAACTGCGACGGCAGCGACGCCAACGATCTCAGCGCCGCCCCCGGGTGGTTGGATGGCTCGGACGAGTTCGCCCACACGGGCGACGGGGCCTGTGGAGTGGGCGACGTGGACGGCGACGGGCTCGATGATCTCGTCGTGGGCGGCCACCTGAGCGACACCGGGGGTCAGGCCGCGGGGGAGGCGTGGATCGTGCTCGGCGCAGACATCGCCGGCGGCGGGGACCTGGGCCTGGACTCGGCGGCCCACGCCCGCATCGTCGGCGACGAGCCCCTCGACTTCCTGGGCTGGTCGGTAGCCTCCGCGGGGGACGTGGACGGCGACGGCCTGGACGACGTACTCGTCGGCTCCTACATCGCGGACACGTTCGATCAGCAGACCGGCGCGACCTACCTGTTCTACGGGGCCTCGCTGGCTGCCGGCGGCAGCCTGTCGGCGAGCGATGCGGACGTGGTGTTCCAGGGCGAGTGGGCCTTCGACTGGAGCGGCTGGGCTTTCGCCGGCGCCGACGACGTGGACGGCGACGGCCGCGACGATCTGCTGTTCGGGGGCTACGGAAACAACGACACCGCGGGCGACGCAGGCAACGCCTACCTCTTCTTCGCGACCTCCATCCCCGCGAGCGGCACCGTGTGGCTGGGCGACGCCGACGTGCAGCTGCCGGGCGTCGCCCAGTTCGACCTCGCCGGCTGGTGGGTGGCGCTGCTGCCAGACATCGACGGAGACGGGGGGGCCGAGATCGCGGTGGGGGCGAAGTCCGCGAGCGTGACCGGGTTCGAGGCCGGAGCCGTCTACGTCGTGTACTCCTCCCGGGCGGTGCTCGGCGGCACGATCCCCCTCGCCACGGCCGACGTGACGCTGCACGGGCTCGCCGCTGGTGACCACGTCGGGCGCCAGTTCGCTTCAGCGGGGGATGTGGACGGCGACGGCCTGGGCGATCTCCTCATAGGCGCCCGGTTCGCCGACGGGGCCCAGGAGGACGGAGGCGCGGCGTACCTGCTCCTCGGCTCCACGCTGGTGGCCGGCGGCGCATCGTTGGCGGCTGCGGACGTTACGTTCACGGCGACACAAGCCTCGCAGCGGGTCGGTGGCTCGGTAGCCTCGGCGGGGGACGTGGACGGGGACGGCCTGGACGACGTCCTGATCGGCGCGTTCGGCGATGAGGAGGGCGGCGAGTTCGGCGGAAAGGCGTTCCTGTTCCTGGGGTCGACCCTCGCCGCCGGCGGGGACCTCTCCGTCGCCGGCGCCGACGCGGCCTTCGTGGGCGAGGAGGCAGGGGACACCGTCGGAGGCGCCCTGTGCCGGGGCGGCGACTTCGACGGCGACGGCAGGGACGATCTGATCATCGGCGCCTGGGGGCGCTGGTCGCCGCTGGCTGAAGCCGGCCGGACCTACGTGCTGCCCAGCCCTCTCTGACGAGCCCTGACCGCCGGCTCCAAGGGCGCCGCGGTCGGCCCGTGACGAACGATGTGGGTGGACATGCGGCACCTGCCCCGACCTCGTTCGCCTCCAGGGGTCACTCTGGCCGGTCCTTGGTCCCAGCGGCGAACCAGTGTGGGGGAGATGAGACACCCACCCCCGGCTGGTTCGCGGATCGTGCTCGTGACCCGAACCAGCGGGGGGTGGATCCCGCCGGTACCCCCTGCTGGTTCGTCTGGCTCGAGCCCCTTGGGTTCGTCAGAGAACAAGCACGCGGCGGCCCGAGCTCGACGGCGACGGCGGGTCGTTGATCGAGGGCGCGCGACCCCAAGATGATCTTCGAACCTCTGACTCGACCGGCTAACCCGCAGACAGGGGCAGATGCACGGTGAAGGTCGAGCCCGCGCCGGGGCTGCTCTCGAGCTCGATCCGTCCGCCGTGGGCGTCGATGATCTTCTTGATGATCGCGAGGCCCAGCCCGGTGCTCTCCTCCCCCCCCGTGGAGCGCGTGCTCGCACGCTCGAACGGCCGGAACAGGCGCTCCTGCTCGTCAGCGGGGATCCCGAGCCCCTGATCGGCCACCGAGAACACCGCGAACCCGTCGGCGGCGACGAGCCGGACCTGCGTCGTGGTGTCGGGGACCGAGTACTTCACCGCGTTGCTGATCAGGTTGTTCATGACCTGGACCAGCCGGACGGGATCGGCCCGGACCATGATCGGCTGCGGTGGCGTCGTCCATTCCAGCCGGATCGACTTGTGGGCCGCGAGCCGGGTGTTCAAGGCGACGTTCTCGTCGGCCAGCTCCCCGAGGTCGATGTCGCTCGGGGCCAGGACGAGCAGCCCGGACTCGATGGTCGAGATGTTGAGCAGATCGTTGATCAGCGCACGCATGAACGTGCTGGACCGCTCGATGTGGACCAGCAGCTCCCTCTGCGCCGGCTCCAGGGGCCCCTCCAGACCGTCCAGGAGCATGCTGGACATGCCCATGACCACGGCCAGCGGGTTGCGCAGATCGTGCGCCGCCATGCCCATGAGCGCGTCCTTCTCGGCGTTGACCCGCTGCAGCGCGGCGTTCTTCTCCTGCAGCTCGGCGGTCACCTGGTCCAGCGCGCGACGCACCCTGTTCCGCTCCCAGGCGAAGGTCAGCGTGCGAAGGAGCAGCTGCCCCGCCTGCCCCTTGACCAGGTAGTCCTGGGCTCCCGCCTGGAGCGCTTCGACCGCGAGCTCCGCGTCGTCGTTGCCCGTCAGGATCACCACCGGGACCTCGGGCCGGAGCGCTTTGATCGCCCGCAAGCCCTGCAAGCCCCGCACATCCGGGAGCCCCAGGTCGAGCAGGATCAGGTCGTAGCTGTCTTCGCTCAGGCGCTCCAGGGCCCCGGCGAGATCGTGGCTGACCTCGCAGACCAGACCCTGCTCCCCGAGCCGGAACGCCAGCGAGTGCGCGGCCGTGCGGCTGTCTTCGACGATCAGCACGCGCCGGGGAGATGGGTCCTGATCTGTCTGAGGCAATCGATCCCCCATGGCCAGCACGCTCGGTTCCGCTGCGCGGACCCTACCAAGGGCGGCGCTGGGCCGAGTGGGCAACCCAGGCCGGTCTGGTCGTGTCCCTCACAGGAGATCCTCGATGAACCACGCGGAGAGCTCCGCCCGCCCCGCGACGGCTGCCTTCTTGTAGACCGCGCGGGCTTGTTCGCGCGCCGTGCGCTCACTCGTGCCCCGCACCGAGGCCACCTCCTTGAAGGAGAGGCCCTTGAGGAGCAGGAGCGCCACCTCCGCTTCCGCCGGGGACAGCTCCCAGGACGCA
Source organism: uncultured Pseudomonadota bacterium (assembly GCA_937891735.1). Classification (GTDB taxonomy): domain Bacteria; phylum Myxococcota_A; class UBA796; order UBA9615; family UBA9615; genus JAGSHC01. The sequence continues at coordinate 19,144 of CALAGR010000167.1, read as the reverse complement.
AACTGCCGCTGCACCCCGTCGCCGATTCCGCCGAGGAGCTCCTCCGCGCGGGCCCGCCACTGCCGCGCGCTGCGTTGCTCACCCAGGTAGCGCCGGAAGGACCAGACCGCGCCGACGCACGCCAGCAGCGCGCCGAGACCCTCCGCGCCGAGGTGCAGCGCTCCCGCGCCAGACCCGGAGTCGGCCGCCAGATCACTGCCGACGAGCAGCGCGACGACCGCGAAGAGGGCGCTGGCGACGGTGTTCTGGTCGGGACCTGTCATTTGCCGGATGGCTCGCGGGGGATCGTGGAGGCAGGGTCGGTCAAAGGAGACCTCCGATGACCCGACGCGTCCTTGTACCCTCACTGCTCCTCCTGCTGGCCGTCGCCTTGCTGATCCAGCTCATTCCCTACCGGGTGAGCAACCCCCCGGTCACGCTGGAGCCGGCGTGGGCGAACCAGCGCACGCAGGATCTGGCCCGAGTCGCCTGCTTCGACTGCCACTCCAACGAGGTGGTGGTCCCCTGGTACGGCCACGTCGCGCCGGTCGCCTGGGTCCTGCGGCACCACGTGGACGAAGGGCGCGCCCTCCTGAACTTCTCGGAGATGGACCGGCGTCAGGAAGAGGCCCACGAGTCCGGCGAGGAGGTGCGGGAGGGCGAGATGCCCCCTGCCTACTACACCCTGATGCACCCCGGCGCGCGGCTCACCGACGCCGAGAAGCGGGAGCTGGCCGCGGGCCTGGACGCCACCCTCGGTGGGGAGGGCCGGGGCGAGGGCCACGAGGAAGGAGAGCACCGGCGCGGACGGGAGCACGACGACGACTGAGCGGCGCGCAAACGGCTGATGACCTGAGCCCGGGCGGGTGCGGTCACCCCAACGGCCTCCCTCAGCCCCCTGATCGGCCACACCGGCTCGCACCGAGCTCCCCCGGCAGTGGACCTGTCGGCGGCCTGTACCAGCCCTTACGAAACCGCGCACAGATCCCGTAGCCGCTGCATCCCACGGCTCCTAGGTTGGCGACACCACTTGTCACCCACCGCCCGGAGACGCCATGCCCCGTTCCGCTCCCCTACTCGCCTTCTTCCTTGTCCTCGCCGCCAGCCCCGCCTTCGCCGACGACCTCTCCCAGCCCGAGCAGATCGCCGCGGCCGAGCCCGAGTCCACGCGATCCCACGGACCGCGCGCCGACGCCGGCCTGCTCGTGCGGCACGCCGACGAGCTCGGCCCCAGCTACGTCCTGCACTCCGTCACGTACTCGGTGGGGAGCCAGATCGTCGGCGACCGCACCACCTTCGAGACGCGCCCCGCCCTGCGCAGGATCCCCACCGACGGACCCCGCGCCACGGTGCTGTCCGGGCCTCGGGAGCTGACGGTGCAGGCCGTCCTTCGTGGACGGGGGCTGGGGCAGTTCGCCTATCTGAACCGCTACCGCATCGTCGTGACCGGGTCCTGCCCCCTGTCGATGCTGTCCCACATGACCACCACGGTCGATGTCGTGGTGACCCGCAAGGCCGGGCTGCTCGCGGAGTTCGAAGAGGGCCTCGGCATCGACTGCCGCAACGTCGATCTGGAGTAGCCCTGCCCCGCGCCGGGCGCGTCGGACCGGTGCGAGGCGCCCCCTGGGCAGGCACCATGTCGGGTGATGGCCGACACCGAGCTGCAGCCCACGCTCCGCGAGACGCTCGCGCGTCTGGATGAGCGCGATGAGCCCGTCACCGTCAGGGCGGTGCTGGAGGAACTCGGGATCGAGCTGCCCACGGAGGCCGGAGAGCCCCGCCCTGCGGACGGGCCTCAGCTGCCTGCGGGCAGCGTGTTGGGGCGCTTCGCGCTGCGTCGGGAGATCGGGCGCGGGGGCATGGGCCGGGTGCTCGAGGCCCACGATCCCCAGCTGCGTCGGTCGGTCGCCATCAAGGCGGTGCTCCATCCCGATGCGCTCGGCCATGCCCGGCTCGCCCGGTTCGTGACGGAGGCCCAGATCACCGCCCAGCTCGAGCACCCCAACATCGTGCCGGTGCACGAGATCGGGGTGGATCCGAGCGGCGAGGTCTTCTTCGTCATGAAGCGGGTGGAGGGGCAGTCGCTCGCCGAGGTGGTGCGCGCGGTGGCGGCGGGGGACGAGTCGGTCGCCCGCACCTGGACCGACCAGCGACTCCTGCACGCGTTCATCCAGGTCTGCAACGCGGTGGCCTATGCCCACGACCGCGGCGTGCTGCACCGGGATCTGAAGCCGGACAACATCATGCTGGGCCGCTTCGGCGAGGTCCTGGTGATGGACTGGGGCGTCGCGAGCGTCAAGGGAACGGCGGCCGATGGCGGCACCGTCGGCACGCCCGGCTTCATGAGCCCCGAGCAGGCCCGGGCCGAGCTCAGCACGCTGGACGAGCGCAGCGACGTGTACAGCCTGGGCTGCATCCTCTTCGGGCTGCTCACCTGGCGGGCGGCCATCCCCGGCGACAACGTGTACGCGCTGCTGTACGCGACGGTGGTGGAGCCGACCCCCGATCCCCGCGCCCAGAACCCCCAGCGGCACGTGCCCGACGAGATCGCCGAGGTGTGCATGCAGGCGATGGCGGCCGAGCCGGGCGACCGCTTCGCCAACGCCGTCGATCTCGCCGAAGCGGTGGAGTCCTTCCTGGAGGGTCGGCGCCGGCGGGAGCAGGCCAGCGCCCAGCTCGCCCACGCCACCCAGGCCTGGGCCGAGTGGCAGGTCCTGGAGCGGGAGCGCGCCGCGCTGATCGGGCGGATCGCCCAGCTGGAGGGCAGCCTGGATCCGTGGGCATCGCTGGACCGCAAGGCCGAGCTCATCGCCGCCCAGGACCGGGTGCGCACCCTCGGCCGCGAGCGGGCGCGGGTGTTCGTCGATGTGGTCTCCCAGGCCGAGCAGGCCCTCCGGTTGGACCCGGACGGAGCCGAGCCGCGGGCGTTCCTGGCCGATGTGCACTGGCGCCGCTTCGAGGAGGCCGAGGAGATCGGCGACCTCGAGGAACAGACCAACCGCCGCGAGCGCGTGCGGGTGTACGACGACGGGCGGTACGCGGTCCGGCTTCGAGGCACCGGCTCGCTGACCCTGCACACGGATCCCGCGGGGGCGGAGGTGATCTGCGCGCGCTACGAGCGGCAGGGGGTGATCTGGCCGCTGGTGGAGGAGCAGGTGCTCGGCCGCACCCCCCTGGTGGACCTGCCGATGGAGATGGGCAGCTACCGCCTGACCATCCGGGCGCCGGGCAAGCGCGACACCACCTATCCCGTGAACATCACCCGGGGGCGGCGCTGGGACTCGGGTCCCGAGCCCGTCGCGCTGCTGACGGAGGCGCAGATCGGCGAGTCCTTCGTGTACGTGCCCGGCGGACGGTTCGTGTTCTCGGGCGACGCGCAGGCCAACAACGCGCTGCCTCGCCGGGACATCTGGGCCGACAGCTTCCTCGTCGCCGTCTTCCCGGTGACATGCGACGCCTACGCCGAGTTCCTCAACGACCTGCACGGCACCGACCCGGAGCAGGCCTGGAGCCGCGTGCCGCGTCAGGAGTCCGGCGTGCGCTCCGCGAGCGGGCAGTACTGGGAGCAGCCGGGCCCCGGGCAGCGCTACCAGGTGCCCGAGCAGGACCGCGACGGCTCGCGGTGGGACCCGAAGTGGCCGATCACCGCCGTGTCCTGGAACGACGCCACCGCCTACGCGGCGTGGCGGTCCGCCCGGGACGGCGTGGCCTGGGCGCTGCCCACCGAGATCGAGTGGGAGAAGGCGGCGCGGGGCGTGGACGGTCGGCTGTTCCCGTGGGGGGAGCGGTTCGATCCGACGCTGTGTCGCATGCGCAGCAGCCAGCCGGGGCGGCCCCAGCCCACGCGGATCGGCGCGGCGCCCACCGACGTGTCGATCTACGGCATGCGGGACAGCGCCGGCGGCGTGCGGGACTGGTGCGGAGACCCGACCTTTCGCGGGCTCCCGGACCGCCGGCCCATCAAGGGGGGCTCCTGGTTCTCCGAGTCGCTGGGCTGCCGGACGGCGTTCGCGGGGGACGTGGCCCCGTGGTTCGTCTACACGGACCAGGGCTTTCGACTCGCGCGGCGGCTCACGCCGGACGACCCGGACCCGGACCCCGACGGATAGGGTTCGCGCGCGGCACCGATGACAGCCGAACGGCCCCGACCTACCGTGGCGTCCATGCCGTCATCGTCCCCCCGCCCCACCCGTCGCCAGACAATCCTCGGTCTCGCGGCGCTCCCGCTCCTCCCCGCGCTACCGTCCCTCGCCTGGGCCGCGACCCCCGCCATCGACCCGATGGTGGAGCTGCTCGTGATGGTGTTCCGGCTCGCCGGCAACCCCGAGCACAGCGACTGCCGGCTGCCGGGCTACGCCGAGTCCGCCGACACCTGGTTCCGACCCGTGCGCGACCACGCGGTGGTCAAGCGGGCGCGCCGGCTGCGCAAGGAGCGCGGGGTCAGCCACGACGCGGTCATCTCCCTGGCCTTGCACCTCGACGCCGGCGGGGGGCTGCGGGTGCCGCTGGACGACGGACTCCCGGACCTGGACGCCCGTTGGCCCCGGGAGGAGGTGGCCCCGTTCGTGGAGGAACTCCAGGGGTTCGCCCGGGACAGCAAGGCGGCCGAGTTCCTGGCGAGCAAGGAGAAGACCCACGCGCGCATCGAGGCCGGCGTCACCGGGCTGCACGCCAGCATGGAGGCGGGCTGGCACGAGCGCTTCTTCGGCGCGGCCAGCGGCGCCCGGTACCGCGTGATCGCCAGCCCCCTGGCGGGACCGAGCAGCTACGGCGTGACCCTGAAGGTGGCCGGCGGACAGGAGATCGTCTCGGTGCTCGGGGTGTGGGAGTTCGGGCACGACGGCCTGCCCACCTTCGGCAGCGCGAGCCTCGCCACGCTCATCCACGAGACAAGCCACAGCTTCGTGAACCCGCTGGTGGCGGCCCACGAGGCGGCGTTCGCGCCGGCCCTCGCCCGGCTGTACCCCTGGGTGTCTGCTCGCATGGCCTCGATGGCCTACACGACCTGGCAGATCGTGCTGGCGGAGTCGCTGGTGCGGGCCTCGGTGGTGCGCTACCTCGCGGCGAACGACGAGCTCGCCGTCGAAGACGAGATCGAGGATCAGCTCAAGCGGGGCTTCGCTTGGATCGAACCGCTGGCGGACGCGCTGGCGCGCTACGAGGAGGACCGCGCGCGCTGGCCGGGCCTCGCGTCGTTCGTGCCCGAGCTCGTGGCGTTCTTCGATCGCTACGGCCGGGAGTACGACAAGCGGATGACCGCCCAGACGGCGAACCGACCCCGGGTCACGTCCGTGAGCCCCGCGGACGGCGCTGCGGGGGTCGATCCCGCCACCCCCGCGATCACGGTCGCCTTCGATCGCGCGATGAAGGACCAGAGCTGGGCGGTCGTGGGCTCCCCTGCGGAGCTCCCCCGCATGGGCACGCTGAAGTACGACGCGGCAGGCACCACCTTGACGATCCCCGTGACGCTCCGGCCCGCCACCACCTACACGATCCGCCTGAACAGCGAGCGCTTCACGGACTTCAAGTCCGCGGACGGGACCCCGCTGGCGCCCTTCGCGTGGAGCTTCACCACCCGCTGACCACGGCGTTCGGCAGCTCTTGGGACAGACGGGAGACCCGGCTGCGCTTGGCGATGACGGCCCCTCGCGGGTCGGCCTGCGGGGGCTGAAGCCGCCGGTCAAGGGACCGTTCGGGCGGACTGACGTCGATCAGTTCCCATTCGGGATTAGAGGAACACCCTTGACGCGTGCGCGAAACCCTCTGTCCCTGTCCGTGGCCCTGCCCTGGCGCGAGTACCAACTCGCCGCTGCTGGCGAAGTCGACCCCCGTCACCTGGATCCGCGGCGAAGAGCTGTGGGCTGAGGGAGACAGCGCCGATTGGGTGCTGGCGATCTGCACCGGCGCCGTGGGGCTGCGGCGCGGTCCGGACTCCGAGTCGGGGCGGTTCGTAGACATCGTCGTGCGCGGCGAGCTGGCCGGAGAGGAAGCGGCCGTGTCCGCAAAGCGCCCCGCGGCCTGCGTCGGGCTCGCGCCGGGCAAGGGCCGCCGGCTGCCGCGCCGCGCCCTCGGCGAAGCCTTGCGCCAGCAGCCCTCCGCCTGGCGCACGTTGATGTGCATCAGCAGCGAACGCACCGCGACGCTCGCCGAGAGCCTCGAAAACACCAGCTGCGCCACCGTCGAAGGTCGCCTCGCGACCCTCCTGCTGAGCCTCGCCGAGCGGGTCGGTCTGCCCGACGCGCGGGGGGTGATGGTGCCCCTGCGACTCGCCCGGCTGGACCTCGCGGCGCTGGTCGGATGCCGCGAGGAGACCGCTGTTCGGCACATGCGCAAGTGGGAGAAGGAGGGGCTCGTGAGCACCACCCGAGAGGGGTTCGTGCTGCGGGATACGGCCATCCTGACCACTCTTGCAGCGGCGTGATCCCGGGCCCGAGCGGGGCTCTGGAGGGGTCTCCAGCTGGGTTGATCCAGATCAACCCACGCCCCACGAGCGGGCATCCCGGGGTCCCTTGACGCGGCTGCCGTGACAGCGTCCGCCCCCATGCAGAGCAACGCCGACCCTCTCCTGACCGTCTCCCGCCTCGAGGCGACCCCATCGATCAAGGCGGTCGATCTCCTCTGCCGGGCCGCCGAGGTGCTGCAGCTGCCGGTGGTCGATCTGGACCCCGACTCGATCCTGGCCGCCGCGGCCCGCCAGGAGGGCTCCCGCGACTGGGGCGACGAGCGGTTCATCGAGCCCCTGACCCGCATGCTGGGCGAGGTCGATCAGCCTCCCTTCAAGCCCTTCGCCCGCGCCTTCGCCCGCTCCGTCGGCGTGCGCGCGACCGCCGCCCGCATTCGCATCGAGCGACTGCTCGGAGCCCACCCGGAGATCACGGCGATCCCCGTGCAGCGCCCGCTCTTCATCCTCGGCTTCCCGCGGACGGGCACGACGCTCCTTCAGAACCTGCTCGCCCAGGAGCCCGGCGCCCGCGCGCTGCCCTTCTGGGAGCTCACCAACCCCACCCCGCTGCACACCGATCCGATTCGGGACATCGCGCTGCGTCGGGCCCGGGCCGCAAAGGACATCCGCCTCGCCACCCTCGCCGCGCCCGAGATGTCCGCGGTGCACGACATCTCGGCCGACACGTTCGAGGAGTGCTGGTCGCTGATGGCCAACACGTTCTCGGTGCTCAACTTCGATCTCGCCCACGGCGCCCGGGGCTTCGGCTCCTGGCTCCTGCAGAGCGACATGACCTGGGCCTACCGCGAGTACAAGCGGATGCTGCAGATCCTGCTGCACCGGCAGGCCGCGCAGACCCTGGTGCTCAAGTGCCCCGAGCACCTGTGGTTCCTCGACGCCCTGCTTGAGGTGTTCCCGGACGCGTGCATCGTGTGGACCCACCGCGATCCCATGCGCAGCGTCGCGTCCTACAGCTCGATGGTGACCCTGTCCCACCGCTCCGACTTCGGCCGGGTCGATCCGCAGGAGCTGGGCGCCCACATCCAGCATCGCTTCGAGCAGGGGGTCAGTCGCGCCCTCGCGGTCCGGGAGAACTCGGACCCGGCGCGCTTCTTCGACGTCGCCTTCGAGGAGCTGACCGCGGATCCGGCCGCGATGGTCCGGGCGATCCGCACCCACTTCGAGCTGCCCGTGACCGACCAGGGCATGGGAGCGGTGGCCGCGTGGCTGGACAGCCCCCGGGCCGACGGCCCCGGCCAACACGTCTACGACGCCGCCCGCTACGGGCTCGACCTGACCAGCGTGCCCGCCGGATTCCAGGACTACGTCGAGCGGTTCGAGATCCCCGTCAAGCTCGAGGAGCCCATGCGCAAGGTCCTGCTGGTGTACCCCGAGTTCCCCATCACCTACTGGGGCTTCCAGTACGCCCTGCCCATGTCGGGACGCCGCGCGAGCCTGTCGCCCCTGGGGCTGACCACCCTCGCCGCGCTCCTGCCCGCGACCTGGGATCTCAAGCTCGTCGACATGAACATCGAGTCGCTCACCGACGAGCACCTGTCCTGGGCCGACCTGGTGTTCGTGGGCGGCATGCGCGTGCAGGCCCCATCCATGAAGGAGGTGCTGGCGCGCGCGTCCGCAGCGGGGGTCCGCACGGTCGTCGGAGGCCCGGCGCCCACCAGCGATCCGGAGCTGTTCGCCGAGGCGGACGTGCTCTTCCAGGGCGAAGCGGAGGGGCGGATCCCGGAGCTGCTGCAGGCCGTGAGCTCAGACGAGGTCGGCCTGGTCCTCGCGGCGAGTGAGCGCTACCCCGATCCGAAGACCTTCCCCGTTCCGCGCTTCGATCTGCTCGAGGTCGGCGCCTACGGAGCCATGTCGGTCCAGTACTCCCGGGGCTGCCCCTATCAGTGCGAGTTCTGCGACATCGTCAAGCTGTTCGGCCGCAAGCCCCGCCTCAAGACCGGCGACCAGCTCCTCGCGGAGCTCCAGGCGATCCGCGACACGGGCTACCGGGGCACCGTCTTCATCGTCGACGACAACTTCATCGGCAACCGCAAGGCCGTGCGCCAGATGCTCCCGGATCTCATCGCCTGGCAGCAGCAGCGCAAGTACCCCTTCGATCTGTGGACCGAGGCCAGCGTGAACCTCGCCGAGGACGACGAGCTGCTGCACGGCATGGTGAAGGCTGGCTTCACGTCGGTCTTCCTGGGGTTGGAGACGCCGTCCCTGGAGGCCCTGAAAGGGGCCGGCAAGACCCAGAACCTCAAGACCCCGCTGACCGAGGCGATCCACATCATCACCGCCGCGGGCCTGGAGGTCATGGGCGGGTTCATCGTGGGCTTTGACAGCGACGGCCCGGAGGTCTTCGAGGCCCAGCGGCAGTTCATCGAGAGCAGCCCCGTGCCCATGGCGATGATCGGCCCGCTGATGGCGCTGCCCCTGACGGATCTGTGGAACCGGCTGGAGCGGGAGGGCCGGCTGCGCACCCAGGGCAGCGGCAACGACGGCGACCAGTTCGGGCGTCCCAACTTCGAGCCCGCGATGGACGAGGAGGTGCTGCTGACCGGCTACGGCAAGCTCGTCGCGCAGCTGTACCAGCCGGACGCGTACTACGCCCGCTGCGAAGCGGTGATGGCCCTGGCCCCTCCGTCGCCGGGCCTGCGCAGCCCGGATCCCCGGGACCTGCTGCACTTCTTCCGGGCGGTGTGGATGATCGGGATCCAGTCGCCGCGACGGCGCCACTTCTGGAAGCTCCTGTGGTTCGCGCTGCGCAAGCGCCCCGAGGCGTTCTCCTGGGCTGTGGTGCGCTCCATGATCGGCGAGCACCTCATCCGGTACACCGAGGAGCACGTCGTGCCCCGGATCGCCGAGGCCGTGATCCAGGTCCAGAAGGAGCGCGCCGCCGCTGCCCTCCCGGCGCCCCGCACCGACGATGGAGCGCCTGCGCGCGCGTCCTGAGCGGGCCGATCCGCGATACCCTGCGCGCCCCAGAACGGAGTGCAGGAATGACCCACCCCCACGGCGGTTCCATCATCGGCGAGCTGCTCGCCTCGTACGGCGTCAAGTGTGTGTACACGCTGTGCGGCGGCCACATCTCGCCCATCCTGGTCGGAGCGAAGGACCACGGGCTCACCGTGGTCGGCGTGCGCGACGAGGCCTCGGCGGCCTTCGCGGCGGACGCGGCGTCGCGGGTGTCGGGGATCACCGGCGTGTGCGCGGTCACCGCCGGTCCCGGCGTGTCCAACACCATCACGGCCGTCAAGAACGCCCAGATGGCCCAGCAGCCCATCGTCATCTTCGGCGGCGCCACGGCGACGATCCTGCGGGGGCGCGGCTCGCTGCAGGACATCGACCAGATGGCGATGATGAAGCCGGTCACGAAGTGGGCCGGGCGGGTCACGAAGGTGGGCGAGATCGAGCCGTTCGTGCGCAAGGCGTTCCGGATCGCCAACGAGGGCATCCCCGGCCCCGTGTTCCTGGAGGTGCCCGTCGATCTGCTCTATCCCGAGGGCATCGTCGAGGAGTGGTACCTCAAGGAGAGCGGCGTGGACGTCATGAAGGGGGCGGTGGGCAAGGTCGCCCAGATGGCCATGAAGGGCTACCTCAAGCGCCAGTTCCACATGCCGCACATCCCGATGCCGTCGCGCCCCTCGCTCAACCTCAGCCTGGGCCCGGACATCGACTCGCAGCTCGACACGGTGGCCCGTGCCATCGAGGGGGCCAGCCAGCCGGTCCTCGTGGTGGGCAGCCAGTCCGTGGTGAACATGCTGCCCGCGGAGGCCGACGAGCTGGCCGCGCAGATCGAGAAGCTGGGCATCCCCGTGTTCCTGGGGGGCTCTGCCCGCGGCTTGATGGGCCGCCGCAGCCCGATCCAGTTCCGGCACCACCGCGGCAAGGCGCTGCGCGAGGCCGACGTGGTCATCGTGGCGGGCTTCCCCTTCGACTTCCGCATGGGGTACGGCCGCAAGATCAACCAGAAGGCCACGCTCATCTCGGTCAACCTCGATCCCGTGGCCCTGAAGAAGAACCGGCGCCCCACCATCGCCGTCGAGCAGCACCCCGGCCGCTTCGTGGCCCAGCTCGCGGGGCGGGTCGGCAGCACGCCGGACTGGACCGACTGGACGGCCACGCTGCAGGAGCGGGAGGACGCCCGGGACGCCGAGATCGCCGCCAAGGCCAGGACGGGGGGCCCCCTGGTGGACCCCGTGCACCTCTTCATGCGCATCGAGGAGAAGCTGGCCGACGACTCGATCCTCATCGTGGACGGCGGCGACTTCGTGGCCACCGCCGCCTACATCGTGCGCCCCCGCAAGCCCATGTCGTGGCTCGATCCGGGGGTGTTCGGCACCCTGGGCGTGGGCGGCGGCTTCGCGGTGGGCGCGGCCAGCGTGCGGCCCGACGCCGAGGTGTGGCTGTTCTACGGCGACGGCTCCAGCGCGTACTCCCTGGCGGAGTTCGACACCTACGTGCGCATGGGCTACGCGCCCATCGCGGTGATCGGCACGGACGCGTCCTGGCAGCAGATCGCGCGGGACCAGGTGGTGATCCTGGGGGACCTGGTGGGCACCGAGCTGCTGCGCACCGCCTACCACACCGTGGCCGAGGGCTATGGGGGCAAGGGGATCCTCTTGACGGACCCCGCAAAGATCGATGAGGTGCTGGACGAGGCGAAGAAGCTCGCCCGCGAGGGCACGCCCGTCTGCATCAACGTGCACCTGGCAGACAGCGACTTCCGCGAGGGCTCGATCTCCATCTGAGCCTGCACCGAAACCTGCCTCGAACCACAGGCGATACACCCAACCATGAAGCACCTGTCCATCCTCTTCCTCACTGTGCTCCTGGGCGTGTCCTGCGACGCGTCGGGCACCCTGTCGTTCGATGACGACGACGCAGCCGGCGACGACGACGACGTGGCCGGGGACGACGATGACGCCACCGGGGACGACGACGACGCCACCGGGGACGACGACGACGCCACCGATCCTCCGGGCGCGTACGACGGCACCTACAGCGGCGACCTCGTGCTCACAACGGAGAACACCTGGGGCGGCGATCCCTTCGAGCTGTGCGTCGGTGAGTTCGGGTTCGAGGTGCAGGACTCGGTCCTCACGGGCGAAGGGGCCTGCCAGCTCCAGTTCGGAGGCGGTGGTGGCGGAGGCGGCGGAGGCAACAGCCAGGTCCTGTTCGCGTTCGCGGGCACGGTGGAGCAGCAGGGGCAGATCACCGGCACGGTGGACGCGGACCTGTCCCAGGTGGAGCAGGAGTCGCAGCAGACCTCGATGACGGGCGCCATCGACAGCACGCTCGCCGAGATCGACTTCGTGATCACCTACTCCTTCGGGGGCGGTGGTGGCGGTGGCGGCGGCGGCGGCGGTGGCGGCACCGTCGACGTGCAGGCCCACGGCGAAGCCTGGCCCGAGTAGGGCGCGGGTGTTCGAAGAAGAGTCACCCGTCGAGGTTCCGTGGACCGAGCTCCCGGCGGCCACCATGAGGGCGGTGGCGGAGGAGTTCTGCACCCGCGACGGCACCGACTACGCAGAGGTCGAGCTGTCCCTGGACGAGCGCGTGGCGCTGCTCATGGGGCAGCTCGAGTCCGGCTCGGCGCGCCTCGTCTTCGAGGCGACCACCCAGTCCCTGGGCATCGTCCGCGACGAGCGGACCTGACCTACGCGCCGACCTCTTGCAGCGGGTCCAGGCTCACCACGCGCAAGTCCGGATCGACGGCGCGCACCTCGGACAGCATCGCGCCGTAGTTCACGTTCAGGCTGAACCCCATCTCCTCGCCCAGCGGCAGGAAGAAGTTGTCGTAGTGGTGCGGGATCAGCACCCGTGGCTGTATCCGCTTGAGCACGCGCTCCCAGAACCGCGGCGTGGAGCCCCGCCCCGCGATGCCCGCCAGGAACCACTCCGCAGGCCGGGTGAGCTCGTCGTCGAGCAGGTCGCAGCTCCCCATGTGAAACAGGCTCGTGCCCGCCACTTCGATGTGGATCCCCCACACCTGCCCGCAGTTGAAGTGCTTGTTGGTCATGTGCTCGCAGTGATCGCAGGTGATCTCGCCCTCCTGGGGGATGGCGAAACCGAGCAGCAGCTTGCTGTGCACGCTGGGCACGAAGCGCACGACGAACGGGCCGATCTCCATGGGCTCGTGCGGCGTGACGGTCACCGCCTGGTCGGCCAGGCCGTGCAGGCCCATCAGGTGGGTCATGGACGCGCTGCCGTAGACCGGGCAGCCGTGGGCCGCGGCGATCACCGGCGCGTCCAGGGCGTGATCGAAGTGGGTGTGCCCCATGAGCACGGCGTCGCAATGCGGAACGAACCCGGGCGCGAGGGCCGGATCGGGGATCAGCACGCGACCGCGCGCGACGTGGCCGAACGAGCGGCGCGTCAGGTACGGGTCCGTGACGAGCGTCGTGCCCTGGTACGAGATCGCGAAGCCCGCCGTGCCCAGCCAGCGCAGGGACACGCCCGGCGGCAGGGCGAGATCGGGCTGGTGGCGCCAGTTGCTCTGCTCCGCGGCGGAGGAGTCGTTCCGCTGGCGGGCGCCGGGAGCGAGGAGGAAGGGCAGCAGGTCGGCTTGCAGACGGAGGGGCATCGACCGATACCACCACATCCGGCCGTGGCGCGCCTCGCCGGAGCCAAGGTTGGGGGTCTGTCACGCGAGGCGGGGACGGGCAGGTAGCCTGCGCCGGCACCCCTGCCCAGAGCGTCATGAAATCCCAGATCGGCCTCTTTGGCCCCCCCGCCCCGGATCCGTCTTCGCTCCCCGAGGGGCCCACGGCGGCGTCCGTGCTGCACGACGTGTTCGGCTACCAGGGCTTCCGACCCGGACAGCGCGAGGCCATCGAGGCGTTCGCCGCGGGCCGGGACGCGGTGGTCGTGCTGCCCACCGGCGGCGGCAAGTCCGTGTGCTTTCAGCTGCCGGCGATCCTGCGGCGGCGGCGCGGCCTGGGGCCCACGCTCGTGGTCAGCCCCCTCATCGCCTTGATGGATGACCAGGTCCAGGCCCTGGACGATCTGTTCGTGCCCTCCATCGCGCTGCACTCGGCCAACCGGGAGGAGGACTGGCGCGCCCAGCGGGATCGGGCCCGGGCCGCCACGCTCATCTACGTCAGCCCCGAGCGCCTCAAGAACGCCGGGTTCCGCCGGTGGCTGCAGGGGATCGGCCTGGCCGCAGCGGCGGTGGACGAGGCCCACTGCGTCAGCGCCTGGGGCCACGACTTCCGCCCCGACTACCTGACGCTGGACGTGCTCAAGACCGAGTTCGACCTGCCCGTCATCGCCCTGACCGCCACCGCCACCGTGCGGGTGATGCAGGAGGTCGCCAAGACCCTGCAGCTGCGCGATCCGGTCATCGTGCGCGGCGACTTCTCCCGGCCGAACCTGGCGTTCTCGGTGGAGCTCATCCAGGCCGACAAGGCGCGGACGGCCCGCGTGGTGCAGCTCGTGAGCAGCGTCAAGAGCGGCCGCACGGTCGTGTATTCGTCCACCCGCAAGCGGGTCCAGGCGCTGCACACCGCCCTGCGCGCGGCGGGGCTCAAGGCGGGCTACTACCACGCGGGACGAACGGACTCGGCCCGCGCCAACGCGGCGGCGGCGTTCGAGTCCGGCAAGACGCCGATCCTCGTGGCCACCACGGCGTTCGGGATGGGCATCGACCGCCCCGACGTGCGGCTCGTGGTGCACGCCAGCGCCGCCGGCAGCCTCGCCGCCTACTACCAGGAGGCCGGCCGCGCGGGGCGGGACGGAGAACCCGCTCGCTGCGCGCTGCTGTACTCCAGCGTGGACGCGGTGACCCACGCGCGGCTGCGCGGCACGCGGCCTGCCCCCGGGGCGGTGGCGGGCTGGCAGGCCATGCAGGACTACGTGTTCGGCACGCGCTGTCGCCAACAGATGATCGTCGAGTACTTCGCGGAGGAGCCGGGTCCGGTGTGCGGCAGCTGCGACGTGTGCCGGGGCCCCGAGGAGGTCCTGGCCAGCGTGCAGGCCACCCGCGCCGAGCACCGCGAGCGCCACGAGGCCCGCACCGCGAAGAAGGAGTCCGACGCGGCGTTCGACGTGACCGAGGACCAGCTCGCCGTGGCCATGGAGTTCGTAGGCCACCTCAACAAGCCCCTGGGCAAGGCCCTGATCGCGAAGGGGCTGCGGGGCTCCACGGCCAAGGCCGTCAAGCGCAAGGGGCTGGCGAAGAACCCGCGCTACGGGGCGCTCAAGGAGGTGCCCGAGTCGTCTCTGCTGGACGCGCTGGAGCGGCTGCTGGTGGACGGGCGCCTGGTCCGCAAGGGACGCAAGTACCCCACGGTGTGGCTGCCGGACAAGGCGGTGCGCAAGGAGCGGGATCCCGACGCGCCCCCGCGACGGAAGCGGCCCGAGGCCTCGGGCCTGCGCGGCGCGCTGATGGCGTACCGGACGACCGAAGCGAAGCGCAGGCGGTGGAAGCCCTACCAGGTGTTCACGAACGCGACGCTGGACGCGATGCTGGCCGCGCGGCCCACCACCCGGATGGCGCTGATGGACATCCGCGGCATGGGGGACAAGCGCGTGACGGCGTTCGGGGCCCGGATCATCGAGTTGGTCCGGCAGCACTCCGACTGAGTGCGGTCAGGAGCTGGCCTCGAGCACGACGAATCGGGGATCGGAGGCGCGGGTCTGCACCGCTCCGAACAGCCCCCGCAGCGCCACGTGATAGCCCAGGTGCCGGTTCCCCACCACCAGGAGCCGGCCGCCGGGCTTCAAGACCCGCGCGGACTCCTTGAACATGTGCGCGGCGACCCGCCGGGAGAGGGTCTGGCCCTGGTGGAAGGGCGGATTGCACAGCACCAGATCCACCGACTGGGACCCGACCCCGTCGAGCACGTCGCCCGGCTCGAACCGCGCCCGACCCGGCAGACCGCTCGCCTCGAAGGCCCTGCGGGCGGACCGCACGGCGAGGTGCGAGGCGTCCCGAAACACCACCTCCGCGGCGGGACTCCGGCGCGCCGCCACCAGACCCAGCGGACCCGCCCCGCAGCCCAGATCCACGATGGTCCCGAGCACCCCCGAGGGGATGGCGGGCAGCAGCAGCGCGGTGCCCCCGTCCATGCGCTCCTCCCCGAAGACCCCCGGGTCCGCGCGCACGATGAGCCCCGGCTCGGCCTCCCAGGTCTTCATCGGGAGCGGAGGCGCCACCCGCTCGTCCCGCTCTGCGAACACCAGCCGGGCCCGATGCCGCGCCAGAGTGCTGTGGGCGGGGCCGATGGCGTCCTGCACCGCGGACACCGTGCTCGCCTGCACGAGCTTGCTCTTCGCCCCCAGCAGCACCGGCGTGCCCGGCCGCAGCACCGGCGCGAGGCGGCGCAGGATCCACTGAAGCCGCCTCAGCGAGCGGGGAAGACGCCCCACCACGGCGGCCACGTCGCCCCGCGGGGTCTGTGTCAGGGGGACCCACTCCACGGCGGCTCGCCCGTTGCGCGCCACGTTGGCGGCCAGGGCCAGGCGCCCCAGCTCCGAGTCGCCCCAGACCTGGACGCGCCCCGCCAGCGCGGTCCCCAGGGCCCCGAACGCGTCGTCGATCACGAGCACATCGCCCATGAGATCGCGCTCCAGCAGCGCTTCGAGCAGGTACCGGTCCGCGCCATCCCAGGCCTGGAGCGGATCCGCGTCCCGCACCGGCCACCGGCTCAGGATCAGGTCCCCCACCGGGCTGGGCCAGAGCTCCCCGCTCATCGGGTGTCCCGGGCCCGCGTGGCCTGCCGGGCCAGCAGATGCAGCAGGTGCGGGCAGCGGGACAGCGCGTCCTCGAGGACGACGTCCGCCAGATACCAGTCCGACGGCAGCACGTCAGGACGCCGCGGGATCAGGCGCACTCCGGGCTGGGTGAGCGCGGCGGGGTCTGCCGGGGAGCCCATGAGCGCCAGGGTCTCTGCGGCCGCGGTGGGCAGCTCGAGCAGCTCGGGAAAGGCCGAAATGAGCAGCTCGGCCCCCGGCGACCGGGTCTCGGCGCGCCCAAGGCCGATCCGGGCCGCTCCCCGCCGAAGCAGGCTCAGGAGGACCCGCTGGGGCGGGGTCGACGGCAGCCTCTGGGAGGGGCCATCACGTCCCAACCGCGCGCGGATCCCCGCCAGCAGCTCCACGCCCACCGACGGCACGAGCCCCACCACACCCCGCAGATCCGAGCCGTCCACCACCGCCAGCTCGACGGGGGTCAGGGCCCGGACCGACGCGCTGGCCGCGAACCCCGTCAGCAGGCTGATCTCGCCGAACCAGTCCCCCACCCCCAGCTCTGCCACCTGCTCGCCGTCGCGGAACACGCCTGCCCGACCCTGCAGGATCATGCACAAGCCCCGGCTGGCCGAGCCCTCCCGCAGCAGCAGGGCGCGCTTGCGCCGGACCTCGGTGAACGCGCCGGCGGCCAGGAGGACGAGGGCGTCGGTCCGAACCCGCGCGAGCAGCGGAACGGCCCGCAGCCGCCCCGCGAGGCTGTGGGGGTCGAGCTCGTCCCGCTTCCGGTCCTGGGCCTGCACCGCCGTCAGGCGCAGCTCGGTGAGGCTGGGCAGCTTGGCGGTGGGAACCCCCCGGCCCCGCGCCGAGTCCCGCAGTTCCTCCGCCAGCCCGTCCACCTCGGTGATCGCCTCGTGCAGCCCGGTCCGGGACAGCTCCAGGACCAGCGCGTCGTCCTCCGCCCTCACCGACGCGGCCCGATCCCGCTGCATCAGGACCCCCATCTCCCCGAAGAAGGCCCCCGTGCGCAGATCGCCGAGCTTCTCCCGGGCGTCGCCGTCGTCAGGGTCGGGCGTGTACCGCTCCACGCTCATGTGCCCACCCAGGATCAGGTAGACGGCGGTGGACGCGTCGCCCTCCTCGAAGACCCGCTGGCCCGCCTCGAGCCGACGCCGACGGGCCCGGGTGGCGAGCATGCGCAACGACGAGGTAGGCGCCCTGCTCAACGCCGGCAGCTGCCGGAGCTGCTCGACGATCTGGTTGACGTCCTCGGACTTCGCGCGCTGCAGCAGGGCCATGAGGACCCCCGCTTCGAGGAGAAGCAGCGGCAGCACCATCATGCGCAGGGTGGGGCCCTGGAGCAGGAGCGCGTTGTAGAGCCCGTGGGCGAGCACCGCGAGGACCAGCCCGACCAGGACCCCCGCGACCGCGTTCCTGCTCCGGTGGGCGCGGCCCAGCTGGATCCCCACCAGCGCGCCGTGCAGGGCATGACCGGGCACAGCGGTCAGGGCCCGCAGCAGGCCGGTCTCGATGCCCAATCGCTCGGTGTAGATGATGTTCTCGACCGCCGCGAAGCCCAGGGAGGCCGCGACGGCATAGACGAGCCCGCTGGTCATCCGGCCCCAACGCGAGGGCAGACCCGCGGCCAGCACCACCGCCAGCACCTTGAGGGACTCCTCCACGGGCGCGACGCCGACGAACATGCGCAGCGCCGCAGGGAGGGGGGCGAGGACAGGCTGCAACAGGTCCAGCACCAGGACCGCGGCCCCGAACGCCGCGCAGCCCGCCAGATAGCAGATCGCCACCACGCGCACGGGCTCCGGCGCCTGGCGTGCGGCGCGCAGAAACCAGAGGAGGAAGAGGACGCTGGGTAGCAGCGCGAGGGCGGCGACCAGTTGTTGGTGCATAGACACGCGCGAAGAGCAGTGTAGTAGGGTCGCCGACGGGGAAAGGGGCGCAGGGGCCCCTTTTGAATCGAGGAGGGTTCCATGAATACGAAACGAATGGTCCTGCCGGGCGCGCTGGGCGTACTGCTGCTGGGCGTCGGCGTCTACTTCTCCGGCTCGGATCTCTCGGGGGACGCATCCGCGGCGGGCTGCGGCGGCGGCGCCGTCGTCGACGTGACCACCGACATCGGCGCCGGGGACGCATCCCTGGACGACCTGGTGGACGAGCTGGCCGGCTTCGACGCCGCGCAGCTCGCAGATCCCCAGCGGTACGAGGAGTTCCACCTGAAGCTGGCGGAGCTCGTCGGTCAGGGCACCCTGGCCGTGCCCTCCCTCATCCGGGTGATCCAGACCCAGGGCTGCAACGAGCCGAGCTCCGAGGAACTCCTGGGCGGACTCAACCAGATCATCCGGGACGAGGTGACCAACCTCACCGGCACCCAGGCCATCGCCAGCGTGCTCGTGACCGCGGCGTCCCAGGGGCTGACCGGGTTCGACGTGGTCGAGGCTGACGCGCCGAGCTTCTCCAACGACCCCGGCTTCGAGGAGCTGGCGGTGCGGCTGCGGGACGCGAGCTCCCCGCCGGACCTGCCCGACGCCTGGACGCACGAGCCCGGGCGGTGGGCCGAGCTCGGCGCCGACGACAGCCTGATCCGCTGCAGCCTGGCGGCCATCGACGCCACCGTCGCGCTCCAGGACAGCAACGCGTTCGACGCACTGATCACGGCGGCGCAGGGCATTCCCGCGGGCCATCCGGCGACGCGGCCCTTCGTCGAGGCGGCCCTGGACCTGCGGCACACCACCACGGACAGTGAAGACGCCTTCCGGGCCATCGCGCTGGACGCCGACGTGCACCCCGACACCCGGGGCATGGCCTGCTGGGCCGCCGGCTTCGACAAGGAGCCCACCCGGGACGACGAGACCCCGCGGGACGCGATGACGGCGAAGCAGCTGCCGCCCGAGCTCGCGGCCTGCTCGCTGGGCACCGCGCCGGGCGCGGGTGTCGCCCTGGCCAGGGACCTGGAGTCCTCGATCCACGCCTCGGTGCGCACGGCGGCCCTGCGCGCCAGCACCGCGACGCAGC
>CALAGR010000166.1 GCA_937891735.1 uncultured Pseudomonadota bacterium | reverse complement strand
GGTGTCGTCGTCGCCGGTGTCGTCGTCTCCGGCGTCGTCGTCTCCGGCGTCGTCGTCGTCGTTCGTGCCGGTGTCGTCGTCGTCGCTGGTGCCGGTGTCGTCGTCGTCGTTCCCGAAGGGCGACAGGCAACCGGTGAGCAGGAGGGCGAGCAGAAGCGGGAATGTCCTTGGGTGCATGGCGGCGTTTTAGCGCAGGTCGCCCGGACAGGGGTCGGGAAACATGCGGTGCGCCCGGGGTTCGACAAACGGCCCCGGGGACGCCACGATCCGGGGAATGCTTCGCCGCGTCGCAATCATCTCCCTGGCCCTGTTCGGATTGATCCTCGGCGCCGCCTGGATGACGCCGGACCGCTGGCGGGTCGAGTGGAGCACCGAGATCCAGGCGCCCTCCGAGGTGATCTGGGGCTGGGTGTCCGCGCCGAGCCGGTGGCCGGAGTGGACGCCCTGGAACGCGCAGCGGGATCCCGGGTTCACCCACGAACACTTCGGGGGCACCGACGGATACGGGTCCGGCTACCGCTGGAGCTCCCCGCGCACGTCGGGCGAGCTGCGCATCATCGACAGCGAGCCCATGTGGCGGCTGCGCCTGGCGGGGGAGCTCGAGGATCGCTTCCCCGTGACGGGCACCATCGAGCTGGTGCCCCTGGACGACGGGCGCGTGCGCGTGCTGTGGAGCGAGGAAGGCGAGCTGGGGTGGGACCCGCTCATGCGCCTGTTCCGCCCGATGCTCGAAAAGCACCTGCGCCTGGACTTCGAGGCGGGGCTCGACACGCTGCGGGAGCTCGCCGAAGCGGAGGCGAGGCGCAGCCCACCGCCCCAGGATCCGCACGCCGACGCGCCGATCGGCACGCTCCTGCCCGAGGGTGCCCTTTCGGAACCGCCGACCCCTCAGTAGGCTCGCGCTCCACAAGGAGGGCCCCATGCCCCTGAAGCGCCTCGCCCTGTTGCTCGTCGTCACCTTGCTGATCGGCTGCCCGGTCCAACCGGAGCCCGACCCGATCCCCGAGCCGCCGACCCCCGGCGTGTTCCAGTCCGGGGCGGCCCGGCTGCGTATGCCCGTGCCCCTGGGCATCGGCACCGCCGGCAGCAGCCCCATCGGCAGCGGCACATCGAGCGATTCGCCCTACGCGAAGAACTTCCCGGCGACCACGCGGCTGCACGGCCACCCGGATCTGCGGGCCATCGCGTACTCCCGAGGGGAGGGCTTCGAGGTCATCCTCGTGCGCTCGGACATGATCGCGGTGCTCGCCCAGCTGCGGGACCAGGTGGTGGCGGAGCTGCTGTCGCGCACGGGCCGCGACTACGACGACGCTCTCATCTTCGGCGCCACCCACACCCACTCGGGGCCCGGCCGGTTCGTGCAGGGCTTCTACTCGGTCATCACCGACGCCTTCTTCGCGCCGTTCTACGACGCGCTGGTGGACGCCACGGCCGACGTCATCGAGCTGGCCCTCGAGGACCTCGCCCCGGCCGAGATGGCGGTGGTGTACGCGTCCGCACCGGAGGCCCACGACGACCGCCGCTGCGACGACGGCGTGGACTACACCAACGACACGACGCCGCTCCTGGTGACCCGCAAGGGGGGCGTGATCGAGAGCGTGGCCATCCTGTACGCCATGCACGGCACGATCCTGGGCCCGAACGATCTGACCCTGACCCAGGACGCGAGCGGCGGCGTCGAGAACTTCGTCGAGCAGGTCTTCGACGACCCCACCGTGGTCATGATGATGAACACCTGGGGCGCCGACATGTCCCCCGGAACGCCCGACGTGGCCCCCCCGGCGGACGCCACCCCCCTGCCGGACGGGTACGACAAGATGGAGCGGCTGGGGGCCTACATGGCCGGGATCGTGCGGCCCGCCCTGGACACCGCGGAGTACACCACCGAGCCGGACATCCGGGCGTCCACCTACCGCTACACCCTGGGGCGCGCGGAGCTGGGCTACGAGTTTGGTGAGTTCGTGTACCTGTTCGGGGCGGTCTACTGCTCTGGAGGCAACGACTGCGCGGCCCCCGTGGTCGATGAGGGCCTGGATTCGTCGTGTCTTCCGTTCCCGGAGAACGCGCCGGCTCCAATGCAGTCCCAGGTCACCGTGGGCATGCTCGGCGGCGCCCACTTCGTCACCTGGGCGGGCGAGTGCGGGACCCTGCTCGCAGAGCAGACCCTGAGCGCGATCCAGCAGACAGAGGGTGTGACCGACGTGCTCTTCTTCGGCTACAGCAACGACTACCTGGGCTACTCGCTCCAGGAGACGGACTGGTGGTACGGCGGCTACGAGAGCTCGGGGGCCATGTGGGGCCCGAAGCAGGGCGAGCACATCTCCACCCGCTCGGTGCAGTCCTTCCAGAACTACTTCAGCGGGACGGAGCTGCCCTTCACGCAGCCCGACGGCGTGCCGTTCTTCGACACCTCCGAGGGAGAGCCCGTGCCCGTGGAGAGCGCGCTCGAGGTCGGCACCGTGGTCTTGGAGCCGCCGGCCACCGTGGCTCCGGGCGACGTGGTGGTGGCGACGGTGAACGGGTCCGACGCGTGGCTGGGGGCGCCCCTGGCGACCCTGCAGTGGGACGACGGGGGCACCTGGACGGATGTGCTCTCGGGCGGCTCGCCGATGACCTCGGACGGCTACGGGTTCTGGGTGGACATGGCGCCGGATCCGCCGTTCCAGGAGGCCGACGTCCTGCCCATGACGCGGCACTTCGCCTGGAGCTTCAACCTGCCGGTGACCTCGCGGTACATGGCGCTGCAGAGCGGTCGCAGCTACCGGCTGTCGGTGTCGGTGCCGCAGCAGCAGGGCGATGCCCTGACGGTGATGACCGGGGCGTTCGCGGTGCAGTAGCGTGCGGCGTACAAGGAGACGGGTTGCTCCGACGATAGACCGGGCAGGAATTGTTCAGAGTGAACACCGCCGGAGCACCCGTCTCACCAATGAAGGGGTCCGGGGGATCCCACGAGTTTCCATGGGGCACGTTCTTGCCCGGCTCACAGGAGGTTGCATGCGCGCTCTCGTCGTCGTCCTGCTCGCGGGGTGCGCGTTGGCCGCGTGCCGCGCCGTCGTTCCCACCCCTGAGCCGCCGACGGAGCCTCCGACCGAGTCCCCGACGGAGGCCCCGCCGCTGGAGCCGCTGTTCTCCTTCGTGGTGATCGCGGATCCGCACGTCGCCGGGACCCAGGCGAACGAGGACCGGCTGCAGATCGCGGTGGACTGGGTCAACGAGAACGCCACGGATCGGGACATCGAGCTCGTGTTGGTGCTGGGGGACATCGGCTGGTCGGCGGGGCTGGGGCGATCCCGGGAGGTGCTCGACGAGCTGACCCCGACGTGGGTGCCGATCATCGGCGACAACGTGATCCAGTCGGGGGGGGACGAGGCGTGGGACGCGATGTTCGGCGACCAGCTCGACGCCCTGGGGGACCAGCTGGACGGGTGGGCCCGGGCGCCGCTGCCGGTGTCCGACGACCGGATCCCCGGGGACGCGTGGTTCCAGAACCTGCGCTTCGAGAAGGACGGCGTGCTGTTCGTGGGGCTGGACTGGAACATCCGGCACCTGTCGGGGAACCTCGCGGAGTTCGGGGACTTCAACGACGTGCCGGGCGGGTCCTGGGAGTGGCTGCTGGCGTCGCTGGAGGGGGTGCAGGACCGGCTCGACGAGAGCGTGGTGCTGCTGAGCCACATCCCCATGCTGCCGGGGGTCTTCTACGTGGCGGATCGGGAGGCCTTCGCGGGGCTCGTGCAGCCCATCGGGGACAAGGTCTACGGCAACTTCGCCGGCCACCTGCACATCGATCACGACGAGGAGTTCCCGGAGGCGGGCTACCACACCCACGTGACCGACGCGACGTTCGACGACACGCTGGACGTGCGCCTCGTCACGGTGCTCGGCAACGACGTGGCGCGCGCCTACGAGTCCCTGTCCCTGGTCCTCGACGCGCCCTGAAGGCGCGGTCCGTGGGCTGAGTGGCTAGGGGCGCAGCTCGAGCACCTGGGTGGCCCAGACGCCGACCTGCTCGCGCTCATCTGGCTCCAGCGTGTCGAGCCGGCCCAGGATCCGCTGCACCATCTTGGTGACCGACGAGCGGGTGACCCCGCGCTGCTCCGCCAGGCTGCTGAGCTTGCCGCCCACCTGCAGCAGGGCCTCCAGGTACGCCTGGTCGGTCTCGGAGATGGGGGGCGGTCCGTGCTCGGTGCGCAGCCGGGGAGGGGCGGGACGGGACGGCTGTCCCAAGAGGGGGGGATCGTCCTGGGGCGCCTCGCGCTGCAGGCGCCGGATGCTCTGCCGGTCCAGGATCTTGCGGCGGGCGGCGCGCGCCACGGATCGTCGGCACATGGTGCGCACGTAGACGTACAGCTCATTGCCCGTCCCACCCTGGAACCGGCCCAGGGAGCGCAGCAGCAGCTCACCGAGCACGTCGCCGGACAGCTCCTCCACCTCCTGGGTGGTCAGCAGGTCGGCGTACCGGCTGCGCCACGCGGAGCGCACCTCCTTGAGGCCCCACCTGGCGACGGCCGCGCGGAGCAGGCCCCGGTCGGCGTGCTCGTGAACGAAGTCCAGCAGGGCCTCGGCGTCCCGACCCCGAAACGCGGCGAGGCCGCCGTCGAACAGCCCCTGGAACACCTCGCGGACGATGCAGGAGCGTTCGTTCTCGGTGAACGTCGCGTCGAAGTGGGTGGCTACCACGGCCTCGATGCGCTGCCCTGCGGAGCGTCCCAGCACCCCGAACAGGGCGCGCGTCTGCGGACTGCGCCGGTTGGCGAGCAGGCGGCGCAGGCCCAGCAGGAACTCGGTGGCGGGTCGATCCGCGGACCGGTCCGCCGGGCCGGCGGGCACCACGAGCAACGGCAGGCGCTCCCAGAAACCGAGCGCGCCCAGGGCGACCCGGCGCTGGGCCGCGTCGCTCACGGAGCCGGTGATGGGACCCAGGTCGGTCATCCGCGTCGCTTGGCCTTGCTGTCTTCCCAGGGGCGGTCCTGGCCGAAGATGATCCCGATGGCCCACACCACCACGTTGTTCATCAGGCTGTTGCAGGACTCGGCGTTCGGATCGGCGGCGCCGCCCTCGGTGCCGCTGCCCAGGTCGCCAGTCGAGCCGTCGGTGTCGTTGGCGTTCCCGGCGTAGCCGTTGCTGCTGGCGTCGTTGGTCACTCCGCCGGCCGCGCCGCTGGCGTCGCTGTCGTCGCCGTTGGTGAGGCCGTCGCTGTCTGCGTCGCCCTCGTCCTCACCGGTGCCCGGGGTGCTGGTGGGCGGGCTGGGCTCGTGGGGCTCCAGACCCAGACCCATCCTGAGCACGTCGATGATCCGCACCGCGCGGAGCTGGGCTTCGGTGCTGGCGATGCTGCGCCCCTGGTCCGCCGCGGCGGCCGAAGCCGGCAGCGCGAGGGCAGCCAGCAGCAGCAGCGTGGGGATCAGTGCAAGACGGTGTCGCATGGCTCGTCCTCCGGGATCGGGGTCTCTGCAGGATCCGGGCCTGAACGCTCGGGCGCCGCGCTTCCCGGCACGGCGTCGCGCAGCAAGGCGAGATCGGGATCCTGGTGGATGTAGCGCTCGACCTGGGCCACGAGGGAGCGGGGGAAGCGCGCGCGCAGGTGCCTGAGCATCGAGCGGGCGCGGTCCTCCTGGTCCAGGCGGAGCAGGATGATGAGGATGTTGGCGAGGGAGTCGCCCCAGGGGCGGGCGGCGGCGGAGCGCGTCTCGAGGTCCAGGGCGATCTCGAGGTGCCCCATGAGGAAGGCGTGCACGGCGCGGTGGTGATCCACGACGGCCATGCGCGCCTGCAGGCGGGGGCCGCCGTCCCGGAGGACGAGGTGTTCCTCCCGGCCGATGAGGCGCGAGAGCTCGTCCAGGTCCTCGACCTCGGGGTGCGCGGCCACGGTCTGCAGCAGGATGGTGGCGCGGCGTTCGGTGATGAGGTTGCGGGCCCGGAGGACCTCCACCTCGGCGCGCAGCACGTCGACGTCGAAGCCGCCTTCGGCCAGCAGCTCGAAGATCGGCTCGAGGACGCGGACCTCGTCGGGATCGTCGATCCCATCGGTGGGCGTGACGAACGCCTTGCGGTCCACCGCCAGCAGCACCCGGTCGAGCAGGGCATCAAAATCCATCGCGCGCGTATCCCTTCAGCCTGAAGGTGCACCGACGGGCGCCGATGTTGCCGCGGAGGGCAAGAAACCGACGGTGACGGCGCGAAACGGGCCCGTTGGCGCGCTACCGAGGGTGCACGAGCGCCGGGAGTTCGGCGAAGTCGGCCGCGTTCAGCCCAGCGACCTGGCCATGTGCCGGTGCGGGATGCCGACCTCGACGTAGGGCTCACCGAAGCAGGCGTAGCCGAGTCGTTCGTAGAACGGGATCGCGTGCTGCCGAGCATGCAGCTCGATCCGCTGGACACCCCGCGCTCGCAGGTGCGCCTCGAGGTGCAACACCAGCTGGCGTCCGACGCCCTGGCCCTGGCGGCTCGGCGCCACCGCCATCTGGAACAGCCGCCCGCCGTGCTCGCCGTCGGGTCGAAACAGGACGCACCCCACGACGGCGTCGTCGTCCACCGCCACCAGGTGCAGCGACACGTCCTCGAAGGGGAACGCCACGTCGCCGCGCCCATAGCCCAGCGGTTCGCGCAGGACCCGGTAGCGCAGCTCGCACTCGCCCTCGTACAGGGCCTCGCCGACGGCAGTGAACACGAACTCCATCAGAAGCACTCACCTTCGCCCCGGTACGTCGGCGCGCGGCCCACGATCTCGTCGCCTCGCACCAGCAGGTAGCTCGTCACGTGCTCCGCCAGCTCGCCGGCCTTGGCGTGGCGGAACAGCACCGGGTCCCCCAGCGCGATCCGCGTGCCGGCGGGCACCACCACGGGGGTCTGCACCTCCCCCATGCCCTCCAGATCCAGCAGCTTCAGCCCCTCCGGCAGCCACGGCCGCGGCAGCTTGTCCGCCCCGGCCTCCCCGGACGCGACCCAGCCCCCGCCGTGGCACGTGACGATGTTGCTCGCCGGCCGACGCACCGCCTGCACCGCGAAGAACGCGGCCGGCTGCAGCTCCACCCCCACGAAGTAGTCGAACAGGTGCGAGTCCAGGAAGCCCGAGCCCGCCGTCACCTCGGTCAGCGCCTCGTCCCCGGGGCTCCAGTGGATCGAGCCCGTGCCCCCTCCGTTGAAGACCGGACAGGGGATCCCCCGCTCCTTCAGCCCCTGCGCCAGGGACTGCCGCAGCGCGCGCACGGGGCCCCGGGACAGCGACTTCAGCAGCCGCTTCGGCCCGTTCATGAGGGGCGCGAACGGGTTGTCGTCCTGCAGGCCCGCGATCTGCGCCTCGTAGCCCATCACCCCCCGAAAGCGCAGGTGCTCGCTGCCCGCGATCCGCTCGGCCAGGGCCAGCGCTGCGTCCACGTCATGCAGCGGACTCCGCCGCACCCCCACGTGCAGCGCGCCCCCCAGCGGCCGCCACGACATGTCCACCTCGATCAACACCGGGATTGCACAGCCCACCTCCCGGGCGGCCGTCTCCAGGCAGGGCAGCTGCTCCGCGTCGTCCACCATCAGCGCCACCGTGGCGCCCCCGGCGTTGAGCGCGGCGAGGGTGCGCGCGTCGCTCGGCTGGCAGGAGGGGTAGGCGACGAAGAGGTCGTCGAACCCCTGCTCCACGAGCCAGGCCGCCTCCGCCACCGCGTAGCACATGAGGCCGCGCACGACCCCGTCCCCCCGCTCCGCGATCCGGCGCAGCAGCTCTGGGCAGCGCAGCGACTTGGTGGCGGGCCGCAGCGTCTTGTGGGCCGCCCGGGCGGGGGCCAGCAGGGTGTCGATGTTCGACTCGAAGGCGTCCAGGTCCACCACCGCGCAGGGCAGGTGCTCCTGGGCCAGGACGCGGCGGTACCGGTCGTACAACGCCGCCGCCGTCACTCCAGCAGCTCCGCGAGCAGGTGCGCGAGGGGCTCGGCGTCGTCGGCGTCGGGCCGCGCCTGCAGGTACCGGCGCAGGGAGGCGCTGGCCTCGACCGGCTCCCGCAGCTCCACCAGCAACAGCCCGCGATCCCGATGCTCCTCCACCCGGTCGGGCGCCAGCGCCAGGATCCGGTCGATCTGCCGCACCGCGTCCCGGGGCTGCTGCAGCCGCACGAAGCTGCCCTTGAGGTTGTAGATCATGCGCAGCAGGATCTCGCGGGGGGTCGAGGGCGCAAGGAACTCCTCGGTGTGCTCGGGGGGCAACCGCATCTCGGCCAGGCGCGTCACGAGCTGGTCCCGCCGTCGAATCGCGCCCCCGTGAAACGGATCGACGTAGAACCGGGGTGCGTCGCCGGCCGGCTCCGCGCTGACGATGAAGTGGCCCGGAAAGCCGACCCCCAGCACCGAGACGCCCACCCGCCGCGCCACCTCGACGTACAGCACCCCCAGCAGGATCGGCAGCCCCTGACGGCGCGCGATCACCTGGTCCAGGAACGAGTTGCGCGGGGCGTAGTAGTCCTGCCGGTCCCCGGCGAACCCGAGCTCGCCGAACAGCCGCTGGTTGATCCGCGCCACGCCCTCGAAGGAGCTGGCCCCCGGGGGCATCCGGATCGACTCGGCGAGCCCGTCCAGCGAGGCCAGGATGGCGTCGGCGCGCACACCGTCCTGCTCGGACGCCGCCAGCAGCGCAGCCGCCCGATCCAAGGGGAGCGCGCCACCCCCGTCCTGGATGAGCTCGTCGAGTTCGCTGGCTGCGGCCGGGTCCACGACCCATAGGTACCATCGACGCATGGTTCAGGCGATCCGGGCAGCCCTGCTGGTCACCGCGCTCCTGCTCTTTGCGGGGCACGCCCGGGCCGTTCCGGACGTCGGGCCGCCCACCCGCGTGCACCAGGACGGCGCGGTGCTCGGCATGACCGTGTCCTGCCCCACCTGGGGGTGGGAGTGGGGCAGCGACGCCATGGTGGACACGCTGCACGAGCTCGCGGGGCTCGGCGTGAACTGGGTCGCCATCCACCCCTACGCCTCGATCCGGGACGACGGCAGCGTCCAGTGGCGCGAGATCGATCCCGCCGATCCCCCCGACTGGATCGCGCGGCCCATCCGCGAGGCCCACGCCCTCGGCATGAAGATCCTCATCAAGCCGCACATCGCCTACTGGGGCAGCGGCTGGGACTGGCGCGGCGCGATCACGCTGCCGAGCGCGGCGCAGCGCACCCGGTTCTTCACCGACTACGGGCGGTGGATCGAGCAGATGGCCGCCGCGAGCGCCGGGGCGGACGCCTTCGCCGTGGGCACCGAGCTCGACAAGCTGGTCCAGTACGAGCCCGAGTGGCGCGCGGTCATCAAGGCCGTGCGCGGCAGATACGCCGGCCCGCTGACCTACGCGTCGAACTGGACCGACTACGACAAGGTGCCGTTCTGGGACGCCCTGGACGTGATCGGCGTGCAGGCCTACTTCCCCCTCATGAGTCAGGTGGACGGCGTGCCCACCGACGCACAGCTGGATCGGGGTTGGGATCCCGTCCTGGCGGGGCTGCGTCGCGAGTCCAAGCGCGTGGGCAAGCCCGTCGTCTTCACCGAGCTGGGGTACGACCGGTCGTCGCGCGCGGCGGTGGAGCCCTGGAAGGTCGAGCCGGGCGGCAAGGACGCGGCGGCCATCCAGGAGGCGTGTCTCCGCTCCGCGGTCCGGGCCATCGACCGTGAGCCCGTGGTGGTCGGCGCGTTCCTGTGGAAGTGGTTCCCCGGCGCGCGGCAGCCGAGCGACTTCGCCCACAGCACCCCGCGCATGCGGGCCGTGATCGCCGAGCTCTGGGGTGCGCGTCAGGCCCCCGCGGGGCAGGCCCCCTCAGGGCAGCACGCGCCCTAGCCACCCCGCGATCACCTCGATCTCCTCGCCCACCACCTCGTGGCCCATGGGCCAGTCGTGCCACTCCGCGGAGCGCCCGCTCCCGGTCATGCGCGCGTGGGCCTTGCGACCGCGGGACACGCTCACCACCTCGTCGAGCGTGCCGTGGCAGAAGAGCAGGGGAGTGGCGCGGTTCGCCTCGGTGGCCTCGCGCTCGATGCGGTCTTCGACCAGCAGGTACCCGCTCAGCACGCCCAGGCCGGCCAGGGGCTCGGGGTGGCGCAGGCCCGTGTGCAGCGTCAGCGCCGCCCCCTGGCTGAAGCCGATCAGCGCGATCCGGCTGCTCGGGATCCCCCGGGCGATCTCGGCGGCGATCAGATCCCGAACGAGTCCGGCGGACTCGGCGATCTGCGCGTCGTCCTCGCGCTCCGGCCCCGCGGCGAGGGTGCGGATGTCGTACCAGGATGGCATGACGTAGCCGCCGTTGATGGTGACGGGGCGCTCCGGGGCGTGGGGGAGCACGAAGCGCAGGTCCGGGCGGCGCAGCCACGGGATCACGGGCTCGAAGTCGTGCCCGCTGGCGCCCAGGCCGTGAAGCCAGACGACGCTGCCGGTGTGGGGGGCGGTGGGTTCGATGACGACGGCGTCGAGCAGGGGCATGGCGCCAGGGTAGGCGACACCGACGGCGCTGGCGCCCGGTACCATCAGGACTTCCCCGAGGAGGGACTCGCACCGATGGCTGACTCCGCCGCGCCCAAGACCCCGTTGACCGGCTACCAGTGGCGCCTGTTCATCTTCCTGTCCGTCGCTACCTTCTTCGAGGGCTACGACTTCTTCGCCCTGGCCCAGGTGCTGGACGACATCCAGGGCGAGTTCGGACTCGACAAGTTCCAGCTGACGGCCCTCACCGCGTTCATCAACGGCGGCACGATCGTGGCGTATCTGCTGGTTCGGAAGGCCGACCGGTGGGGGCGCCGCAAGGTGCTGATGGCCACGATCCTGGGCTACGCGCTCTTCACGCTGCTCAGTGGCCTGTCCACCACCGTGTGGATGTTCGCGGGCTTTCAGTTCGTGGCCCGGATCTTCCTCATCGCGGAGTGGGCGACGTCCATGGTCATGGCCGCGGAGGAGTTCCCGGCGGATCGGCGCGGCATGGTGATCGGGGTGATCCAGGCGTTCAGCAGCCTCGGCGCGATCGCCTGCGTGGGCGTGGTTCCGCTGCTCCTGGACACGACCTACGGGTGGCGGACCGTGTACTTCGTCGGCGTGGTCCCCCTGCTGATCCTCGCCTTCGCGCGGCGCAACCTGAAGGAGACGAAGCGGTTCTCCGAGCAGGTCGTGCCGACGAAGACCCGCTCCTTCCTCGCGATCCTCAAGGGTCCGCACCGGCGGCGGGTGCTCGAGCTCGGCCTCATCTGGTTCATGACCTACGCGTGCACCCAGAACGCCGTGCACTTCTGGAAGATCTGGGCCAAGCAGGACAACGGCTGGACCAACGAGCAGGTCAGCAAGACGTTGTTCCTGGCCGCCATCATATCGATGCCCCTGATCTTCGCGGCCGGCAAGATGCTCGACGTCATCGGGCGCAAGGCTGGCGCGGTGGTCATCTACCTGACCCTGTCGGTGGCGGTGGTCCTCGCCTACACCCCCGGCCTGCACCCCCTGGTGCTCGGAGCCGCCCTGACCGGCGCGGTGTTCGGGGTCAGCGCGGTGCTCGCGGTGCTCAACGCGTTCACCTCCGAGCTGTTCCCCACGGAGCTGCGCGGGGACGCCTTCGCCTGGACCAACAACCTCATCGGCCGCATCGGCTACGTGCTGTCGCCGCTGTTCGTCGGGGTCCTCGCCGAGCGCTGGGACAGCTGGGGCGCGGCGATCAAGCCCACCGCCATCTTCCCGCTGATCGCGCTGGCCCTGATCCTGCTGCTGCTGCCCGAGACGAACCAGAAAGAGCTGGAAGAGACCTCGGCGATCGGGCATTAGTCCCGCGATGAGCGGACCCTCCTTCACCGGCCTCGTGCGCGCCGTGCGCTCCCTGACCACCCCCCTGGCGTTTGAGCCAGCCGATCCGAGCCACATCGATCTGCTGTACTCGGACCGTGAGGGGCGCGGCGTCCCGCCGTTCGTCGATGTGTACCTGCCGGCTGGTCCGGGCCCGCACCCGTCGGTGGTGCTGGTGCACGGCGGCGGATGGGTGCTGGGCAACCGCCGCATGAAGCCCATGCGCTACCTCGCCACCGAGCTGGTCGCGGCGGGCTTCGCGGTGGCGGTGGCGGAGTACCGGCTGCTGTTCCGCGGAGGCCGGATCGGGGAGGCGACGCACGACGTGGCGGGGGCCATCGGCTGGTGGTTCGGGCAGGCGGAGGGCTACGGCCTGGACGCGGAGGCGGTGCACATGGTGGGGCTGTCGGCGGGGGCGACCCTGATGCTCCTCGCCGCCCAGCAGCACCGGGAGCGGTCGTTCCGCCGCCTCGTGAGCGTCTTCGGGGTGTACGACTTCGAGGGCATGACGGGCGGTGTCGGCGGCCTGATCAAGCCGATGATCCTGCAGGGGCGCGATCCGCGCACGGTGTCGCCGCTGCACCTGGACCCGCTGCCCTGGCCGGTCACCCTCATGCACGGCACCGACGACGCGCTCGTGCCCCACGCCCAGGCCGAGGCCTACCGCGCCCTGTCCGCCTCGGGGGGGCACGACGTCGAGCTGATCTCCTACTCCGGCGAGCCCCACGCGTTCTTCAACGACGCCACCAGCGCCATCTGCCAGCAGGCCACGCGGGATCTCCTGGACGCCCTGCGCCGCTGACGGACGGCGGACTCACTCGATCCGGGTGACGAACAGCTCGGTCTCCACGGTCGTGCGCAGCCCCATGGTTGCGTGCCCCAG
Source organism: uncultured Pseudomonadota bacterium (assembly GCA_937891735.1). Taxonomy (GTDB): domain Bacteria; phylum Myxococcota_A; class UBA796; order UBA9615; family UBA9615; genus JAGSHC01. The sequence continues at coordinate 4,867 of CALAGR010000166.1, read as the reverse complement.
GGCCAGGTCCAGCCGCGCCGAGGAGGTGCCGCCCGCGTCTCCGGGGGCCATGATCGCGCCCGTGCTCGCCTCCCAGGTGGCGTCGCCCGTCGCGGAGAAGCTGGTCACGCTCGGCCCGAACGCGGCCATCGCCGGGCCCAGGTGCACGTCCGCCGTCAGGAGCGCGCCGCTGACCCCCTCGGCGAGCTTGATGCGGCCCGTCTGCGCCCGCAGCTCGGTCGCCTCCACGCGCTGGGTCTGCCTCGAGCGCACCCCTCCGTCGGTCAGCTCCCGCGTGATCTCCCACACCGCGCCGTGTCCCACCGGCTCCACGGGGAAGATCGGCGCCGGCTCGGCGAGCCAGCGACGCAGCAGCGTCTGCAGCTCCTGACCGACCGGGTCGGACACCCGCAGGCCGTCCATGCGGGCCGTGATCGGCGCCCCCGTCCGGTCGATCCGGGTCTCGCCCCGCAGCTTGCGCGCCCCCGTGACGGCCTTGGACCAGGCGGGGCTCTGTTCGTGCTCCACGACCTGCGCGTCGAGCATCTTCCAGCTCAGCAGGAGCGTGTTGGCGTCGGCGTCCTTGACCTCGAAGCGCACCCTGAAGGTGGCCTCCCGCTCCCCGTCGGGCGAACGAAGCCCACGGGTCAGGGACGCGATGTCCAGCCCCGCCAGCTCCGAGCCGACCAGCGCCGCCGGTGCGTCCGGCGCCAGCTGCCCCGCATCGTTGCCCTGCTGCGAGCGGATCGACTGCCACACACGCAGCTCATCGACCTCGACGTATCCCTTCTGCACCTGGAGTCGGAGCTCCTGCCGGGGCGCGATCCCCGCGAACGCCATGCGCACGGTCGGGGGCTCTTCGGTGTCTGGCGCGGGGGCGCCGCCGGGCGGGTTGCGATCGAGATACAGATGCACCGACACGGACACGATCACCGCGGTGATGATCGACGCGAGCAGGTTGGCCATGCGACGGGACATGCCGGGGATCGTACCCTCGCCCTGTGCGGCAGTACCTCGACCTCCTCGAACGCATCCTCACCACCGGAGCGCAGCGCCACGACCGGACGGGCACGGGCACGCTGTCCGTGTTCGGCCACCAGATGCGCATGGATCTGCGTGAGGGGTTTCCGGCGCTGACCACCAAGAAGGTGCACCTGCGCTCCATCACGTACGAGCTGCTGTGGTTCTTGTCGGGCAACACCGAGGTGGGCTGGCTGCAGGACCGCAAGGTCCGCATCTGGAACGAGTGGGCCACCGCGGAGCAGACCGCCCGATTCGGCCGACAGGAGGGCGATCTTGGCCCCGTGTACGGCCACCAGTGGCGCAACTTCGGGGCCACGGCGCGCCCCGACGGCACGTTCGAGGCCGACGGGGTCGATCAGATGGAGCAGCTGGTGCACACGATCCGCACCAACCCCGGGAGCCGCCGCCTCATCGTGACCGGCTGGAACCCCGCCGAAGCGGAACAGGTCGCCCTGCCGCCCTGCCACACGCTGTTTCAGTTCTATGTGCAGGACGGGGCGCTGAGCTGCCAGCTGTACCAGCGCTCGGCGGACGTGTTCCTGGGGGTGCCGTTCAACATCGCCAGCTACGCCCTGCTGACCCACATGGTGGCCCAGGTCTGCGGCCTGCAGGTCGGCGAGTTCGTGCACACCTTCGGGGACGCGCACCTGTACCTCGATCACCTCGATCAGGCGCGGCTGCAGCTGAGCCGTGCGCCCCGGCCCCTGCCACGGCTGGAGCTTCGCCCTCGGGATGACCTGTTCGCGTTCGAGTACGAGGACATCGCGGTCCTCGACTACGACCCCCATCCCCACATCAAGGCCCGGGTGTCGGTGTGAGGCGCCTGGCGATCATCGCCGCGGTCGCGCGCAACGGGGTCATCGGCCGGGACGGGGATCTGCCCTGGCGCCTGCCCGAGGACCTGCGGCACTTCAAGCGCACCACGAAGGGGCACGCGGTGATCATGGGTCGCAAGACCTGGGAGTCGATCGGTCGGCCCCTCCCCGGGCGGACCAACATCGTGGTCACCCGGCAGTCGGACTACGCGGCGTCGGGCTGCTCGGTGGTGCCGTCGCTCGAGGCTGCGCTGGAGTTGGCCTGGCGGTCGGACGAGCAGCCCTTCGTCATCGGAGGGGCCGGGCTCTATGCGGCTGCGCTGCCCCTGGCCACGAAGCTGTTCCTCACCGAGGTGCACGAAGAGGTGGAAGGAGACACGCACTTCCCGGCCGTGGATCCGGATCAATTCCGCGAGGTGGAGCGGCGCCCGGGAGACGGCGTGAGCTTTGTGACCTGGGAGCGATCCGGCCCGAACTGACGGCGCGGACGCTTTCAGGTTTCGGGCGACCCGGTATGCTGAAAGTTGGGGTGTTGGGGGGCACTCGAGGAGGGCGGACAGCTCGTGGCTGAGTCGGATGTCAGCGCCATTCCGGAGGGACCCCACAGCCACGCCAGCTGGGTGCGTCTGCTGTTCGCGCTGTACCGGACCCGTCGCTCGGGGGTGCTGGAGGTGCGCTTCGGGAAGCGCTGGCGGCGCTACCTGGTCGTCTCCGGCGATCCGATCGCGTACTCCTCGGACCAGGCTGAGGACCAGCTCGCCAGGACCCTGGGGCAGTCCGGCATCGTGCCGGTGGCGCGCCTGCAGTGGTTCGCGGAGCGGCTGGGCCCGGACGAGCGGCTCGAAGACGCCCTGCTCATGGCCGGGGTCCTGACCGAAGCGCAGCTGGCGCAGCACCGCCAGGAGCGGTTGGTGGCCGGCATCGCCGACGCGCTGCGGTGGGCCACGGGCACCTGGTCGTTCGACGAGCGTCCCCAGCTCGCGGACCGGATCGATCCCGCGCTCCTGCCGGATCCGGCGACCCTGCACGCCTTGTGGATCGGCGTACGCCAGCACGTGTCGATGGACGAGGTGCTGCCGACGGTGACGGCCCTGGGCGAGCTGCGCCGGGCGGACGAGTTCGAGGAGTGGTTCCCGCACTTCGAGGTGGAGGAGCCCTTCGACGACCTGCCCTCCGCCATCGGACCGAACTGCACGGTCGATGTGATCTACCGATTGATCCCCGACCGGTCCGGAACCCTCATCAAGCTGCTGTGGCTGCTGGACTCTGCGGCGTTGTTCGAGCGGCAGGGTCGGCCGGTGGATGCGATGGCCGCTCTGCTCGACGCCCCACCGGCGCTGCGGGAGAAGAAGCGCCCCCGGATCGCGGAGCGTCGCGAGGCGGAGCGCCGCGAGGACGAGCGTCGCGCGCCCGACAAACCGCTGCCTGCGCCCCCCAAGGTCGAGCCCCGAGACGCTGGACAGGATCAGGCGGAGCAGATCCGGATCGAGCACAGAAAGCGCATGGGCGCGGACTACTACGCGTTCCTGGGCCTGGATCCGAGCGCGTCGGCCCAGGCGATCGATCGCCGCAGCAAGCGGCTGGCGGGACGCTACCGGGTGGCCAGCAAGGCGGCCTCGCTGCCGCCGGAGGTCCGGGAGCTCGCCAAGGAGCTGTTGACCGGCGCGCACCTCGTGTGGCGCACCCTGGCGGACGAGGAGCGTCGAGCCGAGTACGGCCGCCGGCTGGACGCTGGACAGGCGCCCATCCTGCAGGCCATCAAGGGGGCCTCGCGGGACTTCCAGAGCCACCCCGGCATGCGCGTGGCGGCGGGGGGACCCCTGGACGACGCGGCGAGCGCGCTGCAGGGCGGCCACATCAAGGCCCGCAAGTTCATGGAGGAGGGCAAGTTCCGCGAGGCGGTGGCGCTGCTACGCAAGGAGCGCCTGGAGAACCCCTCGCACCCGGACGTGCTCGCGGACCTGGGCTGGGCGACCTGGAAGTCCCGCGCAGTGGGAGAGGACGATCCGGGCGAGGCCGAGGAGTTCTTGCAGCTGGCCTGGACCTTTGACGCCAAGAACGCGCGCGCGGCGTCCTTCCTGGCGAAGGTCGCGCTCGAGACCCACCAGGAAGAGCTCGCCGCCAAGTGGCTGTCCCGGGTGATCAAGCTCGATCCCACGGCGACGTGGGCGAAGCGGGCGCTCGCCGGTGGCAGCACCAGCCCCGGCGGCGCGCCCCAGCGCAAGAGCGGGCAGGTGCCCAAGAAGTCGTCGCCGGGCCACCGGTTCTGGCGAAAGGGCGAGGGATGAGCGCCGTCGACCTGATCCTCGTCCTCGATCCCGACGCAGGATCCGCCCGGTTCCTGACGGAACGGCTGGCGGCCGAGGACATGCGGGTGACCGCGCTGGCGGAGGTGGCCCAGGGGGTGGACGCGGCGCGCGCGGAGCGGCCGTGGATGGTGGTCATCAGCGGCGACACGCCCGAGGGGCTGGCGGTCTGCGACGCCTTCAAGGCGGACCCGGACCTGTCGAGCATTCCCGTGGTGGTCGTCTCGGAGGGGCTGGCGGATCCGAGCCACGTCGCGCACTGGTTCGGTGAGTCCCCTGCAGATCACTACGTGCGCCGCCCCCTGGGGGGACCGTTCTTCGGGCAGCGGCTGGAGCGGCTGCTGGCGGAGCGCTCGGCGGGGGGCTCGGACGAAGAGCCCACCATCGAGTCCGGGGGATTCGAGGACGTCGCGGAGCCCGTCGACTCCGGGGCCGGTGACCGTGCCGTGGCGGAGAGCCGGGCCCAGCTCGCGCGCTGGGAGATGGAGCTGACCCGCAAGGAGCTGCAGCTCGGACGGCAGTCCACCGCCCAGGAGGCCGAGGCGCGGGCGGCGGAGGAACGCGCGGCGGGGCTGGAGGAACGCGAAGGGGCGCTGGCGACGCGGTCCGATGCGCTGGCGCGGCAGGAAGCGGAGCTCGAGGCCCTGGTGCAGGCGGCGCAGCAGGAGGCGGCCGGGTCCGGCGAGGCGGAGGAACTCCAGGGAGCCCTGGACACCGCGCTGGCCGCGCAGGCGGCCAGCCACG
>CALAGR010000165.1 GCA_937891735.1 uncultured Pseudomonadota bacterium | reverse complement strand
GGGAGCGACGACGCCGCTGACGAAGAGATCGGGCGTCACGCACGTCTTCCGCGGCCGCGATCAGTAGACCTGGATGTTCGCCGCGTAGGTCCCGACGACGTTGCCGGCTGAATCCAGCGCCCGCGCCGTCAGGGCGCGGTACCCGGCGTAGTTGAAGTCGTAGTTGAGGATGAAGTCGGGTCCTTCGGTCCACTGGTGCCCCGAGTCGTTGTCCGGCAGGGCCCAGCCGTCGATCTCGATGACCACCCGCGACGTGCCGGCGGGCGCGTCGGCGTCGAAGCGGTAGTTCTTGTAGCCCAGGCGCTGCCAGCTGACCTCAAGCGCCGGCGACGGCACGTTGATCGTCTGGGTCCACGTGTCCACGAGGGTCCAGGACGCGTCGTACGCCCGCACCTCGAGGCTGCGCTCGCCCCAGTAGTTGAACTCGTACCAGAGCGAGAAATCGAGGGGCACGGCGTACGTCTCGCCCGTGTTCATGTCGGGGAGCTTCCATCCGTCCACGTAGTACTCGACGTACTGCACGCCCGGGGTCGCGGTGGACCGCAGGTACATGATCGTGCCGCCCGCGGGCTGCGTATCGACCGCCGTGATCTCCTCGCTGCTGCTGCTCGCGCCGGGGTTCACGTCGATGTAGCTGAAGCCCTCGCTGACCAGGTTCGCATCCGCGTCGTAGCCCCGCGCCACGAGCTGCCGGCCGTACGCGGCGTGGCTGAACGTGTAGCGCAGCTCGAAGTCGGGGCCGAGGGCCTGCTGGGAGCCGCTGGCGTCGTCCGCCAGGGCCCAGCCGTCCACCCAGTACCGCACACGGGACACGCTCGGATCGGATGCGACCGCCCCCATCCGGTACGTCATGCCGCCGACCTGGCTGGCGCTCGGGGCCAGCGAGCCCGCGGTGTGGGCCACCGTCACCGTGACCGTGTCCGTGGCGAGCACCGCGCCGGACGCCGAGTAGGCCTTCGCCGTCAACGTGCGCTCCCCGAGCTGGCTGAACGGAACCCCCACGTGCACCGGCGAGGCCACGAGATCCCGAGCGATGCGGTACGGGCCCGCGTACACGTCCACGTGGTGGGCGTTCGTGCTCACGATCCGCATCATCACCGGGTTGCCGATGACGTCGCCGTCTCGGGGCGACTGGAAGGCCACCGAGGAGGTGCTGGGCAGGGTCTCGGGCGCGGACGGCAGCTCGCCCGGGGGCAGCGGGTCCGGGTCCTCGGCCACGGGGCTGCTGCCCACGGCGTACATGCTCACCAGGCCCATGTACTGCGACCAGGGGAAGTGGGTGCCGGGGTCATAGCGGTACGAGCAGCCGGCGCCCTGGATCTCGCCGTGGCCGACGATGTGATCCCGGTCGATGGGGATGTTGTACTGGTTGACGAGCCACGCGGTGAGGCGGGCCGAGGAGTCGAGGATCGCCGGCGTCCAGGTGGCGGCGTTGTTCGCGGCGCCCTCGTGCTCGATGCCAATGGTGTCGTTGTTGCTGCCGCACACATGCCAGCCCTTCTTGGCGTCGCGCACCATCTGCGTGATCTCGCCGTCGGACTTGCGCACCACGTAGTGGGCCGACACGTTGGCGCTGGGGTTCTGGAACCAGCCGATGGCGCCGGAGTAGCTGCCCTCCACCGTGTGGATCACGACGCGACGGATGGCGCCGGCCCCACCGGACCGGGTGCTCTGGTTCGAGCTGTGGGCCGGGGAGAAGCGCGCCGCGCCGGGGTAGTCCGTCGACCCGCTGAAGCTGGTGCCGTCCGACGAGGGGGCCTCCACCGAGCGCACGTAGGCCAGATCCGGCAGCTCGCGGGACTCCAGGTGCACGAGGTCGCCGCCCTCGGTGGGCACCGCGAGGCCGTTCTGCAGGGTCAGGAACACGTCCCTGGCGAAGCTGTGGGACAGCCACTCCGCGTCGAAGCCGGCGAAGGCAACGACCACCTCGTACCAGGCGGCGTCCACGGCCAGCGGGTTCGCGCCCGCGGCCACCTGCGTGCGAAGAGCGGCCAGGAGCGCGGCGGCGCCGTGGATGTTCTCTTCCCGGCGCGTCTCGATGGACTCCTCGGACAGCCCCGTCAGGGACGCCGCGGCGGTCACCTGATCCGGCCGCAGGCCCATCCATCCGTGGGCGGGTGCGTGCTCGTCGTGGTCCCCGGCGCCGGGCGCGAACGAGCTCTGGTGCCACGCGAGGGCCGCGAGCAGGTCGGCCGGAACGCCGAATTCCTCGCCCGCCTCCGCGAACACATCCTGGGCGGGGAGGCTGCGCAGCGCATCGTCGATCGACAGCGCCTGCGGGGCCGGCTCCTCCTCGGCGCCGCCGAGGGGATCCACGTAGCAGGCGGTGAGCGCGAGGGCCGCGGCCACGACGACCAGCAGGTTCAGCGGGAAATACGGGGAGAGGTGCGTTCGCATGCTCCCTGTCTCCGCAAGAAGCGAGCCACGGCGGGCATTGCGCCCCTATCGGCTCTACGTCATGCGTTCGCGCGCGGTCGCGGGGACGGCTCAGCCGCGGTGGCATGGTCACAGCGGTGACCAGTCACCCCAGTTGTGTCCGGAGCATGGTGGTCACTGCAGAGACCGGTCAGCCGTCGTCGCCGTACTGCCGGCCCCGATCGCTCTTCTTCTTCCCGACGGCCTTCTTCGCGTCGACCCGCCGGATCTTCGCCCCGAGGGACACGCGCCTCTTCTTGCGCGGCTTCGGCGGAGGGGCGAGGGCCTGCAACAGCAGCTCACGCATGCGCTCTTCGCACTCGGCCTTGTTGGCGAGGCGCTCCCGGTTCCGCCCGCAGACCACCTGCAGCACCCCGTTCTTGGTCACCCGGGAGCCCCCCAGCGCGATCAGCCGGACCTTGGTGGGCTCCTCGAGCTGCTCGCAGCCGGCCACATCGAGCCGGAGCTCCACTTGCGTCTCCACCTTGTTGACGTGCTGACCCCCTGGGCCGCCGGAGCGGCTCATCCGGATCTCGAGCCACCGGTCGAGGATGGTCAGCTGGTCGGACACGTAGAGCATGGCTGCGAACGCTGGGTTCTGAGCGCCGGGGGCGCAAGTGGTCACTCTGGCGACCAGCCCCCTCGCGCCGATGTTGCGGAGGCCCGCTACTCGTTCCCGGTCCAGCGCCCGATGGCCGCCTCGGCGGCCTGCGTGAACACGTCGGGGCTGATGCCCAGCGCGGCGGCGGCGGAGGCGACGGCAGGACCCTCCGTCTTGCCCTTCTTGTAGTCGTAGCCGGCCTCGACGACGGCCTGGTAGGCGCCCCCGACCATCCAGGCGTGCCTGCAGACCGGGGTGCCGCTGGGCAGCTGACTCGGGTCGTGGTGGTGGAACGCGACGGCCGCGATGGACGGCGGCATGCCCCACGAGCGAAGCAGCAGCGTGCCGAGCGCGGTGTGCTGGGAGTTCATCTCGCGCTCCAGCGCGCCGTCGGCGGTGCCCGTGCGCGGCGCCGTGTACCCGAGCTGCTGGTACATGCCGATGATCAGGACCTCACCGAGGTTGTGGAACAGCGCCATCGTGTAGACGGCGCCGAGGTTCCGCTCCCCGACCTTCTCGGCGATGTCCCGCGTGACCTGGGCGGTGACCACCGTCGTGCGCCACATCCGCGACAGCAGGCGACTCCAGCCCGTGACCCCGCTCGTGAACGCGGACCGCAGGGCCTCCGTCTGCGCGATCTCGCCGAGCCGACGGGTGCCCAGCCGCCGACCGGCCGCCTCCAGGTCGATGACGTTGGGCATGCCCCGGTACGCCGCCGCGTTGGAGGCCTTCAGGATCGCCATGGCCAGCTTCGGATCCTGCTCGATCTTGTCCACGAGGTTGAGCAGCGTCGTCTCCGGATCGCCCACGAGGCCCTGAAGCTCGATCGCCACCGGCGAGATGTCCTTGAGGGTGGTGGTGCCGTTGCGCAGGTCATTGGCCAGGGAGTGCAGCTGGCTGCGGACCGCCTTCGGGTCCGCCCAGGCCTCCCTGGGCGGCTCGGGCTCCGGCTGCTCCCCGGACGACCCGCGCCGGGGTTCGCGGTTCGCCTCGGCGTCCTCGGGCTCGGGCGCGACGGCCCCTTCGACCTCCGGGGCCTCCAGCGCGCCCTCCGGTCCCGCCAACACCTCGTCCAGCGCGACCAGCATCTCCAGGTTCGACAAGGGCTCGGTCAGGAGGCGCTGCACCCCCAGGCTCTGGAGCTCCGACGCCCGTCGCAGCAGCCGAGACGAGCCCACCATCACCACCCGGACGCCGCTGATCGAGTCGATCAGGGTCTTGACGTAGGCCGCGCCGCCGTCGTTCCAGCCCGCGGAGGTGAGCAGCACGACCTGGATGTCGCGCCGACCGCGCCGGGTCGCCGCCTCCTCCGCGGTGGGGGCCACGAACGCCATGTGGCCAGCCCGGTCGACCGCCGCGACCATCTTCTGGGCGTGCGCGTCGTCCGGGTCGATGATCAGGACGTTGGCTGGAGGGAGCAGGATCAGGGCGCCACCGACGGCAGGATCCGGGTGAGCGCCGCACCCACCATCCCTGCCCGCAGCGGCTTGCGAAGGACCTCTCCCGCGCCCAGGCGGAAGGCGGCGACGAGGTCATCGGGGGCAGCGTTGCCGCACACCATCAAGACGGGCGGCGACGGGTCCTGGGACTTGATCCTGCGCAGGAAGACGAACGCGGACTGCCCTTCGGGCTGCTCCCGGTCGAGCACCAGGAGGGCGAACCCGCCGGCCCCGGCGTGCTCTGCCGCGAGCGCCACCGAGGCCACGACCACCGGCTCGAGGCCCACTCCCTCGAAGATCGGAACGAGCAGGCCCTTCAACGCCGGATCACCCGTCACGATCAGCGCGCGCTCACTCATCCAGCCGTCCCCGCCACATGAACCACCACCTCCCGCCGCGTGGACCGCCGCCGATGCTCCCAGACATACAGCCCCTGCCAGGTACCCAACACCATACGTACGTCATCGACGGGGATCGTCAGGGCTGAAGCCGTCAGCGCCGACTTGACGTGCGCGGGCATGTCATCGGGCCCTTCGTCGGTGTGGCGGTACAGCGGATCGCCCTCGGGCACGAGCCGCGCGAAGAACGCCTGCAGGTCCCGGCACACGTCCGGGTCCGCGTTCTCGTTGATGAGGAGCGAGGCCGAGGTGTGTCGGATGAACACCGTGGCGAGCCCGATCCCGATCCCGCTCCGCGCCACCACCGCCGCCACCTGGGCGGTGATGTCGTGCAGGCCCGGGCTGCCCGTGGCGACCGACAAGCGCTCCTGGTGCACGATGCTCATGCGCAATGCCCGTCTCGATGCGCGCGGGCCGTCACCTCCGCGAGGCGCCCCGCCAGGTGATCATCGAGGGCGCCGGGGGCAGCCCTCCACGCCCAGTTCCCGTCAGCCATGCCCGGCACGTTGAACCGCGCCTCCTCCCCCAGCGACAGCAGGTCCTGGGCCGCCACCACCGCCAGCTCCGCCCGCGACTCCGACGCCAGCCGCCACAGGTCCCAGGCCGGATCGCCCACCTCTCGCCCCAGGTAGCTGGCCACCCGCTGCCGCTCCTCGGCGCCGATGTGTGCCCACCAGCCAAAGACGGTGTCGTTGTCGTGCGTGCCCGGATACACCACGCAGCGCTCGGGGTAGGTGTGGGGCAGATACGCGTGGTTCGGCTCTCCGCCGAACGCGAACTGCAGGATCCGCATGCCGGGCAGGCAGAAGGCGTCCCGCAGCGCATCCACCGCCGGCGTGATGACCCCCAGATCCTCGGCGATCAGCGGCAGGGGGCCGCCTCCCAGCGCGCGCTGCAGCGCGTCGAACAGGACCCGCCCCGGCCCCGGCACCCAGGATCCGGCGCGCGCATCCTCGGCGTCGGCGGGGATGTGCCAGGCCGCCTCGAACCCCCGGAAGTGGTCGACGCGGACCAGATCCACCCGACGCAGCAGCGCCGACAGCCGGGCGCACCACCAGGCGAAGCCGTCGGCCTCGTTCCGCGCCCAGTCGTACAGCGGCATGCCCCACATCTGGCCCGTGGGGCTGAAGGCGTCGGGCGGAACGCCGGCGACCACCGCGGGCAGGCCGTCCTCCCCCAGCAGGAACAGCTCCGGCGACGACCAGACCGCGGCGCTGTTCGCGCTCACGAAGATCGGCAGATCCCCCACGATCTGCACCCCGTGCTCCGCCGCCACCGCCCGCAGGCGGCGCCACTGCGCGTCGAACAGGAACTGGACCGCCTCCTCCTCGGCCACCAGGGCCGGATCCGGCGCGGCCTGCGCAGGCCAGCTCCACCACGGGGCGCCCCGCTCCCGCCCCAGGGCGTGGAACCGCGTCCAGTCGGGCAGCCACGCCGACTCGGCCTGCAAGAACGCGGCGAACGCCTCGGACGGGAACCGCCCCGTGCCCCGCGCATCCAGCAGCGCCCGCGCCGCCTTGCGCACCAGGGGCTCCCGCCGCTCCTTGATCAAGCGGTGGTCGATGCGATCCGCGGGACGCTCGGCGCAGATCGCGGCGAGGGCTGCGAGCTCGGGATCGTCGGCCCGCAGCCAGCCCTGCTCCACCAGGTCGTCGAGCGAGACGAGCCCGGCGCTGCCCGCGAACGCGGAGGGCGAGTTGTACGGCGACCCCGAGTCGTCCACGGGGGTCAGCGGCAACACCTGCCACACCCGCTGCCGGGCGGATCCGAGCCAGGCGGCGAACCGTCGGGCCTCGGGTCCCAGATCGCCCTGCCCCCAGGGCCCGGGCAGGCTCGTGGGGTGAAGGAGGACTCCGCTCGCTCTACTCATCTCGTCTGGCCTCCTGAACGGCCCGGGACTGTACCGCGCCTCGCCCGGAGCGCCCCGCTGTAGCCCCGCGGTGCGCTACTCCAGCGCGATCCGCAGCTCCTGCCAGGCCACCCCGCCGTCGCCGTCCCTCGCGATGAGGAAGAAGCGCATGGGCCCCTGGTTGACCGCGCACGGGGCGGTCCAGCCGAACGCGCGGTCCGGCTCGAAGCGCTCGCTCAGACCGGCGCCGCCGCCGAAGCCCTCTCCGTCCTGGGCCTCCGGATCTCCCGCCTTCGGCTCCACGCAGTCGGTCTGGCCGGTGCCCCCGCCTCCGAAGCCGCCCGGCCCGCCGCCGCCGTCGAGCTCCGCGATGGGCAGGCCCGGGGACCCGTGGGTCCAGTACAGCTCCACGTCGATGTCCTTGGCGAGCTTGTCGTCCTCCACCTCGACGTCGAAGCGCAGCCCCTCGCCGCCCACGATGGTCCCGATGTCGATGGCCGACAGGCCGTGGGTGATCTGCTCGCCCTCGAAGCTCTGCTCACCCTCGTTGATCGTGATCTTGGTGATGTTGGGGTTGGCGTTCCAGCCCTCGGGGATCTCCGGCGTGTTCGCGACCGCCTCGTTGTACACATCCACCGGCCGGTAGCCCGCGGGGCCGAACGCGGGCAGGACGGCGTTCTCGAAGTCAGGCGTCATGAACCGCAGGAACTTCACCGCTTCCCGCGTGCGCGTCCCGTTGTCCACCACGTAGGTGAGCGGCAGGATCCCGGCTCCGTACTCGGTGGCGGGCAGGAAGTCCGGTGGCGTGATGTCGTCCCGCGCGCCCGTCCCGCCCATCAGCCCCGAGAAGTCGATGTCCAGCTCGTCGGTCCAGGGTCCCTCGGGGATCAGCCCGTCGAGCAGCTCGCTGCCCTCGAAGTCGTCGCCCAGCTCCAGGGTCCAGGTGTGGGTCGCGTCCCCGAGCTCGATATCGAGCGGATCGACCACCAACGCGCGCAGGGTGACCGTGGGGAACGGGAACGAGTCCAGCACCGCGACGGCTGGATCCTGCTGGATCGCGAGCACCCGCAGGTCCTTGACCGCGCCCTCGTCGGGGAACGTCGGGAAGCAGCCGGCGACCAGGATCGCGGCGGCGAGGCAGCCCAGGACGGCCGTGTTCGTTGTGCGGGATGCCATCTAGAACTCCACCCGGGCGCCGATGTTGATGCTGGGGATGCCCTGGAACGCGAGTTCCTCTTCGTAGTCGTAGCTGTAGAAGACGTAGTCACCGGTCTTCGCGGCGTACACGTCCGTCACCTCGGCGAACACCTCGACCATGTGGTTGTTCTTGCGGATCTTCTTGTCGATGCGCAGATCCAGCTGGTGGTAGGGCGCGTGCCGCGCTGAGTACAGGCCTCCGTAGGTGGGCACGAACGCGTCGATGTCGGCGTAGTAGGTGGCCTTCTCGACCGGGGTCAGCGGCGAGCCGCTCTGGATCTGCCAGCGCCCGCCGATCGTCACCTCGCCCGGCAGCTTCACCTGCAGCACGGCCGTCAGCTGGTGGCGCCGGTCATTGGCGAAGAAACGCCACTCCTCCTCCTCGGAGTCCTTGCGCTGGGCCCAGCTCAGCCCGTAGCCCAACCACCCCACGAGGCGACCGCCGGGGAACAGGTTCCACCGCGTGAACAGCTCCGCGCCCCAGATCCGCCCGATGCCGCCGTTGCTCAGCCCATGGGTGGGATCGTCTTCGTCGTCGGCGCCGAAGTCGAAGCCGAGATCGGCGAACGCGCCCAGGTCCCCGTTGGTCCGGTTGCTCACCGTCTGGTGGTCCAGGAACTTCGCGTAGCCCTGCAGATCGATGTTCAGGAACGTGCCGGGCTGCAGGTTCACCCCCAGGTTGATGTGCCAGGCGCCTTCGGCCTTCAGCTCCGGGTTGCCGGAGATGGAGCTCAGCTCCTCCTGGGACGGCGACTGCAGGTAGCGCCCGCCGGCCAGCGAGATCCGCACGCCCTCCACGGGCGCGATCCCCAGCCGCCCGCGCACCTGGGGCATGACCTGCTTGAGGTCGTTGCGCCAGTCCAGGCGGAACTCCGGCGCGAACACGATCTGCTCGATGGGGGTGATGGGCAGGCCGACGTACGCACCGACCCAGGTCCGCGTGTTGCGGGAGCTGCCGGTGAGGTTCTCCTCCTGCCCCGTCTGGGTGGTGGGGCCGGTGTCCTCGCGACCGAAGTCCGGCAGGTTCTCCGAGAGCCGGACTCCGTCCACCTCCAGCAGGAAGCCCGCGTCCATCGACAGCCACGGCAGGATCGGCAGGTTCAGGTCGTCGAAGACATGCACCGTGGTGTGGCGCTCGGAGCGCGAGAAGATGTCCAGCGCGTTGAAGGAGGTGCCCCACAGCGTCAGGGCCACCCCCGCGCGGTTCTTGATCTTCTGCTCCTTGCCCAGCCGGAAGTCGCCCCGCAGCGTGAAGCGATGCATGTCGGTGCGGGTGTCGAACAGCCCGCGCGCCGCTTCGTCCTCGTCGCCCGTGTCCACCACCTTGATGCCGTCCAGGGTGCCGATGTAGCTCAGGTGCATCGTGAGCCACTCGGCGACGTCGGTCTCGATGATCGCCTGCTGGTCCTGGGCGAAGGGCGCCGTGGTGAGCTGGAGCCGCGAGTCCCCCGGCATGATCAGCTTGATGAAGATGTCGTAGTAGGTGCGCCGGAAGCCCACGTAAAACCGGCTCTTCTTGGTGATGGGGCCCTCGATGGCCGCGCCGCTCTCGCCGATCCCGATGTCCACGAACCCGCCGATGCGGTCCTCCCGCGGGCCCCGCAGCTCCACTCCGAGCACGCCACCGGTCAGGTCACCGAAGCGCGCCTCGGGGGCGGCCGGACGCAGGTAGGCGGTGTCGAGGATGTAGTCCCCGGTGATGGTCTTGTTGGAGATGGAGTGCAGCAGGATCGGAGCCGGCAGCCCGTCCATGTACAGCACCGAGTCCTCGGAGGCGGCGCCGCGGATGATGGGCGCCTGGTTGCTTCCGGCGAACCCCGTCTGCATGGGGGACTGGTGGATGATCCCGGGCAGCGACTGCATCGCTGCGATGGGATCGCCGCCGGCGCCAGGCATCGTGCGCAGTTCCTCGCGGGTCATCACCCGGGAGGGCGTGTCGCCGCCGCGTCGCGCGACGACCGTGGTCTCCGACAGCCCCGTGGGCCGGGCGCGGTACACGACGTCGCGCAGCACGCCCTCGCCGAGGATCTCGACGAACTCCTCGACCTTGAAGGTGCCGCCGCCGAGCACCGCGACGTAGGTGTCCGGGGCGATGCCGTCGATCTCGAAGCGCCCGTCCGCGTCCGTCTCGGCGGAGTAGGCCACCTCGTCGGCCTGGTCGTAGTCCATCGCCCGGAGGGAGGGCTCGACGGTCTCCCCCTCCCCGGCCGCGGCCTGCTTCTTCGCGTGGAGCTCAGCCGCCTCGGCGTTCAGCGTGGCCGTGTACAGCTCGATGATCATCCCGGGCATGGCCTCCCGCGAACCCTTGATCTCCACGAGGCCAGACAGGAGGGCGGGCGGAATGAGCGGCGGCGGCGGCGGCGGGCGCAGGAACACGAACGGGAACTCGATGGTGACCCCGACGGGGGTTCCGTCGGCGCGCTGGGCGGGGAAGAACCGCAGGAACGCGGCGGCGTCCACGGCCGCGGCGTCCACCTCGGGGATCCCGGACGTCGTGCCCACCTCGGCGTTGAGCACGTCTCCCTCTTCGTCGATGGCGATGAGCAGGGTGACCTGTACGGAGTCCAGACCCGGCTCCAGCACGCCTTCGGGCAACGGAGCCGGCGCGAGGGAGCCCAGGGCGACGGGGAAGGAGACCTGCTCCTCGGCCACGGCCTCCGCGGGTGCCTCCTCTGCAGGGGCCTCGGCCTTGCCTCCCTTCTCGGCAAGGGCCGTCGCGGGAAGGAGAACCAACATCAAGAGCAGCAGCCGACGGGTCATGGGACTCCCTGTGAGAGCGCATGGTAGTGGACCGGTCTGGTCTGCGCCCCCCTTAGACTTGTGCGGTGCGGCCATCCCTGTTCGCTCTCTTGATCACGATCCTGCTGCCCTCGGCCGCCCAGGCCTTGGACACGTGGGAGACGTTCGACCCGATGTGGGTAGGGATCGACATGGGCCTGGGGGGAGGTCTGGCCGTGGGCAGGCCCAGCGCCAGCCTCGATGTGGAGACGTCCGCCGGGACCTGGATCTACGGGTACCTGGGGCTGCCCGGGTTCAGCGCCTACGGCTGGGTCGAGGCCTACACGGACGGCGATTCCTCCGAGCTCGGGGGCGGGTTCGGGCTGTTCGGAACGCCCATCGACACGGCCGCCTTCGACCTGGACCTGGGGTTCGAGCTCGCCACCTTCGACGGCAGCGTCGCGCCCTCGCCGTGGGTCGAGCTCAACCTGGACTTCAAGCCGGACATGGAGCTGGCGGGGCTCTTCGCCCGGGCGAACCTGGCGCCGTGGATCTCCCCCGCCGGACCCAAGCCGGACGTGTCGGTGGACCTGAACCTGACCGCCGGCGCCTACCTCTCCATCGACGACGACCAGCTCCTGCTGGCCTGGCGCCTCTCAGCCGGGCTGTACGCGGACGGCGAGCGCAGCCACGCGGTGGCGGCGGGCTGGAACGCCGGCATCGCCGACTGGGGCGAGCTCCTGACGGAGGTCGAGCTCGGGCTGCCGGTCGCGAAGGGGGAGCCGGTGGCGGCCTCCGCCTTCCTGCAGCTGTCGATCTGGTTCGATCAGGAGTGATCCCAGGCCGGTTCCTCTAGCCTGGAGCGCATGCCGCTCCCGCTGTACGTCGTCGACGCCTTCGCCACCGCCCCCTTCACCGGCAACCCCGCGGCCGTCGTGATCCTGCCGGCCGAGCAGGCTCCCAGCGAGGCCTGGATGCAGGCGGTGGCGGCCGAGATGAAGCACTCCGAGACCGCGTTCGTGCAGCCCCTGGCCACGGCGCACCCGTCGTTCTCGCTCCGCTGGTTCACCCCGGCCGCGGAGGTCCAGCTCTGCGGACACGCCACCCTGGCCACGAGTCACGCCCTGTGGTCCACGGGCCGCGCTGCGCAGGACGAGCCGCTGATCTTCGAGACGCTGTCCGGACGACTGACCTGCCTGCGCACCGCCCACGGCGCGATCCGCATGGACTTCCCGTCCACGCCCCCCGAGGCGAGCCGGCTGCCCCAGGGCCTGCTCGAGGGGATGGGACTGGACGACGTCGTCTCCTCCTGGCGCAGCCGCTTCGACTACCTGCTCGAGTTGCCGGACCGACAGGCGGTCGAGGCGGTGCGCCCCGACTTCCGCGCGCTCCACGTGCTCGCGGCCCGCGGGATCATGGTCACGGCGCGGGACGATGTTGGCGGTGTCGACTTCGTCAGCAGGTTCTTCGCGCCCGGGGTCGGAGTGGACGAGGATCCAGTCACCGGCTCGGCCCACTGCGCGTTGGCGCCCTTCTGGGTGGAGCGGCTGGGACGCGGACGTCTGCGCGCGAGGCAGCTCTCCGAGCGCGGCGGCGAGCTGACGGTGGAGCTGCACGGGGATCGGGTCGTGCTGGAGGGCCGCGCGATCACCGTGACGGCGGGCGAGCTCCTGGCCTGACGGGCGCTACTCGGTGGCCTGGATCCCCGGGTTCTGGCCATCGACGTGCGAGGCGCCGAACGACAGCGTGCTGCTGCACGCGGTGATGTCGCAGGGATCGCCACCGTCGGCCTCGTCCACGGTGACCGTGAACGTGGCGGTCACCGCATCCCAGCTCTGGTCCCGGAACGCCAGCGTCGCTCCCACCGTCAGGTCGAAGGTGCAGTTGCCATCGGCCTCCAACAGCGCCGAGTAGTCGGCACCGAGCAGGGCCTCCGCGACGGTCGTCTCGGTCTGCACCCGGGTGCCGGTCCAGAGGTACGCGTCGGCTTCGTCCTGCTGGATCTGGGCGAAGAAGATCGACGAATCGTCGCGGGTGAGCATGGCCACCATCGGATCGTTGCGGGTCAGGCGTCCCACTCCCAGATCGGTGGCCGGGGCCTCCTTCAGGGCGTCACCAAAAGCGAGAGCGCGGGACGAGTCGACCCCGCTGCACGTGGTGTCCACGGTCGAGGTGCCCAGCTCGTAGGAGCCGAGGGGACCATCGAGGCAGCCGCCGAGCAGGAACACGGGGACGAGGAGCATGAGGAAGGCGTTGAACCGCATCGGGCGAGCATACCGCCGCGCCCCAAGCAACGGAGCCCCCCTGATCAGGGAGGCTCCGCGTGCTGGCCGTTGCAGGTCCAGGGGTGGGGGATGGAGACTGCCAGCTGCCCCTCAGAAGCCGCCGATGTTCGTGCCGTCGCCGAAGCAGGAGCTGGCCTGCTCCTCGCCGTTGATGAGGATGGTGGCGCAGCCGTCGCAGGTCGCATCGAAGATGGCCTCGACGGTGACCCGGCCGAGGGGGTTGTCGTGCACGAGGGTCAGGTTGCCGCCCAGGCCGTCCATGCAGCCGGGCTGGAAGACCACGTTGTTGGCGATGACGGTCCACTCGACGCCGGTCACGCTGACGAAGTCGCCGGTCACGTCGAGGCGGGTGGCGAGGCCGTCGGCCATCTCGGTCCAGTCGCCGGTCACGTCGATGTCGCCTTCGTAGTCCAGCGCGGCGAGGCGAAGGTCGGCGTCCAGCGTGCCCACGTCGCCCTCTTCGGTCATGGAGAGCGTGCCGGCGGTGCGAAGGAGGCCGTTGCGGTAGCCGGCGTAGGTGATGGCCACGGAGCCGTCCTCGACCGCGGTCGGGTCGAAGGCGTCGGTGACGTCCGCCTCGGTGCCCGGCGGCAGCTCGGGCTCTTCGCCCTCGGGCAGCTCGCCGCCGGCCCCGTCGCCGAGGTCGGGGAGCGCGACGTCGAACTCCTGCGAGACGATGACGGAGCCGGAGCGACCGTCGCAGTTGGGGAAGTCGAAGCGCACCGCGCCGCGCATGTCGCTGATGGACATGCCGTCCACGATGCCGACGTTGGCGCAGCCGTCCTCGGTCATCGGCTCGCCGTTGATCCAGGCAGCCTGGGCCTCGGCGGACACGTCGCCGTACTGGCGGGCGTCCATCAAGGCGACACCCAGCGTGGCGCCGAGCTCGGTGGGAACGTAGCGAGCCTCGGCGCGGGCGAGCTCGAGGTCCTGCAGGTCGTTGAAGCCCTGGCAGCCGGCGAGGCCGCTGGACGCGAGGCCCAGGGCGGCGAGGGAGGCGGCGGAGAGGGAGGAGATGAGGTTCCAGGAACAACGAGCCATGACGGCCTCCGGTCAACCACACGCAGTGCGAGCACTGCGCGGCGCATCGGTTCATCCGATCCGCCTTGGCTGATCCCGAGCCGCGGACGCGCCAACCTGCGCGCTCGTTGCCCTGTCCGGTCCTTTCGGCAGCCCTTCAAACCTTCCCGCCGGAGCGGTTTCAGGTCAGGAGCTTTGCGAACCCCGATTTCGCTGGGGTGTGCCCGTTCGTGGAACCAGCCTTGCTACTGATGATGGTTAACGGCCGGGCGGCGGGGGGCTTGAACAAAGAGGCTCACGAATTGGGGTCCGGCGAACCGGGTCTCGGCGACACAAACGCTCCCGCCAGTTCAGCGCGCTCTCACGCTGCTACCGTTCCCCCATGCGCATCCGCAGCCTTCCCCTCCTCGCCTTCGCCCTCGCCGCGGCCGCGTGTCCGACCGAGCCGCCGCCCGCCACCGACGATCCCGCGCCCCTCGTGTTCATCGACCCCGCCGCCCCCACCACCGTGGACGCCCTGGTCCTGCGCATCGAGCCCGCCGCGGACGCCGGGTTCACCCCCGCGAACTGGGTCATCAACTGGCAGCAGGACGGCGCCCGCTTCAGCGAGGCCGACGGCGCCGACGCCGTGCCGGCCACCGCCACGGCTCGCGACGAGGCGTGGTCGGTCACCCTGACCTCCACCCAGACCGGCGAGACCGCCACCTCCGCCGTCGCCGTCATCGGCAACTCCGCGCCCTCCATGTCGTACGCGAACCTCGACCCCGCCGAGCCCCGCAGCGACGAGGCCATCACGGTGCTCGTGGGCGGCTGGGCCGACGCCGACCAGGATCCCGCCGACTACTCCTACCGCTGGCTCGTGGACGGCGACGACGTCGGCGCCCCCGACTCCGACACCCTGAGCACCGGCTGGTGCGCCGCCGGCGAGCAGGTCTCCGTCGTGGTGACCCCCACCGACGGCATCGACGAGGGCGAGCCCATCACCGCGGCTGCCGTGCTCGTGGCCAACGGCGCGCCCCTGCCTCCGTCCATCAGCATCCTCCCCGCCGAGGCCACCGACGCCGACGACCTCGTGTGCGTCGTCACCGAGTCCTTCGACCCGGACGACGATCCCACCACCGTCTCGATCACCTGGGCTGTGGCGGGAAACGCCTACCCCCTCGGCGTGCCCGGCGCCATCGGACCCACCACCACCACCATCACCGGCGACACCGTGCCCGCCCAGGACACGGCCGCCACCCAGAACTGGGTCTGCACGGCCATCGCCAACGACGGCAGCTACGACTCCGAGCCGAGCACCGCCAGCGTGTATCTGTCGGCCGGACCCGTCTCCGACTTCTCCCTGGAGGACGTCAACGCGACGAGCCCCCGCTTCGGCCAGGCCGTCTCCCCCCGCGACTACCTGCAGAAGGTGTCCGGGTGGTACTTCGGCCACGCAACCTGAAGCTATTGCAGTAGCCAGTTTGGCTACTTGAACGACCTGCAGGCCGACCTCGACGCCGCGTTCCCGGGCGCCGTGCAGATCCTGGGCGTCAACGACACCCTGTACGCCTCCGGCAACGACTCCATCACCGACGGCCGCGACCTGCCGTGGCTCCAGAACACCGTTGAAGCGGACGTGTGGGCCACCTGGGGAGTCGCCTACCGGGACGTGTGGGTGCTCGACGCCGACAACGTGCCCGTCGGCATCTACAACCTGACCGCCAACTCGCTGGCGGACCAGGTGAACTACGACGCCTTGCGGACGCTGTTCGTCGACGCGATGGGTCAGTAGCGCGTCCTCGTCCGGGGGCGCGCACGGGATCTCCTGCGTCGCCCCAGAGCCGGCCTTCGGCAGCGCCGACCGACCGTCGGTTATGCTTCGCGCGGATGAACAGCCCCTCCCGGAAGCAGCCGATCTCGCTGATCGTTCCGATCTACAACGAGGTCGAGAACCTGCGCGATCTGCGTCTCGCGGTGATCGCCGCGCTCGAGCCCGCGGGCATCGAGTTCGAGGTGCTGCTCGTCAATGACGGCTCCACCGACGGCAGCACCCAGCTCCTGGACCAGCTCCACGAGGAGGACCCGCGCTTTCGCGTGGTGCACTTCATCCGCAACTATGGCCAGACCGCGGCGATGTCCGCCGGCATCAAGCACGCGAGCCACGAGATCCTCGTGTCGATGGACGCCGATCTGCAGAACGATCCCGCCGACATCCCGATGATGCTCGACAAGCTGGACGAGGGCTTCGATCTGGTCTGCGGGTGGCGCAAGAAGCGCGAAGACGCCTTCATGATGCGCAAGCTCCCGAGCGGGATCGCCAACTGGCTCATCTCCAGCACCACCGGCGTCGTGCTGCACGACTACGGCTGCACCCTCAAGGTCTACCGCCGCGAATACGTGCGCGACATCCCGCTGTACGGGCAGATGCACCGCTTCATCCCCATCTACGTCACCTGGGCCGGCGCGCGCATGGCGGAGGTCCCGGTCAACCACCGGGCCCGGATGAAGGGCACGAGCAAGTATGGGATCACCCGCACGTTCCGCGTGGTGCTCGACCTGATGACCACGGTGTTCCTGCGGGACTTCTATACGAACCCGCTCTACTTCTTCGGGTACTACGGCTTCGCGTCCATCGCCCTGGGGATCCTGTGCGCGGGCCAGGCCGTGATCATGAAGTACAAGTACCTGACCTGGATCCACAAGAACCCCCTCGCGCTCCTCGGGGTGATGTTCGTCCTGATCGGCGTGAACTCCTTCTTCTTCGGGCTCCTCGCCGAGGTCATGATCCGCATGAACTTCGAGATCCAGAAGAAGGAGGCCTACCGCGTTCGCCAGACCCGCGGCGTCGTCGCGCGCACGCCCCTCATCGGCCGCTCGCAGACCCCGGACGGCGAAGGGTACGAAGCCGCCACCCCGCCATGTGTGGACTGACCGGGTTCTTCCGTCCCCGTGAGCGCGCGCCGCTGACGCACGACGAGCGCGCTGCGCTGCGCGCCATGAACGCCGCGATCACCCACCGGGGACCGGACGAGGACGGCTTCTTCGACGGGCCGGGGATCGGGCTCGCGGCGCGACGCCTCTCCATCATCGACGTCGCCGCGTCCCACCAGCCCCAGGTGGGCCCCAGCGGCCGCACCGTGTGCGTCTTCAACGGCGAGATCTACAACTTCCGGGCGGTCCGCGACGAGCTGATCGGCCTGGGCCACACCTTCACCACCGACGGCGACACCGAGGTGCTGCCCCACGGCTACGAGGCCTGGGGCATGGAGGGGCTGCTCGGCCGCCTCAACGGCATGTTCGCGTTCGCCCTGTACGACGGGCGCAGCCACGAGCTGTTCCTTGCCCGCGACCGCTTCGGCATCAAGCCGCTGTACGTCGGCGAGTTCGGCGGCACCTGGGTGTTCGGCAGTGAGCTCAAGAGCCTGCTGCCCCATCCCGCGGTGCGCCGCGAGGTGGACGCCGGATCCCTCGCCCGCTACCTCGTGCTCGAGTATGTGCCGTCGCCGCGCAGCATCTACCGCGGCATCCACAAGCTCGAACCGGCCCACTACCTGCGCGTGGGGCCCGACGGCAGCAGCAGCAGCCACCGCTGGTGGACCCTGCGGTACACCCGGGATCGCGACGACTGGCACCACCCCGAGATCCCGCTCCCCAAGCGCGGCGACGACACCTACACGGACTGGTCCCATCGGCTCCTGTTCGCCCTGCGCGAAGCGGTGCGCGCGCGCCTCGTGAGCGAGGTCCCCATCGGCGCGCTGCTGTCCGGCGGCGTGGACTCGTCGGCCATCTCGGCCCTGATGAGCGAGCTGGTGCCGGATCTGCGCACCTTCTCCATCGCCTTCGATGAGCAGTCCTTTGACGAGTCGAGCTGGTCCCAGTCGGTGGCCCGCCACATCGGCTCGCGCCACACCAGCCGCGTGTTCGGCGCCGCGGACTTCACGGACGCCCTCAACGCCGTGCGCGGGTTCCTGGACGAGCCCTTCGGCGACGCCTCGATCCTGCCCACGTGGTTCCTCAGCCGCATGGTCAAGGAAGAAGGCGTGACCGTGGTCCTGACGGGGGACGGGGCCGACGAGCTCTTCGCCGGCTACCCCACCTACCTCGCCCAGTCGATGGCGCAGCGGGTCCAGGGCGTGCGGGGCGTCGGCCGCCTGATGCGCGGGGGCGCGCGGCTCCTGGACCGCCTGCCCTCGTCCTACGAGAACGTCACCCCGGACTACATGGCCCGTCGCTTCCTGGCGGGGGCCTCGTTGTCACCGGCGCGGCGTCAGGCCAGCTGGCTCGGCGCGTTCCTCGAGCCGGAGATGGCCCGGGTGCTGCACCCCGACGTGCTCGCCGCGGTGGACGAGGCCGCGCCCTTCGGCGAGCTCGAGGCCCACCATGCGTACGCCGGCGAGCAGGGCGGCGACTTCCTGGAGCGGCTGACCTGGCTCGATCTGCGCACCTACATGGGCGACGACATCCTGGTGAAGGTGGACCGCGCGTCCATGGCGAACTCGCTCGAGGCGCGCACGCCCTTCCTGGATCACCGTCTGGTGGAGCTGTCGGCGCGGATCCCGCCCTACCTCAAGCTCAACGGGCGGCAGGGCAAGTACATCCTCAAGCGCGCCATCCGGCCCCGGCTGCCCAGCGGCGTGGTCGAGCGGTCGAAGAAGGGGTTCGGCATGCCCGTCGCCAGGTGGCTTCACGGTCCCTGGCGCGATCTGCTGCTCGATACCCTCAGCGGGGGAAGAGCGGGGGCCACCGGGCTGTTCGTGCAGGCGGAGGTCGACCGACTCGTGGACGAGCACCTCAGCGGACGACGGGATCGGCGCAAGCCTCTGTGGACGCTGCTGATGTTCCTGTGGTGGCACGAGGGCGCGTTCGGCCCCGGGGGGCGGGGATGAAGCAGTCGAGCAAGGCGATCCTGATCGCGTTCGTGGGTGTGGTCCTGGGCCTGCTGATCGCCTCCAGGCACCAGCTCTTCGACAAGACCCCACCGGTGCTGGTCAGCGAGTCCTGGGCGGACCTCGGATCGGCGGCGGCGCACCCCGACGGCGCGGACGCAGCGCACGACGGCGGACCCCCGAGCCACGCCGTGTTCGGCCAGCTGCAGATCGACCTCGTGGCCCACGACGCCGACAACGACGTGTACGTCGGCGCCACGCTGGACGGCGAGAAGCTCGCGGTCGAGCGGCGGGAACACGCGACGTTCCGCCTGGACATCGACGCAGACACGTTGGCGGAGGGCGAGCATGTCCTGGCCCTGGACATCCACGACCAGTCGTTTGCCGGGAACGGCTTCGCGCTGACCCGCTCCTTCGCAGTGGACCGCACCCCGCCGACCCTCGAGCTCGGGCGCTCCTCCGGAACGGCGGCCCAGGGCGCCACGGCGGCGATCTTCGTGCGCGCCAGCGAGCCCCTGGCGCACCTGCGCGGCGCCCTCGGGGACGACGCCCTGCCCGCCTTCGTGCCCCTCGACGACGGACTGACCTGGAGGTCCCTGACGGGGATCAACGTCAAGCGCGCCCCCGGCGACACGCCGCTCACCATCGACGCCGTGGACACCGCGGGCCACCTCACCAGCCTGCAGGCGCCGGTGACGATCAGCGCCACCCGCTTCCCCGAGGGGGGCGTGGTCCAGCTCAGCCCGAAGAAGCAGGAGGACATGCTCGACAAGGCCAAGAGCAAGGAGTCCAACGACAAGCGCAGCGCGGCCTACGCCACCGAGGTGGGCCTGCGCGTGCCGGACGCGCCCTTCCTGATCCCCGCGGAGGGCCCCGTGAGCTCGGCGTTCGGCAAGGTGCGCCGCTACAACACGGGCGTCGTGAGGCACCACCTGGGCACCGACCTCGCCGTCCCCCGGGGCGCGCCGGTGGCGGCCTCCGCAGCGGGCCAGGTGGTGCTCGCCGAGCTGCTGCACATCTACGGCAACGCGGTCATCGTCAACCACGGCGACGGCGTGTCCACGTCCTACAACCACCTCTCCCGCATCGACGTGGCGCCCGGAGACGTCGTGGCGGCCGGCGATGTGGTCGGCGCGGTGGGCTCCACGGGCCAGTCCACGGGCCCGCACCTGCACTGGGGCATGGTCGTGGACGGCACCGCGGTGGCGGCCGAACAGTGGACGACGAGGCGGTTCGCGCGGCCCCTGCCCGACGACTTCGACTGATGCAGGTGGCGATCACCGCCCACGGCCCCGCGTACCAGCGCATGGCCGCGCTGGCGGCCCGCAGCTACCACGCCCGATCCGGGGTGGGCGAGCTCTGCGTCCAGCTCCCCGAGGGGGATGCGCTCACCGTGGAGCTCGAGCGTGTCATCGAGGAGTGCGGGCTGACGCTGCGGCGCTTTGGGTGGGTGCGACCCGCGGTGAAGCCCCACGCGAGCCTCAAGATCGCCGGGTGGCGCGCGGCCATCCGGGCGGCCAGCGACCTCGTGCTGCATGTGGACGCGGACACGTGCTGCCAGGCCCTCCTCACCCCGCCCGAAGGGCTGCGCGAGCAGGTGCTCGGAGGGGCGATCGCCGCCGCCGCTGATCGGCAGCCCGGCTGGCCCCAGGACCCCGACGATCCCTGGTTCGTGGCCCCGCCGCGGCCGACCTACGTCAACTCCGGCGTGCTGCTGCTCTCACCGGCGTGTGCGGCGACCGTGCAGCGGTGTCAGGAGCTGTGCGCCACGGACGCCCTGGCGGCGGGACGCTACGGCGATCAGCGCGTGCTCAACTACGTGATCGCCACCGGAGCGCGCTGCGTGCCGCTGCCTTCCACGTGGAACGCCATCCGTCCACGCTCCCCGCGCAGGGCCCTCGTCCTGCACTTCGCCGGCGCTGGCGGGGATCCCCAGAGCACCACGAAGCAGCGCCTACGACACGCGCGGGCGTGCGAGCGGGTGGCTCAGGGACAGACCTCGTTGGGCTGACCCGGCGTGCCCAGGTCGCCGTCGCTCCACGCGCTCGTCGCCAGGCACCAGCTCTCGGGCTCGAACATGGCGTCCGATCCCATGATCACCCCGGCGC
Source organism: uncultured Pseudomonadota bacterium (assembly GCA_937891735.1). Classification (GTDB taxonomy): domain Bacteria; phylum Myxococcota_A; class UBA796; order UBA9615; family UBA9615; genus JAGSHC01. Next base: position 10,037 of record CALAGR010000165.1, on the reverse strand, counting down.
TCAGCTGGGTGGACCGGCCGTCCTCGGCCGGCAGCTCGAACGGATCGAAGGCGCCGATGGTCTCGCTCGCCACCAGCGCGAACGGGCCGGCATCGAGGGGGAAGTCGAGCTCGTTGACGTTGAGGCAGGTCACGTCCGTGGCCGATGCAGGGTCGGCGCACAGCACCGCGCGCGCACCCGGGGCCAGGCGCGCCACGGGCACCACGCCGGTGCCGCCGGCGCCCAGGATCGTCCACCCACCGAGCTCGATGGGCAGGTCCGTCAGGCTGACGATCTCGATCCAGCCCGCGTTTGGCTCCGTGGGCCGTGACAGCACCTCCACGATGGCGATGTCGCCGGGGCCGTGGGCGTCCTCGTCGATCATCCCGTCGCAGTCGTTGTCCACGTCCTGCCGGGCGGTGTCGTCGGTGAACACGCCGGGGTTGGTGAAGCGGTCGAAGTCGTCGCAGTCGGGAATCGTGCCGTCGAACCCGAACGGGTTGGCGCAGGCGGGGAACGAGTCGTTGTCGTTGTCGGCGAAGGGGAAGATCCGGCTGTCGGTGTCGTCGCAGTCGCCGCCGTTCTCGGTCCAGCCATCCCGGTCGTTGTCCGTGTCCCGGCCCGCGTCGGACACGACGGTCGTCGCGACGGACGGCGGACCTTCGACGAGGCCGCTGACGGGCGTCACGGTCACCGTCCACTCCTCGCCCGGGAACGTCTCGAACGCGCTCAGGGCCCACATCTCCTTCTCGGGGCCAAGCTCTGCGTAGACCGCTCCGTCGCGCTCCCACACCCACCTGAACCGAAGCCGCCCCGCGGTGGGGCGCTGCAGGATGATCGGGGTGACGTTGAGGTTGTCCGGCGTCGTGGGCGGCAACATGATCACGAGGCCGTCGAGCCCTTGCGGGTCCGTACAACCCGCCGCAGGCAGCAGGAACAACACGGCGAGCAGGCCGGCGCAGGCGGTTCGAGACATCAAGATCCTCCAATGCGGCACGGATAGCACGATCCGAGCCATCCGAGCGGGCGGGGCGAGGACTACGATCTGCGGGTGGGAAGCACCGACTATCAGGTCGTCGTCGTCGGAGCCGGAGTCGTCGGGCTGGCGGTCGCGGCGCGTCTGGCCCGGCGGTTCGGCGAGGGCGTGCTGGTGCTCGAGCGCCATGAGGGGATCTGTCGGGAGACGTCCTCCCGCAACAGCGAGGTCGTGCACGGCGGCATCTACTACCCCGCCGGCTCGCTCAAGGCCCTGACGTGCCTGCGCGGCCGGGACCTCCTGTACGCCCGCTGCCGGGAGCGCAGCATCCCCCACGTGCGCAGCGGCAAGCTCATCGTGGCGGCGAGCGTGGATGAGCTGTCGGCCCTGCACGATCTGGAGGCCAGGGGAGCGGCCAACGGCGTGCCCGGGCTGCAGATCCTCGACGGCGCGGAGCTGGCGCGGCGGGAGCCGCAGGTCCGGGGGATCGCGGCCCTGTGGTCCCCCGAGTCGGGGTACGTGGACTCGCACCTGTACGCCGCCTCGTTCCAGCGGGACATCGAGGCCGCGGGCGGCGCCGTCGTGTTCCGCACCGAGGTGGTGGGCGTGGAGCGCACCGCAGGGGGGCTGTATCGGCTGGGGGTCCAATCCGGCGGCGAGCAGCACCGCATCACCACCGCGCGGGTGGTCAACGCCGCGGGGCTCGGGCAGCAGGCGGTCTCGACGCTGGCGGGCATCGACGTGCAGGCCGCGGGCTACCGCACCTTCCCGTGCAAGGGCTGCTGGTGGAGCATCGCGCCCCGGCACCGCGGCCGCGTCAACGCGCTCATCTACCCCGTGGGCCGGGCCGAGGACCCCGGCCTGGGCGTGCACCTGTGCCTGGACGTGGGGGGCGGCATGCGCCTGGGCCCGGACTCCGCGTTCGTGGACGACGCCTGCGATCTCGCCGTGCCGGAGGACGGACGGCAGGTCTTCCTGCGAGCCGGGCAGCGCCTCTTCCCGTGGCTCGACGCGGAGGACTTGAGCCCGGACATGGCGGGCATGCGCGGGAAGCTGGTGGATGGCCCGAACCAGTGGCGGGACTTCGTGCTGACCGAGGAGTCGGCCCGCGGCCTGCCCGGATGGGTGACGTTGGCGGGCATCGAGAGCCCCGGGCTCACCGCGGCCGAGGCGCTGGCCGAGCGGGTCGACGCCTTGCTGGCCTGACGCCAGACTGCGGGCATGCGCAACGCTCTGCTCGCTTCTGTGCCCCTGCTCCTGCTCCTCGGCTGCCCGCCGGCCTCTGACGACGACGACGCCATCGAAGCGGCGGACCCGTGGGCGGACGGCTGCGACGCGGCGGCGCCCGAGCTCCGCATGATCGACGTCGGCGAGGTGAGCTTGCACGTCGCCTGCCAGGGCTCGGGTCCGACGCTGGTGCTGCTGCACGGGTTCCCCGAGTTCTGGATGGGCTGGTCGGCGGTGATGAACGAGCTCGCCAGCGAGTTCCGCCTGATCGCCCCGGACCAGCGCGGGTACAACGTCAGCGACAAGCCGTTCTCGGTCGATGACTACCGGCTGGATCTGCTGGTGGCGGACATCGGCGGGCTGATCGACGTGCTCGGCGGGCCCGTCACGCTGGTGGGCCACGACTGGGGCGGCGGGGTGGCCTGGGCCGCGGCGACGGATCTGGGCGAGCGCGTGGACCGGCTGGTGATCATGAACGCGCCCCACATGAACGTGTTCGCCGATCTGCTCGCCAACGATCCGGCGCAGCAGCAGGCCTTTTCGTATCTGGACTTCTTCGTCACGCCGGGCTTCGAGGACACGATGGTGGCCAACGACTTCAGCTTCCTGACCTCGAGCCTGGGCGACGCCCTGAGCGCCGACGAGCTGGTCCTTTACAAGGAGGCGTGGGGGCAGCCCCGCGCCATCGAGGGCGGCCTCAACTGGTATCGCGCGAACTTCACGGACGGCCTGCCGAACGTGGACCGCGAGCTGTTCGTGGACGTGCCCACCCTGGTGCTGTGGGGGATGGACGACGAGGCGCTGCTGCCGACGAACATGACGGGACTCGGGCCCTACGTGTCCGACCTGACCACCGAGGAGGTGCAGGGCGCCAGCCACTGGATCGCCCACGAGGTGCCGGGCCGGGTGGCGGACTCGATCCGCGCGTTCATCCCGTAGCCCGGTCAGCTCAGCAGCCGGTCCAGGTCGCGCCAGGGCACCAGCTCGATGTCCCCCAGGCGCCCCACGTCGTTCCCGCCATGCACACACACGTGCCGGCTGGCCCCCGCGCGGCCGTCGTAGCGCTCCAGCCCCGTGCGCAGCGAGGCCGCCACCCGCGTGCCCGTGATCACCTGGATCGCGGTCCGTGGCTCCGCCGCGCTGACGATGTCCACGGCGTTCCCCTTCCGATCCCGGAAGTGGCTCAAGGCCGGAAACGAGGCCCGATTCAGCTGGCTCTTGAGGAGCTCGATCCACACGAACGACTGCAGGATCCCCGGACGGAGCGGGTGCCGGGCCAGGTCCTTCGGGCTCTTGATCCCGTTGAGCCAGCACGCCAGCCCCGAGTCCACCAGGTGAAGCCGACGGGCCTTCACCAGCCGCTTCTGATCCGGCCCGGACCAGGCCGGCGCCGGCAGCACCAGCAGGGCCGCCTCCAGCGCGGCGAGCCACGCCCGGCCGGTGCCATGGGCGATGCCGACGTCGCGGGCCACGGCGTTGATGTTCAGCAGCTCCCCCGTGCCCTGCGACAAGGCCCGGAAGAAGCGCAGGAACAGCTCCGGATCCGCCACGTCGAGCAGCGAGCGCAGGTCGTGGTCCAGGAACCGCCCCACATACCCCGCAAACCACGTCGCCGACGGCAGCCGCCCCTGGAGCAGCTCGGGAAAGCCCCCCGTCCACAGCACCTCGTCCAGGCTCAGCGCCCCCAGCGTGCGCTCCGCCAGGGACAGCGGCAGCAACCACAGGCGCGCGTGCATGCCGTGCAGCTCCGGCGGCTCGTCGAGCAGGGGCCGGGCCCCCAACAGGACGAAGCGGCCCGGCCGGGGTTGCAGCTTCACCACCTCAGACACGGCCGGCAGCAGCTCCGGCATGCGGTGCCCACCGTCGATCACGGAGCCCGCAGGCAGCTTGCTCAAGAAGGCCAGGGGATCCTGGCGCAGCGCCTCCCGGTGGTCCGGGCGCTCCAGATCGACGTACCTGGAGCGGGGGAACGCGGAGAAGCAGAGGCTCGCCTTGCCGGCCTGGCGCGGCCCGATCAACGACACGATCGGAAAGTGCTGGGCAAGAGCCTGAAGGTAGGGCTCCATGAGCCTGCGCGCCGCCACGATGCCTCCTCCAGCGCGTCCCTCGGGGCCGATCCAACGGCCGGTCCAGACCCACGCGGGGCTATCTTACATCCCGACTGAAAAATAGCCCCACGGATCCTCCCGAGATCGTTCGGGTGATCGACACAGTTCGATGCATTCCTTCGAGCGCATCCCCGGGCCCCTTACTCTGAGCGTCTACCGGACTGCTCCAGAACAGGTGCCCCCGTGAACAAGAAGCTCTCTCGCGACGAAGAACTCCGTCGGAAGCGTGCACGACGCTACGCCGACCTCCTCGCAGCCCAGGATGCTGCGCGGTCCATCACCGGCGACTCTTCGGCGCCCCGCCCCCCCGGCAACACCCTCAACCGCGTCGCCCAGAAGGGCGAAGAGGTCCGCCGCGCGTTCGCGAGCCAGGACTTCGATCTGCTGCGGATGCACCAGGGTGTCGGCAACGACGCCATCCGCAACACGCTGACGGGGGACGACGTCGTTCGGGACGAGGAGCGCCCCGGCGCCGCCCTCGTCGACGCCCTGCTGGCGCGCGACCTCGCCGACGTCGAGTACGCCCCGGATCCCTACGCGGGCGACGCGGACGCGGACGTGTGGGACGACTACGGCACGGGCCCCGCCGACGACACCTTCGAGATCGAGTACCAGGGCACCGAGTCCATGGCCGCGGACTGGGCCCAGCCCGTCATGCCCACCCACGTCACTGTGCGCGATCCGCTGGCGGGGCTGGACGTCACCTACGACCTGAGCGGCGGCGCGCCGGACGTCAACCTCGGCCAGGTCAAGGAGAACATGGGCGGCGGCGCCCCCCTGGACACCAAGACCCGCGAGTACATGGAGTGGCGCTTCGGCGTGTCGTTCGAGAAGGTCCGCATCCACACGGGCCCCAAGGCCGACGCGATGAGCAAGGCGCTCTTCGCCCACGCCTTCGCCCTCGGCGGCGAGATCGCCTTCCAGTCCGACGCCTTCCGCCCGGGCACGCGCTCCGGCGACCGCCTGCTCGCGCACGAACTCACCCACGTCGTGCAGGCCGGCCTCGCGCGTCCCCTCTCGGACGAGGAGCACATCAAGCTCGGCGGCGGCGACGGCGTCTTCAAGAGCACCAAGACCGCCCTCGCCATCTCCGCGAAGGCCGATCTGCGCAAGTCCGGCTCGGTCTCCGAGCCCACCGACGGCTTCGAGATCGAAGCCGACAACGTCGCCGACCGGGTCGTGGGCCTCAGCCGAGGCGACCAGTCCCGCATCAAGCGCGACGCCCAGGAGGCCCTGCGCCAGGCCGAGCGCGAAGAGAACAAGAAGCGCGGCACCGCCGCCAACAAGGTCGATTCGGCCCTGTCCGGCTCGGGCAAGTCCCTGGACAACACCCTCAAGAGCAAGCTCGAGGGGCTGTTCGGCCGCACCCTGGACGGCGTCCGGGTGCACGACGACTCCCAGGCCGCAGAGGCCGCCGAGGCCGTGCACGCCCACGCGTTCACCGCCGGCCAGGACATCGTGTTCGGCGGCGGCGAGTACCGCCCCGGCACGCGCGAGGGCGACTCCCTCATCGCCCACGAAGTCACCCACGTCGTCCAGAACCTCGAGGGCCGCAGCGGCGCGGCGACGGGCGAGGTGGACGGCGTCGGCGTCACGTCCATCGGCGATCAGGTGGAGCGCGAGGCCTACGCGGTGGGCGACGCGGTCGCGGCGGGGGCCCTGGACAGCCTGAGTCACGGGCACGCGCCCATGGTGTCCGCGGCGGCATCGACCGTCATCGCCAGCGCCTCGATCTCCCGGGACGAGGACGAAGAGGGCGGCGGCGCGGAGATTCGCTACAACCTCAACCTCGGCCCCGCCAGCACGACCATCGTGATCCCCGCGGACAAGTCCGAGGACCCGTCCTTCACCGCGTCCGTCGGCTCCCTGCCGGGCCTGTCGGGGGTGAGCGCGCGCCTGACCCTGCGCGACAAGGCCGTGTACTCCGGCACCGTCAGCGGCTCGATCACCGTGCCCGTGATCAGCGGCGACGCCTCGTTCACCGCGGACCGCAGCGGCAACGTCAGCGGCGAGCTGACCAAGCCCTGGACCGTCGAGAACTTCGGCACGGGCCAGATCACCCTGGGCCTCAACGGCGGCATGCTCGGCGGCGAGGCCACCCTGGCTCCCACCTCCGTGGGCGGCGCGGGCGTCGAGGTCACCGACCTCACCGGCTCCCTCGGGGTCGCCGGCGATCAGGTCACCGCCTCGGGCAGCGGCACCGCATCGGTCGCGGGGGGCATGCTCTCCGGCGCCTTCACGGTGGGCTACGCCGAGAGCAGCGTCACCGGCTCGCTCACCGCGGACATCAACCTCGGCGACGTCGTCAACGCCTTCAACGCCGGTGGTGACGGCGCGCCCGCCCCGCAGGTGTCCCTGACGATGACCGCGGCGTCGTGGTCCGGCTCGGTTGACACGGCCATCCCGATCAACGCGCCCGGCATCGTGGGCAGCCCCCAGGTCAACCTCGCCTACGACAGCGCCGAGGGCTTCAGCGGCTCCGGCAGCGGGGCCTTCGACATCGCCCAGTTCGTGGGCGGCACCGTGTCCGTCACGGTCGGCAGCGACGGCACCCTGAGCGGCGACTTCGCGGCCGCGGCCACGGGCTTCTCCCTGGGCCCCATCAACGTCAGCGGCGTCGCCCTGCAGGCCTCGCTCAACGCGGGTCAGATCAGCGGCAGCGCGTCGGGCTCGGTCGAGGGCCTCAACGGGGCGATCACGGGCGGCTTCAGCGCCACCCTGGACCCCGCCGCCGGCCTGGCCGTCACCCCCAACATCAGCGTGAACCTGCCCCAGATGCAGGGCACGACCCTCGCCCTGGGCTACAGCCCGGACGCCGGCTTCGAGGGCTCGGCGGCCATCCAGGCCTCCATCAGCGTGCTCACGGGCACCGCGAGCGTGGGCTACGAAGGCGGCCAGTTCAACGCGTCGGGCACGTTCGACGTCAACGTGCCCCTGGTCAACGGCGCCCAGATCGAGGTGGGCTACGGCGAGGGCGGCTTCTCGGGCAGCACCGAGATCGACGTCGGCGCGTTCAACCTCGGTGGGGCCATCGAGGTCACCAGCAGCTCGATCAGCGCGAGCATCGGCGAGAGCTTCACCTTCGGCGGCAGCGCGGACGTGTCCATCGCCGGTGGCCTCGTCGCGGGCACGATGGGCCTGAACTACGACGGCGCCCTCACCGGCACGGTCGACGCGCTGTTCTCGGTCCCGGGCATCAACCCGGTCAACCTGCACCTCGACTACAGCGGCGGCAGCTTCAGCGGCTCCGCGAGCACCCAGGTCGCCATCCCGTTCACCGACGGCTGCGACCTCACGATCAACTACGCCAACGGCCAGTTCAGCGGCAACGCCCGGGCCGAGCTGAACATCCCGTTCATCGAGAGCGGCTCGGTCCAGATCACGGTGGACACCGACGGCACCATCACCGGCACCGTCCAGGTCGCCGCTGGCGACGTCTCCATTCCGCCCTTGAGCGTGAGCGGCGTCAGCGTCACGGGCTCCCTGGACAGCACCGGCCAGCTCAGCGTCGTCGGAACCGGCACCATCACCGGCATCCCGATGGTGGAGGCCGCGAACCTGACGCTCGGCGTCAGCAACGGCGGCTTCTCGGGCTCCGTCGAGGCCCAGCTCAACATCCCCACGATGAAGAGCGCCTCGGCGACCATCAACCTGCACGAGGACGGCTCCCTCAGCGGCGCGGCGGACGTGGAGGCAGAGATCGCCGGGGTCACCGGCGCGGTGCACGTGGAGTACGCAGACGGCGCCTTCTTCGGCACCGGCACCCTGAGCTACTCGCGCGGCAAGTTCAGCGGCTCCATCGAGGCCGCCATCGACCGCGAGGGCGCGCTGTCCGGCACCGGCCGGGTCAGCTACGCGATCACCGACGACCTGACGGTCACCGGCGAGGTCATGCTGCGGCCCGACGGCACGATGGTGGTGGGCGGCGCCCTGGAGTGCCCCGACCGCATCGAGCTGTTCGAGAAGAACTGGGAGAAGGAGATCTTCTCCATGACGGGGCGCTTCGGCATCCCGGGTCTGTCCGTGCAGCTGCCGGTCGTGGGCGTCATCGGCCTCGAAGCCCAGCTCAGCGGCTCGCTCGACGCCTTCGCGTCCATGGGCGTGTACCTCGAAGGCATCCAGGCCAGCGGCACGTTCGACACCGCCAGCAACGTGGTGGACCTCGACGTCAGCGGCTCCATCGTGGGCCAGGCCGAGGCGGGCATCACCGCCGCCGCGCGGCTCTCCGTGGGCCTGGGCATCGGCCCCGCGTTCATCGGCGGGTACGTGCAGATCGCCGGCACGGCCAAGATCCAGGCCGCCATCGCCGCCGGGATGCACGCCCACTACAACTCGGGCACCGACGTCCTGGGCCTGGACCTGAACCTGAACGCCAGCGCGGGCCTGGCCTTCGATCTCGAGATCAGCGGCGGCATCACCGCGAGCGTGGATCTCTGGCTGGTGGAGTGGGAGAAGGACTGGCCGCTGGCCAGCAAGACGTGGTCGTACAACCCCGGCGTCAACTTCGACTACAACCCCCAGATGTCGTGGAACCTCGGCGGAGAGCCGCCGGACTCCGCGATGGAGCCCGCCAGCACCCCGAGCATCGACGGCAACGCCATGGCCCAGGCGGCAGGCGGACAGGCCGGCGGCTCCAGCGGGGGCAGCGGCACGACCCTGCAGCGCAAGGCCGACGGCAGCGGCAAGATGCCGAAGTCGGTGAGCCGGAACGCCGAGTCCGGCACCTCCGGTCCCAGCCGGGCCCTGCCCCACGCCGACAAGATCCAGCAGTCCTTCGGCAAGCACGATGTCAGCGACATCAAGGCGCACACCGACGGCCGCGCGGCTGAAGCCACCAAGAACATGGGCGCCAAGGCCTTCGCCACGGGCGACAGCGTCGCCTTCGCGAACAGCTCCCCGGACCTGCACACCGCCGCGCACGAAGCGGCGCACACCGTGCAGCAGCGCGCGGGCGTGCACACCAAGAACGGCGTCGGACAGGTCGGCGACAAGTACGAGCAGCAGGCCGACGCGGTCGCCAACGCGGTCGTGGCCGGCAAGTCCGCCGAGCCGATCCTCAACAGCATCGCCGGGCCCGGAAAGCGCGGCGGCTCCTCGGCCGTGCAGCACGCGATGCTCGACGGCGGCTCCGTCAACTTCGAGATCGACCTCGGCGGCGTCGCCCAGACCCTGCAGGTGCCCACGACGGCCCTGGAAGGCAGCAGCTACTCCACCGCGCTGCCCAGCCCCCTGGCCGGCGTCAGCAACGCCCAGGCGTCCCTGACGATCTCCGGCGGCGGCATCACCGGCGGCCAGATCACCGGCACGCTGAGCTACCCCGTCATCTCCGGCGACGCCACGCTGGCCATCGACGGCAGCGGCGCCGTCAGCGGCTCCCTCGAGCGTCCGTGGACCATCCCGGCCCTCGGCACGGGCCAGGTCACCCTCGGCGTCAGCTCCGGCGGGCTGGCCGGCACGGCGACCCTGGAGCCCACCAACGTCAGCGCCGCGGGCGTGCAGGTCACCGACTTCACCGGCAGCCTCGGGGTCGAAGGCACCAACGTCACGGCCACCGGCAGCGGCAACGCGTCCGTCGCCAACGGCATGGTCGCCGGCTCGTTCGATGCGACCTATGGCGGCGGCGTGACCGGCACCATGACCGGCACCATCAACCTGCCGGACATGCTCGCCGCCTACGGCAGCGCCGGCGGTGCGCCCCCGCAGCTCAGCCTGACCATGACGGCCGCGGCCTGGTCCGGCACCCTCGA
>CALAGR010000164.1 GCA_937891735.1 uncultured Pseudomonadota bacterium | reverse complement strand
CGCCGGCCAGGAGGGGGCCCCAGGGCGACTCTGGGTCCAGCGCGACGATCCCCTCCGCGGCGGCCCGGGCTCCCGGCAGGTCACCGCTGACGAGCAACGCCTCGGCCTTGACGCGCAGCACGTCGAGCGCGAGATCTGCGGCAGGGTTGATCGGCAGGTCCGCCAGGGCCCCCGCCGCGTCCCCCGCGACGAGCTTGACCTCGGCCCCCTGCAGCGCGAGCCCGGGATCTGTGGGGTGCTTGCGCAGCCCTCGGGTCACCGCGGCCCGGGCGGGGCCGGCGCGCCCTGCGGCGAGGTAGACCCGGCTCAGGGCGATGAAGTCCTCCGGCGAGGACGGCTCGATGTCCACGGCCCGCTCGAGGAGCGAGGCGCCCTCCAGGGGCTTGCCGCTGATCCGCTTGACGTCCGCGAGGCGCAGCAGGTGGGCCTTGTTGCCGGCCACGGGCTTCATCAAGCCCACCGAGCGCTGCAGGAACGCCACGGCGGCGTCGGTCTCCCCCGCGACGGTCAGCACGTCCGAGACGCCGAGCACCACGTCCATGCGCTTGTCATCGATGCCCCGGTTGCCGAGCACCAGCGCGTCGCGCCGGAACGCCTCGCGCTGCGCGCCGACGGTCCCGTCCGCCGCCGCGGGCAGATCGATGGCGCGGTCGGCGAGGGCCGCGACCTCGGCTAGGGCGGGGTCCGCGGGCGTGGTGGGCTCGGCCGGCGTGAGGGCAGCAGACGGCTCCGAGATCGGGGAGTCGCCTCCGCAGGGCCCCAGGCAGCCGGCGAGCAAGGCGAAGGACGTAACAAGGCTCAGTCGTACACTCACGCGGATCACGGGGGGGCTCCGATGCTCTCGGCCCGGGCCTTGAAGGCCTCGAGCGTCTGGGGAAGGTCTCGTCCGACGAGGCGGGTCACGATGGCGCCGGGCACGAAGATCCCCACCTCCACGTGCAGGCGGTAGTGGGCGCGGGTCGTCCCGTCGGGCAGCGGCTCGAGGGTCCAGCCCCCCGCGTTCGCGACGAAGTCACCCTCCAGCAGGGTCCAGCTCAGCCCGAGCCCCGGGCGGCCGTCCAGCCGCAGGGTGTACCGGAGCCGCTTGATGAGGTGCAGGGTGAACTCCGCATCCACCACGTCCCCTTCGCGCCGGACCACGCGCACGTCTTCGAGCAGCGGGAGGAACTCGGGATACGCCTCGTAGTCCGAGATCACCGCATAGAACGCGTCGGGGCTGACGCCGACGTCGATTGATTGTTGGGCTGACGCCACCACGATCCTCCGGGGGGCAGGATGGTACCAGCGCGAGAACATCCGGCGTTCGGTAGGGTCGGGGGGTGCGACGTCTCGACCACCTGATGGACCGGATCGACGAGCGCGTGCTCGACGATGAGCTGCGTTCGATCCTGGAGCGCCTGCCGGGGGAAGTGAACGAGTTCGGATACGACCCCTGGGGCATGCACCCGGAGACCGCCGTCCGCACCCTCTTCGCCACGCGCTGGCTCTACCGCACCTGGTTTCGCACCGAGGTGCACGGGATCGAGAACATCCCCGAGGGACGCGTCCTGCTGATCGCCAACCACGGCGGCCAGTTCCCGCTGGACGGGCTGATCGTCGGCACCGCGACGGCGCTGGAGGGAGATCCACCGCGGCTCCTGCGCGCGATGGTCGAGCGCTGGGTGCCCACCCTGCCCTTCGTGTCCACGCTGTTCGCCCGGTGCGGGCAGATCGTCGGAAACCGGGATGACTGCCGCAAGCTCCTCGAGAACGAGCAGGCGGTGCTCGTGTTCCCCGAGGGCGTGCGGGGCTCTGGCAAGACCATCTGGCACCGCTACGAGCTGCAGCGGTTCGGCCTGGGCTTCATGCGCCTGGCGCTGGAGACCGGCGCGCCCATCGTGCCCGTGGGCGTGGTGGGCTCCGAGGAGTCGATCCCCTCGGTCCTGGACCTGAAGTCCGTGGCCCGGCTCCTCGGGGCGCCGTACCTGCCCGTGCCCGCGACGCTCCCGCTCCTGGGGCCCCTGTCCATGCTGCCCCTGCCCACCAAGTTCATCCTGCACTTCGGGGAGCCGATGTACTTCGACGGCAGCCCGGACGCCTCCGACGCCGAGGTCCATGACCAGGTGGAGCAGGTCAAGGAGGCCATGGCGGGCCTCATCGAGGCTGGTCGCCGCCTGCGCGGCGGTCGGGTCTTCGCGCGGTGAAGAAGCGCCGGACCATCGTCGTGACGGGGGTCTGCGGCGGGCTCGGCCGGGTCCTGCTGCGTCGCTTGATGCAGGACCCGGACGTCGATGTGGTGGGGGTGGACAAGCGGAACTGGGTCCTCGACCGACCCGAGCGCTTCACGTTCGTGCGCGCCGACCTCCGACGCAGCAACGCCGAAGACGTGATCCGCACCGCCCGCCCCTGGGCCCTGGTGCACCTGGCCTTCGTGTCCGACCAGCGGGTGTCTGCGGCCCGGCGCCACGACGTCAACGTCGTCGGCACGGCCAAGGTGCTGGAGTGGGCGCGGCACCACGGCGCGCGCCGGATCTGCGTGCTGAGTCGGGCCGCGGTGTATGGGGCCCGGCCCGACAACCCGTCCCTGATCAGCGAAGACATGCCGCTCAAGCTCGGCGCCGACTGGTCCGAGTACAGCGATCTGGTCGAGTACGACCACCTGTGCCGCTCGTGGATGTGGGAGCACCGGGACGTCGAGATGACCGTGCTGCGCCCCGTGCACATGGTGGGGCCCAACATCCGCGAAGGGCTGCTGCACAGACTGCTCGTCCGGGACCCGGTGCCCATGGCCATGGGCTTTGACCCGATGATCCAGCTGGTGCACGAAGAAGATGTGGCGGAGGCCATCTCGCTGGCCCTGACCCGGGGCGCCCGCGGGATCTACAACGTGCCCGGCCCCGGGCAGCTGCCCCTGTCGCGTCTGCTCGACCTGCTGCACCGCAGGGTCCTGCCGCTGCCGCACCCCCTGCTCGCCGCGGCGGATCGTCTCGCGTTCCGCGTCGGACGCTCCACGGTGTCATCGGCCGCCATCGACTTCCTGCGGTACTCCTGCCTCGTCGACGGCTCGCGCATCGCCGCAGAGCTCGGCTACGCCCCGCGGCACAGCCTCAGGGCCACCATCGAAGCCATCCCGGGCGCCCCCTCCATCGTCGCCTGACGGGCTCGTATCGCCTGACTGCGCTGCCTGCCACGCCCCGTCGTGGCGCCCGCGGCGCGTTTCCCGTGGCGCCCGCGGCGCGTTTCCCCGAACCTCATCACAGCCTCGTCTGTAAACGATTTACAGACCCCCGCGAACTTGGCGCGCCGGGCAATCTGGCGCCCGCGCCGCCATGGAACATACAAGTAGGTATGCAGCAGAAAAGCCATGCGAAATCCACACATTGAATGGCTCTCGACTTTCCCCCAGGGGCTGGTGACGGCCTCCAAACCCCCTCCCGCGGCCTCAGGATCCTTGACACGAATTACCATGGGGGTCTAGCTTCAGTGGGATCCGGGCCGGAAGCTCTCAGGGCATTCGACGCGGTCTTGGAGGCCTTCATGGGCAAGCTGACGCGGCGAGTGAAGTTCATCGCAAAGGAGCGCAGGCTCTCGATCCCGGCCGAGTTCCTGCACGAGCACGGCATCGAGCGGGGCGACGCGTTGGCGGTCTCCGCCTGGGCGGAGAGGCTGTACGTCTTCTCCTTGCCCGACTGGGAGCGGACGAAGTCCATGGCGGCGCAGGCGGAGCGCTTTTTCCCGGAGATGGAGCACCCCTTCCTGCGGGTGGTCGAAGCCGGCATCGAGCTGCGCCTCGGCTCCCAGGATCGCGTCGTGCTGCCTCGCACGTTCCCGTTCCAGCAGGACGAGAACACCCGCATGCACTGGGAGCTCGTGGACGGCGTGCTCCAGATCGAGCCGGAGCACCGGGTCGTCCCCGAGCGCGCGACCGCCTCGGGCCCCACGGGGCAGCGCAGCCTGCTCGACTTCATGGCTGCCAACACGCCCACCCTGGAGAAGTTCGACCGCCAGGAGGCCATCGCCCAGCTCGTGGAGACCGTGTCGGTGGCCCGCGTGGCCTGGCGCGACAGGACCTGGGAGACGGACGGCATCGTGCCTCCGGACTCGCTCGTGCGCAGCATCCGGGTCGAGGGCGTGCGGCGCCCTCTGCTCCTCCGCGAGCAGGAGGACGGCAACTACCAGGTCATCGATGGCTTCCATCGGCTCGCCGCGGCCCGGCACCTCAAGATCCGCAGCGTGCCCGCGCTCGTGTGGCGCAACATCAGCGATGAGGACTGCCGCCGGCTGAAGCTGGTCGAGCCGCCCAAGGAGCAGGCGACGGCCCACTCCCCGCTGCAGCGCCTGCAGTCCACGGTGCGCCTGCACGACGACCAGGTCGCCCTGCAGGAGATCGAGCACATCACGGGCCGTCGCAAGCGGACCCTGCAGCGGTACCTGCGGATCGCCCAGGATGAGCGGATCAAGGACGCGGTGGAGGCTGGACGCCTGTCCATCTTCAAGGCCGAGGAGATCCTGAAGGCTGGGGTCGATTCGGAGGAGGCCATCCTCGGTGGCTGGACCGTCAAGACCATCCGCGAGATGGGACGAAGGCAGGCCCGCAAGCGCCCGCGTCGTCGTGACCATGGGGTGCGCGATGGGTAGCGGGGACGGCTCTCCGCGCAACCCCTTCCCCACGGTCGACGTGGTGGTAGAGCGCGGTGACGGCCGGATCCTGTTGATCCGGCGGACCAATCCCCCCCTCGGCTGGGCCCTGCCCGGCGGCTTCATCGACTACGGCGAGCAGGCGGAGGACGCGGCCCGCCGCGAGGTCCTCGAGGAGACCGGGGTGAGCGTGCTGCTCACGGATCTGTTGGGGGTCTACTCGGCGCCGGATCGCGATCCGCGGCACCACACCCTGACGGTGGTGTACGTCGGCCGCTCCAGGGACGCAGTGGTGGCGGGCGACGACGCAGCCGAGGCGGCGGAGTTCAGCCTCGACAAGCTGCCCGAGATGGCGTTCGACCACGGACGGATCTTGCGGGACTACGCGCACTTCAAGGCCACTGGGGTCCTGCCGCGCCCCGAGCCCTGAGCGGGGCCTCAGCGCAGGCGGGCCACCGCCTCGGCGAGCCGGGCCATGGCCTCGATCACCGTCTGGGTGGACGTCGCGTAGCTCAGACGGATGCAGCGGGGCTCGCCGAAGGCGCCCCCCGGCACCGTCGCCACACCGGTCAGGTCGAGCAGCGCCGCCGCGACCCCCGCCGCGTCGTGCAGCACGCTGCCGTCCGGGGCCCTCCGGCCGAACAGCGCGTCCACCCGCGGGAAGACGTAGAACGCCCCATCCGGCACCACCTCCAGGGTCACGCCGTCGATGCGCTGCAGGCCCTGCACCATCAGGTCGCGTCGCGCCTCGAGATCCAGGAGCACGCCAGCCAGGAAGTCCTGGGACCCGGTGATGGCCTGCAGCGCCGCGGCCTCGTTGACCCGACAGACCCCCGAGGTGGTGTGGCCCTGCAGCCGGGCGCAGGCTTCGATGACGTCGGTCGGTCCCAGGAGGAACCCCACGCGCCAGCCGGTCATCGCCCAGGTCTTGCTGATGGCGTCGACGATCACCGTCCGGCTCAGGGTCGGGTCCCGCAAGGAGCCGTGGCACACCGCCGGGGCGTTCCCGAATGTGATCGCCCGGTACAGCTCGTCGCTCACCACCACGACCCCGGCCCGCTCGGCGATCTCGTCGATGGCCCGCAAGCGCGCTTCGTCGATGACGCACCCGGTGGGGTTGTTGGGGCTGTTCAAGAGGATGAGCCGGGTCCGCTCGGTGATGGCCGCCGCGATCACGTCGGGATCCGGCTGGAAGCCCTCATCCGACTCGGTGACCACGGGGACCACGGTGGCTCCAGCGAGCTGGATCTGGGGCGCGTAGCTGACCCACCCCGGCACCAGCACGATCGCCTCGTCCCCGGGGCCGAGCAGGCACTGCGTCAGGTTGGACAGGGCCTGCTTGCCACCGTGGCTGACCAGCACCTGGCCCGCGGTGATCTGCAGTCCGTGCTCCCGGTTGTACAGGTCCGCGACGGCCTGCCGCAGCGCGGGGACCCCAGCCACCGGGGCGTAGCGGTTGGCCCCGCTGGTGATGGCGGTGCGGGCGGCTTCCAGGGCGCCCTCGGGGGGCAGGAAGTCAGGCTCCCCTGCGGACAGGTCCAGGATGTCCCGTCCGGCGGCCTCCAGGGCCTTCGCCTTCGCCTGGATCGCGAACGTCGGCGAGCTGGCGAGGCTGCGGATGCGCTCGGACAGGCGGGTCACGCAAGCTCCCCTTCACGCCCGACCTTGTGGAACATCGCCGCCTTGATGTGCTCCGGTACCAGCCCGTCGATGGTGCCTCCGAGGCGGGCGACCTCCTTGACGGTGCGCGACGCGATGTAGAAATACTCCTCGTCCGTCATCATGAAGACCGTGTCCACGTCCGGCGCGAGGCGGCGGTTCATCATCGTCATCTGGAACTCGTACTCGAAGTCCTGCACGGCGCGCAGGCCACGGATCACGGCGTCCGCCTTGTGGAGCCGCACGTAGTCCACGAGCAGGCCCTGGAAGTGATCCACGGCGATGCGCGGCTCGTCCTTGAAGGTCTCGGCGATCAGCTCGGCCCGCTCCTCTGCCGTGAACATCGAGTGCTTCTCGGGGTGGCTCAGCACCGCGACGATCACGTGATCGAAGTAGCGCAGGGAGCGCAGCGCGATGTCGCGATGCCCCATCGTGAGGGGATCGAAGCTGCCGGGGTAGATACCGGTACGGACCATCAGGCGTCCTCTCGGGGCGAGCTGGCCGCCCGGGTGCTGTCAGGGTCGGCCCTGTACAGCCAGATCTCGGTGGCTCCGTACCGCCGTGGACCGCTGCGAACCAGCGCCCCCAGGCGTTCGGGCAGGGCGTCACGCCCGTCTGTCTCTACGACCACGGTGGCCGTTTGCTCCAGCAGCCGCTCTGCGACCTCCGCCAGGGCACTCAGCGCCTCGGTCGCCAGACCCCTCCCGTAGGGCGGATCGAGCAGCACCAGGTCGAATCGCTCCCCCGCAGCGGCCAGGCCGGCGAGGACCTTGCGGGCATCCGCGGTGCGAACAACCACCTCTGCCAGGCCGTCGAGGAGCGCCGCGTTTGCGGCCAGCACCCGGGCGTGAGCGCGGGACTGCTCCACGAACACGACCCGGGTCGCGCCCCGGGAGGCCGCTTCGATCCCCAGGGAGCCTGCGCCGGCGAACAGATCCAGGACCCGATCACCGGTCCGGTCCTGCCCCAACA
The DNA here is from genome assembly GCA_937891735.1 of uncultured Pseudomonadota bacterium. Classification (GTDB taxonomy): domain Bacteria; phylum Myxococcota_A; class UBA796; order UBA9615; family UBA9615; genus JAGSHC01. The sequence goes on along the minus strand of CALAGR010000164.1, from coordinate 23,707 downwards.
TGGAGAACAGGGCCTCCCGAACCCGACCTGCCGTGGGGCGTACGCCGTTCCCGGACGGGGATTGAAGGAGTCGGCCCCTCAAGGACCCGCCGGAGATCCGCATCGACATGGCGCCGCAAGGGTAGAGCAGTTGAGCGTCCTGCGCCCGCCGTGGGCCCTCACTCTCTAGCGCAGTCCCATGCGACGACGCAGGACCCACTCCGCGCCGAGGGGCACGACCAGGGCGAGGAGCAGCCACGCCCGACTCCACAGCGGGTCGACGGCGCGGTCCGTGGCGAGCAGCGCGTCCACCGGACGCCGGGGCGCGTCCTGGGGTGCGGGGCCGTCCCCGACGGAGCTGAGCCCGCCCGTGGCGCGGGCGATGGCGGCCATGAGCTCGGGTTGGGCCGCGGGATCTTCGAGCTCCCCTTCCCGGTCGGTGACGGACACGCGGGCCTCGCTGTCCCCGAACGGCTCGGCGATGGCGGGCACGTGCACGTGGATCCGCAGGGTGCCTTCGGCGTCCGCGGGCAGCGCGACGGCCACCTGTCCGCTCGAGTCGGTGACGCCCGAGAACGTCCTGGGCTCTCCACCGCGAATCGGCAGCGCGCTCCCCTCGACGGCGACCCCTTCGCGCGGCGCGTAGTCGTCCGTGAGCACCCGGATCTGGGCGTGAATCGTGTCCCCCAGGCGGTAGTTCTCCCGGTTCGTCAGGATCTGGACCTGCTTCTCTTCGGCGTCCTTGACCAGCCAGCGCACCGCGTTGCGCCAGAACACGGCGTGGTCCTGTCCAGCGCCGGGGCCGCTCGTACCAGCCAGGGCCCAGTTCCAGGTGGTGTCGGTGGCCACGGCCATGGTCCGACCCTTGCCGACGCTGCGCACCGCGGTGACCAGGTGGCCCTGTCCGTCCTCCACCAGGGCCACGCCCCCCTCGGCGAGGCTGCCCAGGGGATTGAGGCCCTGCAGCGGGGGCAGCGCCTGCCAGCGGGCGCCGTTCTGCGTGGACTCGCGGTCGAGCCGGGTGAGGGGGTGCCGGAGCCCGGCCTCGGTGAGCTGGGCCTTGAAGCTGTGCGCCGTGGTGGGCTCCTTCAGCATCTCCGCGGGCATGATCTCAGCGAGGGCCGAGCGCCCGTAGTCGGCCTGCCCGAACGACGCATCGCCGCCCACCATGACGAACGCGCCGCCGTCGAGCACGTACTGGCGGATGTTGTCGAGGAAGAGACGGTCGGGGATGTTGGAGAAGCTCCCGAACCAGAAGTTCTGGAAGATCACCAGGTCGAAGCCCTGCAGATCCTGACCGAAGAGCTCCTTGAACGGGAACTGGATGAGGGACAGGTCCTCGTTCAGGAGGGGGCCGTAGTCGTGGGTGCGCAGGATGAAGAAGGACACCAGATCGATGTTCGGGTCGGTCTTGAGGAGCCGGCGCAGGAACTTGACGTCCCAGGAGGGGCGGGACGTGACCTGCAGGATCCTCGTGCGATCCCGCACCACCTTGACCGTGAACTCCAGGGCGTTGTTGCCCGGGATGGTGTCGCCCGGGGGCACCGGCACCGCCACCTCGTAGGTGTGGTAGCCGATGGTGTCGGGCTTGACCTCGAAGGTGACCTCGACTGTCTCGTCCGTGCCCACCACGAGCTGCTCACTGTCCACCACCTCCCCGTCACTGCGCAGCGTCGCGAGCACCGTGGCGCCGTCGAGGCCGCGGTTGACGACGTGGGCAGTCAGGCTCAGGGGGCGTCGCACGAAGCCGAAGGGCGGCGCGTCCACGGTGCGGACGGCGAGATCGCGGGCCCCCAGCACATCCCCCACGGTCCAGGTGCTGACCGGGTAGTTGACGCCACCGAGGAGCTGCTCGGCCGCGTCTGTGCCCCCTGCGGTGAGGGCGCGGCGCAGCGCGCTGCGGTCGGCGCCATCGGAGACGAGCAGCACCCCCGCAGGTCGGGCGCCTCCCAACACGTCGGGCAGGCCGAACAACGCGGCCCCGAGGTCCGTGTCCGACCAGTCCGACGGAGTGGGGGCGCCGCTGCCGGGTCCGCCTCCGCCGCTGGCGGCCGCGTCCTTGGGAGGATCCCGTCGTTCGTCGGTGGGGCCGTCGCCGGATCCGTCGCCTGTGGACCAGGGCTGCAGCCCGTCGCCGAACAGGACGTAGCGCACATCCACCTTCTGTGAGAGCTCGGCGAAGTCGGCGCTGTGGGCCTGCAGCCACTCACCGACGACCGCGGCCCGGGACCGACCGCCGAGATCCTCCACCCGCATGGAGCGAGACGCGTCGATCAGGACCACGAACGGATCCCGGGTCAGCCGGCCCGTGGTGGTCACCTGGGTCGGCCCTGCTACCACGACCCCCATCAGCGCCAGCGCGAGGGCCCGCAGCCCGAGGAGCGTGAGGCGCCGCCGGATCCGAAGGCCCCTGGAGCTCCGCCACGCCAGCGCCAGCACCAGCACGCCCATCCCCGCCGCGGCGAGCAGCCAGGCGTCGGGAAGCAGGGGCTCCCAGGCGAAGGCGATCTGGGTGCTTGGACCGCTCATTGCTCGTACCCACCCTGGCGGCGCATGCGCTTGAGCAGCTCGCGCACGTGCACCGCGTCCCGCTTGTAGTTCGACGTGAGGCCGAACAGGACCAGGTTGATGCCGAGCTTGCGGGCCTCCTTGCGCTGCGCCTCGCCGCCTGGGATCACCTCCAGCGCGTACCTGCCATCGGCCCCCTTGAGCCAGGCCCCGGACAGGTCGTTGGACGAATACAGCACGGGGGTGATGTCACCGACCCACAGCCCCTCGAGGTAGGGACGCACGGCGATCCGGCCGACCGCCCCCCGCATCAGGAAGAAGGAGCGGTAGATCGCGTGCTCCCGCCCGATCCGGGTCAGCTCGGATCCCGGCAGGATCCGGGCGAGGTCCCGACGCACCGAGGCGTCAAAGGCCGAGTCGCGCACGCCGGTGGCGTCGTCGATGAAGAGGAAGCCGCCCTCGCGCAGGTACAGCCGCAGGTTCGCCACCGCGTCCTCGGACAGCGGGTCGAAGCCGGCGTCGCCGATGAGGGCGACGAAGGGCCACGCGAACAGATCCTGGCTCTCCGGGGCGACGTGCGGCACCTCCAGCAGGGGGTCCACCGAGCTGTTCTCGCCGACCTCCATGAGCACGGCCTTCAGGGCCCCCGGTCGTGGATCCTTGAGCCCCGGGATGGCGAGCCGGGCCGCTCCCACGGGGGCCTCGCCGAGGGCCAGCGCGTCCGCCGCGGGCAGGCTCGCCAGCCCCGCCGCCGCGACGCCGATCCGGGCCAGCAACGCGCGCCGCGTGAGCCGACTCACGCGCGTCTCCCGGCGAGCACGCCCTCGCCCAGGAGCATCAGCGCGAGCATGGCCAGGAGCGCCGGACCGAGCGAGGAGCGGCGCACGACGACGGCCTCCTCGTCATTGGACGCTGCATCCCGGGTGCCGGTGTGGTGGACGAGCCCAGGCACGGACGCGAGGAGGTCCCCCCGGTCCAGCTGGCGGGCGGCCGATTCCTCCAGGGGCACACGCACCGAGAACACCGTGCGCAGCACGCCGGTCGCAGAGCCCCGGTCGGCGGCCCAGAACAGCTTGTAGTGCCCCACCTGACGGGTGTCGGAGAAGCGCACGGAGCCCTCGGCGTCGGCAGCCCCCGTCTCGAGCTGGATCTCGGTCCCGTCCGGGGCCACGACCCAGGCCGCCACCCGGGGATCCGGAGGCAACGGCAGGGGCAGGGCTCCGCCCGCCTCGACGAGGGCCGCTCCGTCCAGGAGCAGGGAGTCCGACAGGGATCGCACGAGCTGGTGCACGAGGGGAACGTAGATGGACCGCAACGGAAGGTCTGTCCAGTCATCGTCCAGCGACGAGGTGAACAGCAGCACCCGCCCCGATCCGAGCTTCCGCTCGAGCAGCGCCGGCAGGGCGTCGGAGTAGCGGAGCACCACGTCTGCGCCATCCTGCAGGCGCGGCTCGACCCCCATGACCTTGCCGAAGCGCACGCTGGCGAACACCGAGGCGCCGCCGGTCCGGAACACCCGGAAGGCGTCCCGGTCCAGGGGTGGCACCGCGAGACCCAGGGGGCTCCTCTCGAAGGTGGCGCCGCCCCGGGTCTTGACCTCGGTGAGCAGCGAGGGCAGCAGCCCCCCCAGCACCTCGTTGTAGCGGTCGGGATCCACCCGGGGACCGACGCTGATCAGGAGCCCGCCGCCGCGCTCCACGAAGGCCTGCAGCTCCTGGGCGAGGGGCCCCGGATCGGCGACGTTGGCGAGCACCACCACGTCCCCGCGGCCGCCGTCGATGCGGCGCAGTTCCTCGGCTGACACGACCCGCGGGCGCACGCGGGACAACGACCCCGCGCCCGGCTGCAGCGCCCGGGACAGGTAGTACACCTCGTCGTCCCGGGGGTGGTTCCCGCCGTCGCCGCTGACCAGCAGGACCTCCAGATCCGTCTCACCCGCCAGGGTGAAGGACAGCGCATCGTCGATGGGCAGGTCGTCGCGGGGCAGCGTGAGGGTCGCGCTCAGCGTGCCGCTGGGGGGAAGCGCGAGGGAGAAGGTGCGCTTCGCCTCGGGGCGTCCCTCGAAGGTGACGTCCCCCACGACCTCGACCCCCTCGGACAGGGTCAGGGTGACGGGCAGCGACCCCTTGGGCAGGTCCCCCGTGGCGCGGATCGTCGCCTCGACCTTGAGCCCCTCTCCGCGGCCCGACCCGCTCTCCACCTTCGCCTCGTCGGGGAACCGGTTCGAGATCTGGCGCCCGAGCAGATCGTGGTAGTGCACGGTGACGTCGGCGGGCCAGGTCTCGGCGAGCCCCGCGGGCAGGTCCCCCGTCCCATCGGTCAGCACGAAGATGTTCGCGGCGCCGATCCCCTCGTCGCGCAGCAGGCTCCTGGCGCGCCCCAGGGCGGCGGACAGGTCGGTGCCCCGAACACCCACCTGCAGATCCCCGAGGGCCTCCACGAGCTGCTCGTGAGTCTCCGTGAGTCCAGGGCCCAGCACCGTCGTGGTGCGGTCAAAGGCGATGACGGCGGCCGGCGTGCCCGCAGACAGGGTTCGGATCAGCTCCCGGGCTCGCTCCCGGGCCTCATCGAAGACCATGCCGTCCCCGAGGCGCGCGTGCATCGAGGCCGACGTGTCCAGCAGGACCACCGAGGGGCGGGAGGGATCCGCGCCAGCGAGGGCGGACGCGGTCCAGGTCAGCGTGGGGCGGGCAAAGAGCAGCACCAGCGCCGCCAGGGCGAGCATCCGGGCGAGCAGGAGCAACAACGATTCGAGTCGCGTGCGGCGCCGGACCTTCTGCTGGGACGCGCGCAGGAATCGCAGGGTCGGGAAGAAGACCTTTCGCACCTCCTGGTAGCCCGTGAGGTGGGCGATCACCGGGACCGCGAGCACCGTGAGGGCCGCCAGCATGGCGGGGGCCGCGAGGTCAACGCCCATGGCGACCTGGGCGGCTGCGCAGGAACGGCACCACGACGTCTTCGAGGGCCTCCGCGGTGTTGATCCGCTGGTACCGGAGCCCGTGACTCACGCAGCTCACGCGAGACGCCTCGAGGAAGGCGTCGAACTCCTCCCGGTAGCTTCGGGCGAGCTCGCGGGGGTTGGCAGACAGCTCGTCAGACCCCTCCATGTCCACGAACAGCGTCGGCTCCTCCCACGGGAAGGCCAGCTCCGCGGGATCGACCACGTGCAGCACCTGCACCTCGCGACCCCGGGCCGCGTGCACCGCCAGGGGCGCGACCCAGTCTTCCCCTTCGGGGGTCAGCAGGTCCGAGATCACGATGATGGTGGACCGCCGCCCCGCGGCCACTACCTGGTTCAAGGTGCTGGCGAGGCTCCCCTCCCCGCTCGGCCCGGCGGCGGTGACCCGGGCGGCGAGCTCGATCAAGTGCCGCTGGCCGCCTCGAAGGGGGATCCGGCCCGGGACCACGCGCCGACCGAGCAGGCTCAAAGAGCGCTCTCCGGTGCCCGGCTCGAGGGTCCACAGCCCCACCCGGTCCCCTTGCTTGAGATAGACGAAGGACAGGGCCAGCGCGAGGGTGGAGGCGGCCTCCCACTTGGTCGCCGGCCAGGGCCCCCAAGGACCCGGGGCGCGCCCCCCGGTGGTCCCGAAGGCCATCGATCCGGTCCGGTCCAGGACCACCTGGACGTCCTGGCTGCGGTCGGACTGAAACTGCCGGACGACGTACTTCTCCGAGCGGGCGAGGACCTTCCAATCCAGGAACCGGAGGTCGTCGCCGGGCTCGTAGGCCTTGTATTCGCTGAACTCCGAGCCGCCGCCGAGCAGGCGTGAGCGATGGACGCCGTGCCGTCCCCCGATGGCGAGGGAGCGTGCCCGGGCGACCAGGCCCTTGACCCGCTCGAGCAGGTCCGGGTGCAGCGCGGAGGCGGTCGCAGGCATCCCTACAGCGGCGCCTCCGGATCGACGCTGCTCAGCAGCCGGGCGATCACGTCCCCTGGGCGCACGCCCTCGGACTCCGCGCGGAAGTTGAGCAGCACCCGGTGGGCCAGGACGGGGTGGGCCAGGGCCTTGATGTCCGCCCGCGTCACCGCCGTGTCGCCGCGCAGCAGCGCTCTCGCCTTCGCCCCCAGCACCAGGTGCTGGCTGGCCCGCGGTCCTGCCCCCCACTCGACGAAGTCGTTGACGAAGTCGGGCGCGTCGGGCCCGGGCCGCGTCGCCCGGACGAGGGCTACGGCGAGCTTGACCGACTCCGGCCCCGCGGGGACCTGGCGCACTGCGTTCTGAAGGGCGACCAGCTCTTCGGGGGTGACCTGGGCGACGAGGGGCGCGGGCTCGTTGGAGGTGGTGCGTTCGACGATCTCGAGTTCCTCGGCGGCGGAGGGGTAGTCCACCTCCACGAGGAACATGAAGCGATCCAGCTGGGCCTCTGGCAGCGGGTAGGTGCCCTCCTGCTCCACGGGGTTCTGGGTCGCGAACACGAGGAAGGGCGGCGGCAGGTCGAAGGTCTGCCCCGCTGCGGACACCTTCTGCTCCTGCATGGCCTGCAGCAGCGCAGCCTGGGTCTTCGGGGGCGTGCGGTTGATCTCGTCGGCCAGCACGAGGTTCGCGAACAGCGGGCCCTTCAAGAAGCGCGTCGTGCGGCGGCCGGTGGTGCGGTCCTCTTCGAGGATCTCGGTGCCCGTGATGTCCGACGGCATCAGGTCCGGCGTGAACTGGATGCGCGAGAAGCTGCAGTGGGTGGCCTCCGCGAGGGAGCGGATGAGCAGGGTCTTGGCCAGGCCCGGAACGCCCTGGAACAGGCCGTGGCCCCGGGCCAGCAGGGCGATCAGGAGGAGCTCGACCACGTTGTCCTGGCCGACGATCCGGCGACCCAGCTCGGACCGCAGGCGGGCCGCGAGGTCGGCGACGTCCTCGGCGCGCACGGGGGCCTGCTCCGCGGGGGCGGCGTCCTGGTGGTCGTCCGCCGCGGCGGGGAGTTCGGCAGAGGAAGGGGTCTCGGTCTCGGTCACGGACAGCTCCAGCGGGTGCGGCCTACCAGCCGCGGTTGGTCAGCAGCTCGATCACCTTGTTCTCGCGCTGCGCCTCCGTGGCGCGCTCCGAGGCGGCGTAGATCTGCGCGAGGATGACGTGGGGGCCCGGGTCGAAGGGGTTGAGGCCGATCGCCTGCCACGCGCGGATCTCGGCTTCCTTTGCGTCGCCGCCCTCCCACGCGAGCTCCGCGAGCAGGGTCACGGTGGGCGTGAACTCAGGATAGAGGTCCACGCTCCCTTTCAGCAGATCGCGGGCGAAGTCTGCCCTGCCCAGGGCCTGCAGGGTGCGCGCCTGCTTGTTTGCCAGGGCGGGGCTGTGCAGGGTCTGGGCGCCAGCGGCCTTGTTGTACTCGACGAGCGCCGCCTCCAGGTGCCCGCGGGTGCGCAGCAGATCCCCCAGGCGGGTGAAGTCCTGCATGGCCCGGTGGGCCAGCAGCACGGGATCGAGCTCGGTGCCCTCGGGGTCGGTCTCGCCGCCGGCCCCGGACTCCAGGGTCTGGGCGATGCTGGCGACGTTGGCGCGGACCTGATGGGGCTGGGCGTCCAGCCACCGACGCCAGCGCTTCTCGAATCCGCCGCCATGCAGCCCCATCACCTCGTCGATGGCGCGCATGACGTCCCCGTGCAGCGCGGTCTGCTCCACCACCCTGCGGTAGCCGGGCTCGCCCACCTCCCCGAGGATGAAGTCGATGGCGGTGGCGACCTCGGCGAACGCGAGGCCCGCGGCGTCGGAGCTGGGCAGCGCGGCCATCGAGGGATGCATGCTCTCGAACGGGATCAGGCTCTTGTCCTTCTTCGCCGTGGCGAGCATCGACTCGGAGTACGGGTCGAGCTCGAAATCGCCGGGCCGCGGCCCCTTGCGCCACCAGGACTCCATGACCTTGGCCGAGCCCTCCTGGAACCACACCGGCGCCTCGTTGCCGCTCGCCCGGGACACGATCAGGTGCACGTACTCGTGCGCGATGGTGTCCTTCCACGGGTATCCGCGGCGCATGTGCATCGGAGACAGCACCAGCATCCGGTCCCACTTGCAGATCGCGACCGTGTTCGTCGTCTCGACCCACTCCGCGGGGAGCCCCGACGCGGCCACGAAGTCCGGCAGGCGTCCGAAGAACTCGATGACCACGGGTCGCTCCGGGGCGACCCCCAGGACCCGCGCCATGGCTGCCCGCTGGCCCTCCAGCGCGTCGATCGCGTAGTCCACGAGGATCGACTCCGGTCCGGCCGGGAATCGGTACAGGAAGTTCTGCTCGCGGCGCTCGACGAAGCCTGCGGTGGCGAAGCTGGCGGCGGCGATCCGGGGGCGCAGCCAGGCCAGCTCTTCTTCCTCGTGGGAGCCAGGGACGGGCAGCGCGGCCTCCGCCCCCGGGTAGTCCCCCTGGTGAAACAGCAGCAGCGCGGTGGCCAGGGGCTTCCACTCGTCGTCGTCGGGGACCTTGGCCAGCATCGCCTCGGCGGCGGCCATGCGCGTGGCGTCGAGCAGTCGGACGACCTCGCGGCCCCGGGGCTCCCCGGCGGCGTGCGCGGTCCCCACGCTCAACGACAGCAGCGCGATCAGGAGGATCCGCCTCATCGCACCAGTTCCTCGTAGTAGGTCCCGTTCAAGGGCTTGTACCGATCCGGGGTGTCCCCCTGGGCGCCCTCCTGGAGCAGCGCGCGGTAGGCCTCGGGGCCCACGAACTCGTCGGGATCGGTCAGCTCGACGGGGGCGCCGGTCTCGGCGTTGCCGTTCGCGGAGGTGTCGGGCTGCGGCGGTCCGTTGGATCCCTGTCCGCCGGCCATCTTCTTGCCGCCCGGCTTGCCACCTTCGCGAAGCGACTGGCGGGCCCCCTCCATCGACTGGCGGAACTGCTGCAGTTGGGACAGGCCGTCCTTGCCCGCGGACTGGGCCCGACCCGGGTCCCCGCTGCTGGCCCGTCCCTGCGCTCGACGCATCAGATCTTCGGCGTTCTTGAGGTTCTCCCGGCCCCGGGCCGGGTTGAAGGCCGATCCGCCCATCTGTTCGATCTTCTGCCCCAGATCGCCGACCCCCTGGGCCACCTGGCCCTGCTGCTGCGCGGCCTGTTGCCCTGCCCCCTGAGCCTGGCGCTGCTGGGCTCGTCGGCGCCCCTGCGCCTGCTCCAGCCGCTCCGCGATGGAGCCCGCGAGCTGGGACGCGGCGCGGGCGGCGTCCCGCGCGGGGCGGCCCTCGGGGTTGTCCCTGGCCTCCGCTCCGAGGTCGGTGGCCGCCTCCTGCAGCAGATCCTGGGTCTCGCGGCCGTGGGCGGCGGCGTCGTCGAGGCGCTGCTCGTCGAAGCTCTCCGACATCTGCTGGACCTCCTGGGACGCGCGCCAGGCGGTCCGGCGCACGCCCGGGCGCACGAACGGGTCCGCATCGGGATCCTGCAGGGCATCGATCTGCTCCCGCAGCCGGCCCATGTCCTCCAGGAGCGCGGCCCGCTCCTCTTCGTTCATGCCCTCGTCGCCGAACTGCTTCGCCAGCTCGCCCATCTGGTCCAGCACCTGCTCCTGCTGGCGCTCCAGCTCCCGGGCCTGCTCGATGGCCTCGGTCAGCTCGGCGTCGATCTCGGCCGCGGCCTGGGCGCCGGCCATCTGATCGGTCTCCGACTCGAGCTGCTCCTCCATCTTGGAGAGCGCCTCGTCCATCTGCCGCAGCTTCTCCATCGCTTCGTCGAACTTGCCCTGCGCCATGAGCTCCCGGACCTCGGCCATGGCGTCCTTGCTCAGCTCGCTGGGCATCTGGTTCACGAAGCCGTCGTCGGGCCCGCTGGATCGCTCGGCGAGCTTTCGGGCGAGGTCCTTCATCCGCTCCTGCAGGGCGTCCATCTGCCGCGCCAGGTCGTCGTCGACGATCTCTCCGTCCTGCGCCCGCCGGAGCAGCTCCTGCATCTGGGCGAACTCGTTTCCGAGGTCCGCCAGCTCGGCCCGGATGTCGTCGCCCCGGTGCAGATCGATGAAGGACCCCAGGTCCAGGATGATGCGCTCCAGCTCGCCGATGGCGCTGTCGCGCCCCGTGACGAGCTCCATCACCGCGACCCTGTGCACCCGGCCCGGCTCGAGGCTCCGGAACCGGGTCTCGATGAGCTCCACGACGGTGCTCCAGCGCGCATCGAAGTTGGAGACCAGCTGCTGCACCCCCGCCCAGGTCTGGCCCGTCTCGAGGTCGTCGGCGGCCATGGCCAGGAGCAGGGTCTGCGCCACCTTGAGGAACTCCTGGGCCAGGACCTGCTGGCGGTCGTGGGCCTGCAGGATGGCGTCCCGGTCGTCCAGCGACGTGCCCTGGGCGTTGACGACGAGCAGGTCGGCGAGCACATCCAGGGCGGTGGTGCTGAGCTGCTCCTTGAGCTGCAGGACCTTGCGGTGCAGGTCCCGGGCCGTGGGCACGTATACCGAGACCGGACGGGACCGGGTGACCTTCGGGCCGTTGACGGTGTCGTTGTCCCAGGCCTCCACCACGATGGAGATCTCGCCGCCCTTTCCTGCGAGATCGGCCGGTCCCCACCGGATCAGCTCCTCGTGGGACGCCGTGCCGGTCACGTCGGCGATGGGCTGGCGCATCAGCTCCTCGGACCCGCGCAGGATCACCCGCTCCAGCCTGGACAGGCCGAAGTCGTCGTCGGTCCGGACCTGCAGCGGAACCGTCTCGTCCGCGTTCAGGGTCAGCTGGCCCCCGGGGGCGAGGACCTCGAGCTCCGGGGAGTGATCGGGCAGCCGTTCGATGAAGAATGTCCGGGAGCGCAAGGGGTCCCGGCCGAGCCCGCGGCCGGTCTCGACCCGATAGCTCTCGCCGTTCCCGGTCACGAACTCGACCGTGAGATGCTCGCCGTCGAGCGTGCCCGCGAAGGGATCGGCGCGCCCGTCGAGCAGGACGATGGCGTCCTTGCCCCGGTCCGAGGTGTCCGCGTCGAGGAACACCCGGGTCCCGGGGAGCGCCTGGAAGTCGCCGGTGGTGCCCTCCAACAGGAGCTCGTCCCGCCCGCTGTACGCAGGAGGGACGAGGCGGATGGTCAGGTTGCGCAGGGTCAGGGTCACCGGCAGCTCGCCGGAGTCGGCCGCGTCTGCGACGGCCGCCGATTCGGGCGCGGGACCGAAGAGGGCCGCCAGGGCAGGATCGAGCAGGTCCGGGGACAGGATCAGGGCGCAGATCAGGACGGTCGCGAGGGCCGGGCCCACGAGCGTGCTCCCGGGAAGGCCAGTCACGGGCAGGATCTGCTCCGGAACCACCCGGGATGCGGCCTGCAGGGCCGAGGCGATCTGGGCCCGAGCGAGCCTCTGGGTCTCGGGATCGGCGGGCAACGCGCGCGCATCCAACGCTCCGGCGAGATCCACCGCGGTCAGCAGCCGGTGCTCCGTCTCGGGCACACGGTCATCGACGGCCCGGGCCACGGACAGCCACGAGCCGGTGCGGCGCCACACGGGCACCACGAGGCCGAGGAACGGGGCCAGCAGGGCCGCGACGATCCACAGGCGGGCCACCACCCGGGCCCAGGCGGGGGCCGGCCCGCCGGCCGGAAACAAGACCAGCAGCCCGGCGCCGACGCACAACGCGGCCAGCGTCCAGGACACGGCCTGGAGCGTCGCGAGGGCGCGACGACGACGTCGGACAGCGGCGAGGGTCGATAGAACCTCGCGTGGAAGGCTGGCGGGTGGGCTCATGAGCGGTTCAAGATAACAACCCCTGCCGGCCAGTGCCCTTCCAGGGGCGGAGCGATTTACGGAACCGTGACGATGTGGAGACACCAGCGCAGCAGGCCGACCGGGTTGATCCTGGCGGCGCTGCTGTTCGTGGTGGGGATCCCCGGCCCGGCCGCGGCGGAGCAGCCCATGGACCGCATCGAGAAGATGATCGAGTCCGGCAAGCCCGGGGACGCCGAGAGCCTCGCCCGCAAGTGGCTCGACCACAACACCGAAGACCGGCGCCGGGCCGCGGTGACGGCGCTGCTCGCGGAGGCGGCGTGGGAGGCCACCGCCGACGATCCCACCCTGGACGCCGTGCGGGCCTGGCGGAAGGAGTTCAGCGCGACGTCTCCACGGTCCGCGGCCGCCTTCGAGCTGGAGGCCAGCCTCATGTACTACGCGGCGCTGCGCGCCCCCTCGGAGGAGGCGTTCCGGGCCGTGGCGGACGGGTACGGAGGCACGCCCGCGTCGCGGGAGGCCGAGCAGGCGGCCGGTGACCAGGGTCTGATCCAGGCCCGCGCAGAAGGCACGCTCGAGTCCCTCAGCGGCTGGTTGAGCCGCTATCCGGGACACGCTGAGGGGTCTGCGGTGCGCGATTCGCTGCACTCCCAGGTGTGGGCCCGCGCCGAGTCGCAGAACACGGCGCAGGGCTGGCTGGACCTTCGGGCGTCCTTCCCCGACCACCCGCGGGCCCTGGAGGCGCGGGAGCGGGAGTCCGCCGCGGCCCTGGGGGAGGCGGGGGCGGAGGCCAGCGCTTCGACCCTGATGGATATCGGCACGCGCTACGGAGGCACCGAGGGCGGCCGGCACGCCTGGCGGCGGGCGCTGCACACCGGGGACCTCGCCATTCGCCGTCTGGGTCCGACCCCCTGGGGACGTCGCGACGGCCGCCTCGTGCCCAACCTGGTGGAGACCCGGTCGGCCCTGCGGAGCGCCACCGGATCCGCGCCTCCCATCGAGCGCGACGGGCTCGTGTCCCTGGCGGTGGTGCTGCCCGAGCCCTTGCCGCGCCGGGCCGACCTCGTCTGGCGGATCGGTGACCGGGTCCTGCAGAGCCACCGTCTGGCGGACGCGGGCTCCGAGGTGACCATCCCGGCGGACCTGGACCCGGGATCCGTCCAGCTGTTCGTCACCGTTCGTGGACAGGAGATGGATCCGCGCATCGACGTCGAGCTCGCAGCCGTCGGCGCCCGGACGCCCGAGACCGCCATGTTGCCTCCGTGGCTGCCCCTCGACTGCGCCCAGGACGCACCGTTCACATGGCTCCTGTCGGGGTGGTGGAGAGACTGCGATCCCTGGGTCCGGGCCGAGTCGGGCGGCGTGTATGTGATCGAGCGGCGGGCGGCAGCCGCGTGGGGGATCGATGACGTCGAGGTGGCACCCCCCGCCAGCGCGGCGTGCCCCGCCCCAGGGCCGGCGATCACCGCGGCCTTGGGCGACGACGACGACTCCGGCGACGACGACGACTCCGGCGACGACGACGACTCGGCGGGGCCGCGCGGGGCGCCGGGGTTGCCGCGCTGGATGGGGCTGGACCCGCCGGCCACCCTCGCTGCGGATCTCGACGGTGATGGCCTCCAGGAGGGGCTGTACGTCGTGGTGCGGGACACGGCCACGCTGCTCGTGGTGGTGGACGGCGCGCAGCCCCCGCTGTTCTCGTTCGTCACGCTGGTCCCCGCCGCCAAGGATCCGCTGGACATCTTGCAGCGGGTCACCCACGACGGCTGCCGCATCCTCCCCTAGACTCTGGCCGGCGCCGGAGTGGCGGAATCGGCAGACGCGACGGATTCAAAATCCGTTGTCCGCAAGGGCATGTGGGTTCGAGTCCCACCTCCGGCACCAACCTTCCCCGTCCCGGCTACCCTCCGGACATGGGCAAGTCCTCCGTGCTCCCCGGGCCCCTGACCCGGGCCCGGCGCCACCTGCGGCTGTCGATCCTCGCGCAGGGGATCGGCCCGATGCGGACTCCGCCGTTCATCACCCTGTTCGTGAACAGCATCTGCAACCTGACCTGCGACCACTGCTTTTACTGGCAGAGCCTGAACCAGCGAGACGACCTCACGTTCGCCGAGCTGGAGGTGCTGTCGCAGGACCTGGGTCGGATCGAGAACATCAACCTGTCCGGCGGCGAGCCGTTCATCCGAAAGGACCTCGCCGAGGTCGTGACGATGTTCGTGAAGAACAACGGCGTCAAACAGGTCTATGTGCCCACGTCGGGCTTCTTCCCGGACCGCCTGGAGCGCGTGGTGCGCCAGGTGATGGCCGACTGCCCCGAGCTGCAGATCTTCGCCCTGGAGCTGTCCCTGGACGGCACCGCCGCGTACCACGACCGGATCCGCGGCCACGCCGAGTCGTTCGACAGGGCCATGCAGAGCTACGACGTCGCCGCGGCGCTGCAGCAGCAGGACCCGAGGATCCGGGTGCACGCGACCTCGGTCAGCACGTCGGAGAATCTCGAAGAATTGCGGCTGCTAAGCCACTTCCTGTTCGACCGTTGCCCGAGGATGGATCACCACCACGTGGCGTCCATTCGGGGGGACCGGAAGGACCCGGGGCTGGTGGAGCCCCGCGCCGATCTGCACCAGAGCTTGTGGGTCGAGGTGCAACGGTTGTGGGCGCCTCGAGAGGAGGGGCGATTCGGGGGCCTCGTGGAGCCGCTCCTGCAGTGGGCGCGGGTCCAGACGCTGCAACACAAGCGCCAGGTGATCCCCTGCAAGGCCGGGCTCCTCAGCGGCGTCGTGCACGCCAACGGCGACGTAGGGCTGTGTGAGCAGCACCCGCCCGTCGGCAACCTGCGCGAGCACGGCTTTCGCACCATCTGGGGCTCGGAGCGCGCCCAGGCGCTTCGGGCGCGCATCGCGGCCCGGGAGTGCTGGTGCACGAACGAGGCGTACATGTGGCCCAGCGTGACCTACCACCCACCGTCGTTCGCGCGCGCCGTGGTCGGCAGCGGGGCGTGGCGCCCCCAGCGGGATCGGTGACCCCGTGATCAAGGTCGGCCTGGTGGGACTGGGGGCTGCGGCTGGCTCCATCTGGATCCCTGCCCTGAGGGAGCTGCCCGGGGTGGAGCTCGTGGCGGGGGCGGATCCAGACCCCACCGCGGTGGGCCGGATGGCCCGCCTGGCGCCGTCCATGGCAGTTCATCAAGAACTCGAACATCTGCTCGAAGATCACCGCAGCATCGACTGGATCGTGATCGCGACGCCTCCGGACACGCACGCCCGGCTCGCCATCCAGGCCCTCGAAGCGGGACGGCACGTGGTGTGCGAGAAGCCGTTCGCCCCCACCCTGGCGGAGGTCGATCAGATCCTCGCCGCGGCGACCCGCGCGGGGAGGACGGTGGCCGTCAACCACGAGATGCCGAGCATGCCCATCGTGGCCGAGTCACTGCGGGCGGTGGCCAGCGGGGAGCACGGCCGACTGCTCTTCGCCCAGGTGTGGCAGACCCTGGTGGATCCGCCGGGAGGTGGATGGAGGAACCAGGGCCAGACGATGGCGGAGTTCGGCACCCACGCGGTGGACCTGCTGGTCCAGGCGTTCGGAGAGGTCCCGAGCGCGGTCCTCGCGGCCATGCCCCGCCCCGACGGCGTCGTGGGGGACCCGGTGGATCTGGTCACCCTCTTCTTCAGCGGCGGCCGGGCGGGCCACATCGTGCTCGACCGGCTTTGCAGGGGCGCACACAAATACCTCGAGCTACGCTTTGACTGTGTTGAGGCAAGTCTGCGTGCCTCCATGGGTGGACGGGCTTCGATCGAGGTCGGTCTGGACGCGCGCTCCCGGCGCCCCCGCCTGCGCCTGGACCTCGCCGGGGGCGGGCAGGCCTGGGTCGAGCGGGCCTCGGAGCGAGCGGTCATCGCGCGCAACCCCACCTCCACCCTGGCTCATGCCACCGGGCTGCACGTGCAGCGGATCTTCGAGCAGGTGGGGCGCGGGGCAGAGCCGCCGGGGGCAGGGCGGCGCGCCCGGGACATCGTGCGGGTGGTGCAGGCCGCCTACCGATCCGCCGCCGAGGGCCGACGGGTGCCCCTGGCGGAGGTGGACTGAGAACTATGAGGCGGCTGCACGTCCGACCGGGATCCGCTCTCGATTCGGACCCTTGAACGCATCTACCTCGAGCAGTGGACCAAGAAGCTTCAGGGCGTGGCGCCCCCCGGGGACGCGGGTTCGCACGAACTCGTAGCCCGCCGCCCCGAGCTGCCCCGCCCGTCCCAGGGTGGCTCGCTCCCGGGCGCCGATCGCCGCGGGACGCACCCGGACGAGGCGAAAGCCCGCAGCGCTGACGATGTCCATCAGACCGGGCCACGTCTGGAGCTGGATCCCTCCGTAGGGAACGCCCCGGATCCGCCGCACGAGCTCGTCGGCGGTGTGCCGCGGCAGCCACCCCAGCGCAGGGATCCCGACGTGGGGCTCGGGCAGCACGCTGAGGCGGTTCGGTGAGCTCAGCAGGGCGACGCCGTCCTTGTCGAGGATCCGGAAGATCTCGTCGAGGGCCACGCTGGGATGCGCCACGTGCTCGATGACGTTGGCCGCCACCACCGCGTCGGCGACCTGGGGCCCCAGCGGCAGGTGCTCCGCGTTGGCACAGATCAGCTGCGCGCTGCGCCCCACCTGTTCGAGGGCCTTTCGGGCGACGACGAGCCAGCGGAGCGCCACGTCGACCCCGGTGACAAACCTGAAGCGCCCGGTGAGCTCTGGGAGCCATGCCCCCGCTCCGCAACCGAGATCGAGGACCCGCTGCCCGGGGAGCCGCACCCTGTGTGCCCAGGCGTCCAGACGGTCCGCGGCCCGCGCCGGTCCCAGCACGGTCTTGGCCGCCGTGAACGCCCGCGCCAGGTCCGGCGGAACCTCGGGGGTGATCGAAAAGTAGAAGGAGACGAGCTCGGCGAGACTCCGGCCTTCGGCTTCCCGACTCAGGACAAGCGCCTTTTCCCGGTCCTCGGCGATCTCGATCAGCGGATCCGGGGACAGCCGCAGGTCCGGGATCCCGGCCACGATGGGGTACGAGGCGCTGCAGGGCGCACAGTGCAGCGAGTCCGGCTCGGCGTTGAGGGACCCCCTGCACCGGGGACAGACGATTTCCATGGGCGACACGATATCGCGGACGGATGGTGCGAGACTCTGACGATGCCGGGGAGGGGCTCGAGCCCGAGGACCATTCTGTCGAACGTGGGCTGGTTGACCCTGTCCGAGGTGGTCGGCCGGGGGCTGACGTTCGTGGCCCTGGTGCACCTGACGCGGACCCTGGGTCCCGGCCCCATGGGCATGGTGGAGTTCGGGCTCTCGGTCTTTGCCCTGCTCTCCCTCATCTCCGTGGGCGGGATCGAGATCGTCGCGGCGCGGCAGGTGGCGCGCACCACGGCCGGCGTCGGCCGGATCGCCGGGGTCGCCCTCATCCTGGGCTGGGGCTCCCTCGCGGGCGGGTTGCTCGTCCTCGCTGTGTTTGCGCCGTCCTTTGATCATGAGGCGCCGGCCCTGGCCGTGGCGGCGGGGTTCGCGCTGGCCTCCCTGGTGACCCCCTTGACGCTTCGGTTCGCGTTCCTGGGCCGGGAGCGCATGGATCTGCTGGCCGTCGCCTCGGTGCTGGGGCAGGTCACCTGGACAATCGCCGTGTTCGGCTGGATCCGATCCGCGGACGACGTTCAGCTGGCGCCGGCCCTGTGGCTGGCCGGCGAGTGTGTGCGGGCGGCGGTGCTCCTGACGGCCTACAGCCGGATCTTCGGGCGGATCCGCCGACCCCGCTGGCGCGCGCTCAAGGTGTGGGTGGCCACGACCGTGCCCGTCACCCTCGGCCGGGTCTCCCGGGGGGCTCTTTACGTCGTGGACGTCTTCATTCTGGGCCTGTTCGCGCCGCTGGCGGTCGTGGGTCTGTACGGGGTCGCCCTTCGCCTTCCGCTGTTCGCGGTCTCCGTGGGTGTCATGGCGCACCATGCCCTGTTCCCCTCGGTGGCCCGCATGGTCCCCGCCGGCAACGAAGCGGGGCTGGGAGCCCTGCAAGGCGTCGCGGTCCGAGCGGCGGTGTCCCTGGGGCTGGCTGCCACCCTGACCCTGGCGGGCTCCGCGGATGCCTTCCTGGGCACGCTCTTTGGCGAGCCCTATCGGGCGGCGGCGACCTTCATGGTCGTCCTCGTCTGGAGGATCCCCCTCACCGCGCTTAGTGGCCTGTATCGGAACGTGGTGTGGGCCTCCCGCCCGGGCCTGGAGGCGAGGCTGTCCATGCTGGGATCCGCGGTGACGGTGACCGCCGCGATCGCGGCGACCCTGGTGTTCGGACCCCTGGGCTGCGCCTGGGCGATGGTGGGCGGCGAGGCGACGCTCCTGGCCCTGTACCTGTGGGGGGCCCGAGGCCACGCCTACGGGCTCGGCAGCTGGGTGCGGGTCTGGCTTCCGCGGCAGGCGCTGGCCCTCGCGGGCATCGCGCTGTGGTCTTGGTGGATGCCTTCCCACGGCGATCCCGTGATCATGGCCAGCGCCGTGGCGGTGGGCGCTGCGGCGGGGGTCTTCCCGCTGCTGCCCTGGCTTCCGGAGCTGCGGGCGGCCTTGCGGCGGTAGCGGGTCAGCCCCGGGCGGCGCGGGCCCGCTCGATGATCTCGAGGTAACGCGGCAGGACAGCGTCCTCGGACCAGCGTTCCTCCCAGGCCGCCCTGCCCTGCTCGCCCAGCAGAGCGCGCAGCGCCGGATCTGCGGCGAGCGTCCGCATCGCGCTGGCGAGGCCGTCGACGTCGTCGAACAGCAGCCCCCCCTGGGCCTGCTCCACCAGCTCGGGGAACGGGCCCAGCCGGCGCGCGATCACCGGGGCGCCAGCGCGAAACGCCTCGGCCAGCACCAGCCCGAAGGTCTCGAAGCAGCGCGAGGGCACCACGACGGCCACACAGCCCCGCGTCGCCCGGGCGAGCGCGTCGGGCTCCAGCCGCCCCAGAAAGCGCACCTGCGGTCCCGCGAGATCCCGCAGCCGCGGCTCGTGGGAGCCCGCCCCGGCGATCCACAGCTCCGCTTCGGGCACCGAGCGGACCGCGGCGATGGCGTCGTCCGCTCCCTTGATCTGCTCGAGCCGTCCCGCGAAGAGGAAGTAGGGCTTCGCCCCGGGGTCGGGCGGAGCGGGGGGGAGCGGCCGTCCAGGGGCCAGATCCGGCAGCCCCGGCGGCAGCACGGTCATCGGGTGACGAAACCCGAACTCGGCGTGCTTTCGGGCCGAGAACGCCGACTGGGCCAGGAACACGTCGATGTGTCGCAGGGCCCGCTCGAGCCTGCCGACCGTGCGCCACAGCTGGGGCGGGCGTCGATGGGCGAGCTGGCAGCGAAGACAGGCGCGGCCGTCGCACAGCTCCCGTGCGTGCCGCCACAGCACGTGGGTCGGACACACGAGCCAGTGCTCGTGGGCCGTGTACAGCTTGATGGGGCCTGGCCCGCCGACCCCCAGGATCCCGGGCCCGCCGATGAGCGACACGTTGTGAAAGTGCACGACGTCGAACCGTCCATCCCGCACCAGGCGCTCGATCCGGGCGGCGTGCACCGTCGGCCGCCCGAGCTGGTGGGTCAACACGGGCCCGAGGACACCCAGGCGGGAGCGCAGCCGGTGCACGGTGACGCCGGCGGGCTCGATGTCCTCGGCGGGCTCCGGTCCTGGGGCCAGGGCGGCAAAGGCGTCCACGTCGTGGATGACGGTGACCTCGTGGCCCCGCGCCGCCAGCCCCCGACTGAGCTGCTGCACCGCGATCGCGTCCCCCCCGAAGTGGTGCGGCGGGAAGAACGTCGTGATCATGCACAGGCGCAGGGTCGGCTCCGGCTGGACGGGCGACGCGGCGGCGACACCAGCCTCGGGTCTATAGTAGCCGCGCGACGGCGTGGGCCGGATCGCGCGCCGGGGGGGCGGGGAGAGAATGGACCCAGTCGTGATCATCGGCGGCGGCCCCGCGGGGCTGACCGCGGCCTGGGAGCTGGATCGGCTGGGCCGTTCGTCCGTGGTCTACGAGAAGGACGCCCTGGTGGGCGGGATCGCGCGCACCGACCAGTATGCGGGGTTCCGCTTCGACATCGGAGGCCACCGCTTCTTCACCAAGGTGCAGATCGTCGAAGACCTCTGGCACGAGATCCTGGGCGACGAGCTCCTGGTGCGCCCCCGCATGTCGCGGATCTTCTACAACGGCATCTTCTTCGACTACCCGCTCAAGCCCATGAACGCGCTGCTCGGGCTCGGCATCATCGAAGCCGCCCGCTGCGGGCTCTCGTTCGCGAAGGCCCAGGTCCTGCCGATCCGGAACGAGCGCACCTTCGACCAGTGGGTGACCAACCGGTTCGGGCGGCGCCTGTTCGAGATCTTCTTCGAGACGTACACGGAGAAGGTCTGGGGGATCCCGTGCTCCGAGATCGGGGCGGACTGGGCGGCGCAGCGCATCAAGAACCTCAACCTCGTCGAGGCGGTGCGCACCGCCGTGTTCGGGCAGCGCACCGGCCGGGGCGAGGTGATCACCTCGCTCATCGAGCAGTTCCACTATCCCAGGCTCGGCCCCGGGCAGATGTGGGAGTCGGCCCGGGACCAGCTGGCGGAGCGGGGCGTCCCGACAACGCTGCACACCGAGGTCGTGGGCCTGCACCACGACGGAGCGCGCATCGTGAGCGTGACGCTGCGGGGCCCCGACGGCGAGCGCACCGTCCCCACCCCCGAGGTGATCAGCTCGATGCCGCTGCGTCAGCTCGTGGGCGCGCTGGATCCGCCGCCCCCCCAGGACGTACTGGACGCGGGGGAGCGGCTGCGGTACCGGGACTTCCTGACCGTGGTCCTGATCGTCGATCAGCCCGATCTGTTCCCGGACAACTGGATCTACATCCACTCGCCCGAGGTGAAGCTCGGGCGGATCCAGAACTTCAAGAACTGGAGCCCGGACATGGTGCCGGACCCGGGCAAGACGGCCCTGGGGTTGGAGTACTTCGTCAACATCGGCGACGCGCTGTGGGCGATGGCGGACGAGGATCTGATCGCCCTGGGCACCGCGGAGTGCGCGCAGCTCGGGCTGGTGCCCGCCGAGCACGTCTCCGACGGCTGCGTGGTGCGCATGCCGAAGGCCTACCCCGTCTACGATCAGGGCTACAAGGACGCGCTGGCGACCCTGCAGGGGTGGCTGGGCCGCATCGAGAACCTGCAGCTGATCGGCCGCAACGGGCAGCACCGGTACAACAACCAGGACCACTCGATGCTCACGGCCATCTATGCCGCCCGCAACGTGGCCGCGGACGGCACCTACGAGCTGTGGTCGGTGAACGTCGACGAGGAGTATCACGAGGAGGTCGCCACCGACGGCTCCCACGCGCGCGGGGCCACCGGAGACCGGGCGATCCCCGCCCGGGTGGGCGCACCGGCCATCGAAGCCCTGGTGGCCGAGGCCTACGCGCGGTACGACGCGGTGGCCCTGGGGGCTTCCATCGGGATCGTGAGCGGCGCGGTGGTCTTCCTGCTGACCGTGGTGCCGCTGCTGCAGGGGGCCGTGGTGCCGGGCATGCTGCTCGACCGGCTGTCGATGTATCTGCCCTTCTATTCGGTGACCTGGGGCGGTGCGTTCGCCGGTGGTGTGGTCGGTGGGGGCTTCGGGTTCGGGTTCGGCGTGGTGCTCGCCGGGTTGATCAACCGCTTCACGCGGTGGCACGGTCTGAGCATGTTGCGGCGGTTGGAGCACGCGCGAGCGTTGGATCCGGAGGCGATGATCCCGTGAACGATCCGGAACTCATGCTCATTCACGCGTCCATCGCCAGGCTCCGCGGCGGCGTGATGGCGATCGTGTTCGGCATGATGGGCTCGCTGGGCATGTTCCTGGCGACGGCCCTGTTGCTGGTCCAGGGCGGCGTCGACGTCGGCCGGAACCTGGGCCGCCTGCGGTGGTACCTGCCCGGCTACTCGGTCAGCTGGTCCGGCGCGCTCCTGGGGGCCCTGTATGGGCTGGTCCTGGGCGCGGTGCTCGGCTGGACCGTGGCGTGGCTCTACAACACCATCGCCCTGCGGCGGGCGGACCCCTGACCAGCCCCGCGCCGCGGATCTCCATCCTGGTTGCGGCCGTGAGCGACCAGGCCAGCCTCGCCCGACTTCTGGGGGCCCTGGCCGTTCAGGAGGGACTCGACGCGCCCCTGGACGTGCGGATCGCGGACCGGACGGGCCTGGCGCGGGCGGACGAGCCCGGCGTGCATCTGTTGTCCGCTCCGGCGGACACCTCGGTGTTCGCGCTGCGCCGCAGGGCGCTGGAGGCCAGCACCGCCGAGATCGTCATCGTCACCGAGGACCACTGCGTGCCCGGACCCGGCTGGGTGCGCGCCCTGACGCAGGCGCTGCGCGCCGATCCTGAGGCGGTGGCGGCCAGCGGCCCCGTGCACGACGGCCTGAACGGGGACCCGTGGGACAGGGCCGCGTTCCTGTGTGACTACGGGGGCCTGCTGCCAGACGGATCCACCGTCACCCACCGGGTGAGCGCCCTGCCCGGGATGAACACCGCCTACCGACGCGACGCGTTGGTGAAGGTGCTGCGCTCCGAGCCGCACTTGTTCGACGACTTCTGGGAGGCGGGCGTGCATCGGCGTCTGGCTCGCGACGGCCACTTCGTCGTCACCCCAGCCGCCGATCTGGCCCACTGCAAGCGATTCGGGCGCCGCCTCGCGCTGGACCAGCGGTACCTGCAGGCCCGCCACGTGGCTGGCACCCGCGCCGCAGACCTGGGGCTCGTCGGCCGGGTGGGTTGGACCCTGGCGGCCACGGCCCTGCCCGCGACCCTGATCCCTCGGGTCTTCGGGCCGAGCCTGCGACGGAGCGGTCTGCCCGCCAGGCGCCTCGCTGCGACGCTGCCCGCCCTCCTGGCCCTGGTGGGGGCCTGGACGTTGGGCGAGGTAGTGGGTGCGGCGCTCGGTCCCGGCGATGCGCTGGTGCGGGTGGAGTGATGCTGTCCCTCACGGTGTTGGTGGTGGAGCTCGCCGGAGGGGGCGCGGCGGATCGCCTTGTCGCTGACCTGTCTACGGCTCACGCTGGACTCACGGCGCGTCGCGCGCCGACCCGAGGCACCGTGCCGCACAGGCGCCTGGCAGCCCTGGAGGGGGTGGTCACGGATCTCGTCGCCTTCCTCGAAGACACCACCGCGCCAGAGCCCGAGTGGGTGCCCGCCCTGCGCACGGCGTTCGAGGACGACCCCCGGCTGGGGGCCGCCGGCGGACCGGTCCTGCCCGGAGCCGGACTCTCGGCCGCAGGCGCGGGCCTGTTGTTCTTCGACCTCGGGCCGTTCGTGCGGCCGGACTACGCTGGACAGGATCTGCCGGGGAACGCCCTGTGCTTCCGCACCGCGGCGCTGCGGGAGGCCCTGGCCGGGGCGGATGGAGTGCGTCGCACGGAGCTCCTCCCCGCCCTGTGGGCGGCGCGCTGGCGGACCCGCTTCGTGGCCGACGCGGTGGTGCGCTACGAACGGGCCGATCCCATTGGCGTGAGCGCCGTGAGTCAGCTTCACCAAGGCCGTTCCTGGGCCGGCCGAGCGCGCCGGGCCGGCTCCATGGCCCTCGGTCCTGCGGCGTTGCGCACCGCGGGGTGGCCCGCCGTGGCGGCTCTGCGCT
>CALAGR010000163.1 GCA_937891735.1 uncultured Pseudomonadota bacterium | reverse complement strand
CGCCTGGCGTCGTGGCTGTTGCTCCAGGCCGACGACGCCGCGGAGCCCTCCGTGGACCACGATCTGACCCTCGCCGAGCTCGGCGGCACCCTCGGAGCGGCCGGCGAGTCCATCTGCCGGGCCCTCGGCAGCTTGCGCCGCCAGGGCGTCGTCGCCGTGGACGACCGGCACATCGACCTGCTCGACGTCCCGGCCTTGAGGCGCGCCGCGCGGCTGGGCTGAACCACCCTTTCCTGCGGGGGCCCCGGCGCCCTGGAGATCAGGGAGCGCGGCCGGGGACGAGGATCGTCTTGAGGGCCTCGCCGCGGCGGGCCTGGGCGATGGCGCCGGGGAGCCCGGCCAGGCCGACGCGGTGGGTGATCAGGGGGCGGAGGTCCAACTCCTCGGCCTCGATCATGGCCAGGGCGCGGCGGTGCTGGGCCGGTCTGCGTTCGGCGACCGGCGGGGCTTGCCGCTGCGGAGGCTGGGGCGTCGGGCGACGGAGCGGCACGTTCGGCGGCGCAAGTCCATGCAGGCGTCGATAGAGGGGTTCGACGTCCACGCGGCGGTGCGGGTGGCGTCGGGTCAGCGCGAGCGCCTGGAGCGGTTGGGGCGGTACCTGCTGCGTCCGATGCCCGAGCAAACCTGGTGAGGTACCACGGCGTCTTTGCTCCGGCGGCGGCGTGGAGGGCAGACGTTGTGCCGAGACCGCCGCAGGAGGGGGGGGCTGCCCCCTGAGGTCCCGCCTGATCGGGTGCCGTGGGCGGAGCTTCTTCGTCGGGTGTTCAAGGTGGACGTGCTGAGGTGCACGGGTTGCGGCGGGCGGCGCCGGCTCGTGGCCGAGGTCACGGATCCGGTCGCAGCGCGTCGTATCCTGGAGCACCTGGGCCTGGACCCGCTGGTGCCGCGGCTGGAGCCGGTGCGGGGCCCGCCCACGGACGATGAACTGGAGTCCTGGCCCTCGCAGGACTGGTAGTCGTTGAGTGCGCGTGGAGGAACGGGCTACGTTGGCGAGGTGCGCCTTGCTCCACGCCAACGTAGCCCGAACACCGCCAGTGCGAGGGCTTCCGCGGCATCGAAACCTGCCCAATCACGCTCCGCCATCCGGAGTTGACAGAAAAGACGTTAGGCGAGGTCGCGGGCCAGCGTGCCGAAAGGGCCCTTGTCCGTCCTATACGCCCGCCGGGCTTCCCTGTGTGACTCGGTCGGTGGCCGAGGCCACCGACATGGAATCAGTAGATGTTGTTGGCGGTGAACATGCTCGGCTTCGCCGCGTTGGTGGCGGTGTAGCCGGCCAAGGCGTTGTCGCCGTCCACGTCGGACTGGGCCGTCGCGGTGAAGGCGTCCTGCCACAGCGCACCACCCGGGCCGCCGGACGTGGCCGCCTGGACACTGTAGGAGCCGCGGACCTTGCCGTCTGCGGTCCAGCCGAGCATCTGGAATTCGGCGATGCCACCATTGGCGAACTCGGTCTGCTGACGACCGGGGACGTTGGGGGGCGTCGCGATGGCGCTGGTGAAGGCGTCCCACTCCGCTTGGTAGGCCTTCTCGGCGGTGCGGATGCCGTCCAGGTTGGACGGCAGCTCAGCCCGCTTGGCGCGGAGCTGCATGGCCAGGAAGTTGGGGATGGCGATGGCGGCGAGGATGCCGATGATCGCGACCACGATCATGAGCTCGATGAGTGTGAAGCCCTTGCGGTTCATGTGTCTCCTTGATTGAGGAACCGGTTGATAGAGAAGAACGCGTGCTCCAGGGCTCTCGCAAGGCCCGAGCCAGGATCCGCGGTCGAGTGGATGTTCTTCCACGATCCCTGTCGCCACGAGCTGTAGTCGTCGATCGCGACGATGCTCCGCCCGCACTCCAGCCCCCCCCGCCCAGGGGTGACGTAGAGCATCACCCCTGGGCGGACCTACTGACGAAGATTGTCACCCTGCCCCGATCCACCCGGCCGGCGCTGCGCCCCCGGGCCCGTGACAACCGCTGACAAGCTGTGTCTGGCCTGGACACGGACCTCCATGGAGTCTCCTCCCGCAACTGACCTTGCCCCGGTTTCCCGGACCAGTTTGCTATTCGGCAGAGCGATGTCTTTCGATATTGGCCCTGACGTTGGAAGACCTGCCCACGGGAGGGCTGATGATGACCTGGGCGCTTTCAGTCGACTTGAGAGAACGCGCAGTCGCGGCCTATCTGGCCGGGACCGGGACGCAGAAGGCGGTGGCCAGCAGGTTCCAGTTCTCGCAGAGCACGCTGTCTGTGTGGCTGAAGCACAAACGGGAGCGCGGGACCCTCGAGCCTTCTCGCCCCCCCGGGCGGGAACGGAAGTTGAACGCCGAGGATGAGGCCTACCTGCTGCAGCTCCTGGAGGTCCGAAGCGACCTCACGCTGGAGGAGTTGGCTGACGGACTCCGCGAGCGGGACGTCGAGGTCAGCCGCTTCGCGGTGGGTCGGGCTCTGCACCGGATGGGCTGGTCGCGCAAGGTGCGCCGGCTTCCTGGCGGCGATCTCCACCGGGGAGTTGGGGCGTCGACCCCGCCGGCGTGCTGATGCCGCGACGCCATCGATGCGCGCGCCGGCTCCGCTGAACCGCTAGCTGCCGAGGAGGCCCTTCCTGCGGCGCGGCGTCCGGAATCTCGCCTTCGATCGGTACAGCTGCCGAGCAGCGCCGGGTATCAGAGTCAGCTGCTGGGCGCCACGGTGGGCGCCTGACCCGGTCACGGCGGCTGGGCGCAATCTGTAAGTGCGGTTGACAAAATGCGCCGACGCCCACAACGATCCCTTCGTGTCCGCCGTCCCCCGCGACCTGGCTCCTGCCCTCCGCGCCGCTGCGCGGCAGTATCCTGTGGTCACGATCACCGGGCCCCGCCAGTCGGGCAAGACCACTCTTTGTCGAGTGGAGTTCCCCGACCACGCCTACATCAACCTCGAGCGCCTCGACCTGCGGGAGTACGCCCGCTCGGACCCTCGAGGCTTCCTGGACGAGCACCGCGACGGGGCGATCCTGGACGAGGTGCAGCACGTACCCGAGCTCCTCTCGTGGCTCCAGGTCGAGGTGGATGAGCGCCCGGACGTCGGCCGATTCGTCCTCACCGGTTCCCAACAGTTCAGCCTGACGCAGGCCATCTCGCAGTCCCTCGCCGGGCGGACCGCCATCCTCCATCTCCTGCCCCTCGCCCTCGACGAGCTCCAGCGGTTCGACAAGCCGCCCGACACGCTCTTCGAGACCCTGCTGGCGGGCGCGTACCCGCGTGTGCACGACCGCGGGCTCGACGCTCAGGTCTGGCATGCCGGCTACATCACCACCTACGTGGAACGGGACGTACGCCAGCTCAAGGCGATCGGAGACCTCGAGGCGTTCGCCTCGTTCGTCCAGCTCGCGGCCGGAAGGACGGCACAGACCGTCAACCTCTCGTCGCTGGGGGGAGACGCCGGCGTCTCGCACAACACGGCGCGCTCGTGGCTGTCGGTGCTGGAAGCGAGCTACCTGCTTCACCGACTGCCGCCCTGGCACCGAAACGTCAAGAAGCGGGTAACGAAGGCGCCGAAGCTCCACTTCATCGACAGCGGTCTGCTGTGTCACCTCCTTGGCATCCGGTCCGTGGAGGCGCTGCGGCACCACCCGTTGCGCGGCGCCATCTTCGAGAGCTGGGTCGTGTCCGAGGTGCTCAAGGCGCGGAGGAACGCGGGCTTGTCCCCCCGGCTCTTTCACTTTCGCGACCACAAGGGCCTGGAGGTCGACCTCGTGGTGGAGATGGCGGAGGCGGTCGCCCTGGTGGAGGCCAAGTCGGGGGCGACCGTGGCGGCGGATTTCTTCGAGCCGCTGCGTCGTCTCGCCGGCCTCGCCGACGGGGTCGAGTGGCGGCCGCTGCTGCCTCGGGTGGTGTACGGAGGACTCGACCCCCAGCGCCGGAGCGATCTCGAGGTCGTCCCCTGGGCGGAGATCGCTCAGCTCCCCTGGGACTGAATCACCCCCAGAACGACGAAACCCCCGCCAACGCGCTGTTGACGGGGGTTTCGTGGCTTGGCGGAGAAGGAGGGATTCGAACCCTCGGTGGCTAATCGCCACACTCGCTTAGCAGGCGAGCACCATCGGCCTCTCGGTCACCTCTCCAAATGGTCGCCGGGGGCGCAGCGGAAGTTGGCGGAGGCGGTAGGATTCGAACCCACGGAGCTTTCGCCCGGCGGTTTTCAAGACCGCTGCCTTCGACCACTCGGCCACGCCTCCGTAACGAGGGCGGCGAATCTAATCCAGCCGGACCCGAGAGGCAACCTCAGTGAACGAGCCAACCGCACAGACCCCCTTCGGACCCATCGAGACGTGGCTCCGCTTCGGCCTCGGCTTCGCGGTGATCGCGCTGACGTCGGCCGTCTATTTCCTGATCTGTGTCCTGTTGATCCCCTTTCGCGCGACCCGCGTGCGGGTGGGCAACGTGGCCAGCTGGATCATGGGTCGCGGCTCCGTTCGCGCGGTGGGCACCCGACTTCGCATCGTGCACGGCGAGCGGTTCGACCGGCACCGGCCGGCGATCTACGTCGGCAACCACACCTCCAGCCTCGACACCTTCATCAGCATCGGCGTCGCGCCCCTCGGCACGGCCGGCATCGTCAAGGCCGAGGTGGTCCGGGTGCCTGTCTTCGGCCAGGCCTACTGGCTGTCCGGGCACCTGCGGATCCAGCGCGCGGACCGGGCCGGGAGCATCGAGGCCATGGCCGAGCTCGCGGACTTCGTGCGCCGCAAGGGCCTGGGGATCTGGATGATGCCGGAGGGCACCCGGTCCAAGGACGGACGCCTCGCGCCCTTCAAAAAGGGCCTGGTGCACCTGGCCATCGCCACCCGCCTGCCGGTGGTGCCGGTGCTGCTGCACGGCGTGCAACGGCGCTGGCCCAACAAGAGCCTGACGCTGACTCCCGGCGAGGTGATCGTCGAGGTGGCCGAGCCCATCCCCACCGACGACTGGTCGCTGGACCGGATCGACGAGCACGTCGCCCAGGTGCGGCAGGTGTTCCTGGACGGCCTGCCCCTGGAACAGCTGCCGCTCTGACGGCTACGGATCGACCGTGTTCGTCTGGTAGATGCGCTCGTTGAGGGTCGGGCCCCCAAGCTCGTCGTGGGTCACCACCTCGTCCAGGGCCAGGACCGTGGCGGCGGGCAGGGTGATCGCGAAGGCGCGCCACACCTCGCCCTGGGTCAGCTGCTCGGGATCGATGGGCAGCGTGCGCTCGACGCCGCCCACCACCAGGGTCAGGGTCGCCTCCACCTCGGCGGCCGTGTCCCGGTCGTTGAGGTGGTGCACCAGGACCGTGTAGGTGCCCTCGGCGGGGGCGGTCACGGTGACGCTCTCGCGCATCGGCACGCCGTTGGTGCCATCCCCGTCCAGGTCGAAGGCCGGATCGTCGCTGGCGACCTCCGCGGCGCCCCAGGAGGGCTGCGGGTTGCCGAAGAAGCAGTCCGCGTCGGTCCAGTAGGACCCGCCCGGGGCGATCAGGTGCAGATCGAGGTCGTTTCCGGGGGCGGACCAGCTCAGGCCCACCTGGAACATCTGCCCCGCGATGGCTTCGATGACCACCGCCTCGGGCTGCGAGCGCAGGTGCCGGTGGTCGGTCACCACGAGCTCCACGAGGTAGGTGCCGGGCACGTCGGGCCGAAGCTGGGCGCGCAGCTGGTGGGCGCCCAGAGGCTCTACCACCGCGGTGCTCGTGGCCGGAGCCCGGGTCAGGTTCCAGGTGCCATCGAGGACCGTCCCGCCGAACCCCGCGCTCTGGGCGCCCGACAGGGCCACCACCGCGCCCACGGACACCTGCGCCGAGACCCTGGGGGCCTCCGAGTCCTCGTCGGCCGGCGCCTCCGGGGCGCTCTCGATGGACAGCAAGGCCACCGGCGCCCGTGCGTCCCCGTGGCGCAGGTCGCTGTCGGAGGTGCAGCCGGCCAGGGGCCCGGCGAGGGCCAGCGCGGGGAGCAGGGCCAGCCCGGCGCGTCCACGGCGCCGTCCCAGGGCCACCAGGCCGAGCAGCGCGAGCAGCACGCCCGCCGTTGGAGCTCCGCTGCCCCCGGATGCGCAGCCCGCCTGCACCGGGGAGCGCCCGGGATCCACGGCGTCGCCCGGACCCTGAAACACAAAGGGCAGGGGGGCACCCGTCGAGCCGCCGAGGGCGTCGGTCACCCGCAGCACGACGGCGCCCGCCTCCTGCTGCACGGGGGTCCTGACGGCGACGACCGTGGGGCTCACGAACTCGGTGATCGGCGCCTGGAAGGGCCCGAACCACACCTGCA
The DNA here is from genome assembly GCA_937891735.1 of uncultured Pseudomonadota bacterium. Lineage (GTDB taxonomy): Bacteria > Myxococcota_A > UBA796 > UBA9615 > UBA9615 > JAGSHC01. Next base: position 24,642 of record CALAGR010000163.1, on the reverse strand, counting down.
GGTCGGGATCCGCCTCGCTCACCGTCAGCTCGACGCGCGTGCCCCCCTGCAGACCCGCGCGCATCGGCTCCGCGGCCAGAAGGACCGGCGGGAGCCCGGCCACGGACCGGCTGACGTAGCTGTACCCGCCCAGGAGCTGGGCCGTGCGGCCCTGGCTCACCACCTCGATGTCCACGAGGCCCGTGGCGCCGTCGGCCGCCGGGGGCACCACCACGGACAGAGCGTCCGCGCCGATCATCGTCACGCTGGACGGGGCGAGGGTGAGCCCTCCGAGCGTCACCTCGGCGCCGGGCGCGAAGTTGCGGCCGCTCAGGATCACCGTGTCGCCGCCCTGTACGGCGCCGGACTTCGGCGTGGCCCAGTGCACCTGCACCGCGGCCCCGGAGATCGGATCATCGATCTCCGCCTCGCTCCACGCGAAGTTGTCGATGAGCACGGCCGAGTCGTAGATGCCGTCCGCCACGTCGTGCACGTCGATCCGCAGCGTGATCGTCTCGCCGGGCTCCACCGGGCTGATCGTGCTGATCCAGCCCGTCGCGCCGCCGTCGGTGTTGTTCGGGGGCATGCCGCCGGGTCGCCAGAAGCCGGTGCCGGACAGGGACACGGCGTCGGTCACCGTGAACAGCGCGTTGTTGACGTCCACCACGTTGCCCGCTTCGTCGAACACGATGTTGCCGTCGAAGGGCTGGCTCTCCTGGATGATCGTGAAGCGGTCGTTGAAGTCGGAGCCGACGTAGATCGGGTACTCCCGCGACAGGAAGTACCAGTCCACCGAGAAGCTGTTCATGCCTGCGGGCACGGTCAACGTCAGCTCCAGCAGCGCCTGGTCGTGCACCGGGGACGACGGCTCGGTGGGGTCATGGCCCCCGGTCATCAGGTCGTAGTCCTGGCCGTTGGTGATCTGGGGCGCGTATCCCGTCGAGAAGACCGCCATCGTGGCGCCGCCGGTGGGGTCGAGGGGGCCCAGCGCGCTGATGACGCCGCTCTGATCCGCCTGCCCGGACACCGTGGCGGACACGAGGGACTCGGCCGGCAGGTCCATCGCCGCGGCCAGGGCTTCGCCGGTGGCGGCGGAGCCGGAAGAGGGGAAGGACAAGGTGAGCAGGACAAGGGCGAGGGCTGGGCGGGCAGGCGGGAACATGGCTCCTCCGGAGTGGCTCACACAGGAGTGCCACCTTCGTGCCGTGGCAACCGGGTTTCGCCAAGCCCGACCGGATCGGGGCCGGCCGAGCCCCTCCTCCTCAGGGGATCCCGACCAGCTTGTGCGTCTGCAGGGACAGCCGCCAGCGCGGGTGCGCGCGGCAGAACGCCACGCAGGTGGCGGTGTGGGCGTCTCGCTCCGGGCCGTCCAGGGGCTGCAGGTAGAAGTGCGCAAAGTCGAGGTGCTCGACCTGCTCGGGCCGCACCGCGTGGGGATGCACCAGCTTGAGCTCGTCGCCGCTCGTCTGCACGAGCTCGCTGTTGGGCTTCGGGCTGACGCAGATCCAGTCCACCGACCGGGGAACGGGCAGGGTGCCGTTGGTCTCGATGGCGACCTGCAGGCCAACGGCGTGGCACGCCCCCACCAGCGCCTCGTCGAGCTGCAGCATGGGCTCGCCGCCCGTGAACACCACGTAGGGCGTGCCGCCGCTCGCGTGCTCGTCCCAGGCCCCGCGCACCGTCTCCGCGAGCGCCTCGGCCGAGGCGAAGCGGCCCCCGCCCGGGCCGTCGATGCCCAGGAAGTCGGTGTCGCAGAACCAGCAGGCGGCGGTGGTCCGGTCGACGGCGCGCCCCGACCACAGGTTGCAGCCCGTGAAGCGCGCGAACACCGCCGCCCGGCCCGTGTGCGCACCCTCGCCCTGGAGCGTGAAGTAGATCTCCTTGAGGGAGTAGCTCATCGCCGGGGGATCAGAATCGCTGGTCCCAGGTGAGGAAGCCGGTCATGGCCCTCACCATCAGGTCGTGGTCCCGGCTGCCCGCCATCTCGCGGATCGAGTGCATGGACCACATCGCGTTGCCCACGTCCACGGTCCGGATCCCCAGGGAGCTCGCCACGATGGGCCCGATGGTCGAACCGCAGGCCAGGTCGCTGCGGTTGATGAACTCCTGGGTGGGCACGCCGAGGTCCGCGCAGAGCCCCCGGAACACCGCGCTGGTCTCGGTCTCGGTCGCGTACCGGCCGCCGGCGTGGATCTTGATGACCGGGCCGCCGTTGAGCATCGGCTTGTGGTTCGGCTCGTGCCGGTCGGCGTAGTTCGGGTGCACGCCGTGGGCCATGTCCGCGCTGATCATCGCGCTGCGGGACGCGGCCCGGGTGAGGTCTTCGTGCTGGCCCCCGGCGAGCCGCCCGAGCACATCGCGGGTCAGGGAGCCGGCTGCGCCCCGGGACGTGCGACTGCCGATCTCTTCGTGGTCGAAGAGCGTGATGACGGCGGTGGTGTCCGGCGCCGAGGCGCCCCCGTCCAGCAGGGCGAGCAGCGCAGCGTGGCACGACGCCTGATTGTCCAGCCGGGGGGCGTAGATGAAGTCCTCGTGCACGCCGCCCACGCTCGGGGGCTGCACGTCGTACAGGCACAGGTCCCAGCCCAGGATGTTGGCCGGATCCACGCCCATCTCCGAGCCCAGGAAGGCCCGCAGGGAGGGACGGTCCGCGCCGTCGAAGCCCCACACCACGGGCAGGTGCGTCTGGGCGTTGGGCTTGAAGCCGTCCTCCTTGATCTCCCGGTTCAGGTGGATCGCCAGGCTGGGGATCCGGCCGATGGGCCGGTCGATGCGCACCAGCCGCGTCTCGAGCTGCAGCGGGTGGGCTCCCGTCCGCAGCGTGATCCGCCCCGCGAGGCCCAGGTCCCGGTCGAACCAGGTGCTCACGAGCACGCCGCCGTAGGTCTGCACGCCGAGCAGCGCGTAGCCCTCGCTGGTCACGTCGGGGTTGCTCTTCAGGCGCAGGTTGGGTGAGTCGGTGTGCGCGCCCACGATGCGGAAGCCGGCCTCCGACGGCGCGCGGCCTCCCATGCGGAAGGCGACGACGCTGCCGGCGTCCCGCACCACGTAGCCCGCGAGGCCCGGGGTGAGGGGCCACTGCGCGGCGTCCTCGCTCAGCTCGACGAAGCCCGCGCGCTCCAGGCGCTCCACGGTCTCGACGACGCAGTGCCAGGGGGTGGGACCCTCCTCGATGTAGGCGAGCAGGTCGTGGGTGTTCTCGGGCACGGCGTTGGCCATGGCTACCTCTTGCGGTTGCTCCAGGCGGATCGGCCCGGCAGGTTGCGGGCGTCCAGCTCGGGCAGCACTCCGGCGGCGATCGACTGGTAGAAGCAGCGCTTGTAGACGGCGCGCGGGATCAGGCCGTACTTGCCTTCTTCGGGGCCGACGGGCTCCTTCCAGCCGTCCGGGATCACGCCCCAGGCCTCTTCGACCCGCGACAGGAAGCCCGGGATCGCGGTCTTCGCGATCTCGAGCACGTAGGCGTCGTCCTGCTCGATGGCCTCGTCGAGCACCGCCCAGCCGAACGCGGCGTGGGCCTTGGTGTCGGCGGCGAGGCGGTCGAGGGCCTTCTTGGGTCCGGCCTTGGTGACCTTCTCGGTCATCGCCTCGAAGAGCGGCCCGGCCAGCGTCTCGGCCACGCAGTAGTGGTCCATGCAGGCGAGCACGAGGCGGTCGAACGTCGGCTCCCCGAAGGCGTTGGGGATCGCCAGGCTGCCTTCGGTGCAGTCCAGGGGATCTTCCTCGCCGCCCAGGCTGGCGTAGATCTCCCAGCACAGGTCCGAGTGAGCGAGCTCGTGACCGACGATCTCGTGGGCCTTCTGGATCACGTCCACGCTGAAGCCCAGCCGGATCAGCCACATCTGGAATTCCGCGGCGATCGACGCAGACCGGTATTCCGCAAGCGTGCGGGCTTTCCATTCAGCCAGCACGACTTCCATGTTCACAGCCACGTTCGTCCTCCCGCAGGTCCGATCAGCACGACGGCAGTCTACTCCGACCAGCGCGTGGGGTTCGTCGCCGCCCCCCAGAACGCCTGCCCCGCGGCCGACACGCTCGTCCCGATCCCCGTGCTGGCGTCGAGTTCGTAGATCGTTCCGGCCTCGCTGAACCCGAAGATCGTGCCCAGCGCATAGCCCAGCCCGAACATCACGCCCTGCCCGGTGGCCCAGGTGTCCAGCACCTGCCCGCTGTCCGGGTCATACACCACCAGGGAGGTCTGCGCGCTCGTGGGGGTCGGCGCCATGAGGCAGTACAGGAGCCCATCCGGCAGCCCTACCATGTCGCCGGCGAAGACCAGCCCCCCAGGCACCGTGCCCAGGGACGACAGCGCCCCGGTGGTCAGGTTGACCTCGAACAGCGAGCTGCCCTGGCCGGCGAGCAGGCGGCCGTCCGTCAGGAAGGTCAGCGCGTTGTATTCGGCGGGCAGGAGCCACGAACCCCGCTCGGTCATGGTCGCCGTGGCGGGGTCCACCTGGTAGGTGCCCTCGAAGCTGATCGCCCACATGTTGCCCTGCAGATCGATGGCCAGGTCCGTCACCCCGAACAGGGGGGTCTGGCCGTTGAACGTGCCCACGGAGGTCAGGGCGTAGGTGGTGGGGTCCACGCCGAAGAGCTGGGTGCTGGTGTGCGCGTACATGAACGCGGTGGGCCCTGCGGTGCTGTCGTCGTCGTCGCCGGTGTCGTCGTCGCCGGTGTCGTCGTCGCCGGTGTCGTCGTCGTCAGCCGTGTCGTCGTCGTCGTCGCCGCCGCAGTCCGGGGCGCCAAGGCAGTCCTGATCGTCGCAGTCGAAGAAGCCGTCGCGGTCGTTGTCGGCGCCGTCCGCGCATTCGCCGGCGTCGTCTCCCTCGTACTCCGCGGCGTCGTCGTCGTCGCGAGGGGTCGGACAGGCGGCGAGCAGCAGGCTCACCCCCAGGCAGATGATCGAGGAGTTCCTCATGGGCGGCATCCTAGCCTGTCGCTCGGAGGCCACATGGGCTATCCAGGGCGCCGATGACCAACCGCGCCGAGCAGCTCCGTCCCGCCGCGCCGATCACCGGATCGGGCGCCCCATCCCTGTTCGGGATGCGCCCGCAGGATCTCCTGGCCCATCTGCTGGCCGAGGGCGTGCCGGCGCGCATCGACCAGTGTCGGAGGCTGCTGGCCCACGTGCTCGCCGACGGGAACAGCGACCTCGACGCGATCCAGCGTCCCCTGTCCCGATCCTTCCGGCGGGACGTGGACCGCCTCACGGACCGGGCCCGTCTGGAGGTGGTGGAGCGCATCGAGGATCCAGCCGACGGCTTCGTGAAGTACCTGCTGCGCTCGCCCGACGGCGCGCTCACCGAGGCGGTCCGGATCCCCCTGGAGAAGCCCGGCTCGTGGTCCGTCTGCCTGAGCTCCCAGGTGGGCTGCGCGATGCAGTGCACCTTCTGCGCGACGGGGCGGCTGGGGCTCGTTCGACACCTGCAGCCCTGGGAGATGGTGTCTGCGTTCCTGACGGTGCGGGACGAGACCGAGGGACGCGTGACAGGGGCGGTCTTCATGGGCCAGGGAGAGCCGCTGCACAACTACGACGCGGTGATCCAGGCGGCCCGGGTGCTGTCCGCCCCCTGCGGCGGGCGCATCAACGCCAAGGCCATCTCCATCTCGACGGTGGGGCTGGTGCCCCAGATCCGGCGCTACACGGCCGAGGGGCACAAGTTCAGGCTGATCATCTCGCTGACCTCGGCCATCGCGAGTCGCCGCGCGACGCTGCTGCCGGTGGCCGGCGCCTGGCCCCTGGACGAGGTCGTGCAGGCCATCCGTGAGCACGCCGCCGCCGCCCGAGGCCGCACGACGGTCGCGTGGGTGCTGCTGGGGGGAGTCAACGACGGACCCGACGAGGTCGCGGCCCTGAAGGAGCGGTTCGCGGGGATGCCGCTGCGGTTCAACATCATCGACGTGAACGATGCGCGGCCCGACGGGTTCCGGACGGCCACAGACGCCGAACGCACCGACTTCATGTCGGGCGTCGCGGCGCTGAGGATTCCGATGGTGCGGCGCTACTCGGGCGGACGGGACCGCAACGCGGCCTGCGGGATGCTGGCGGCGACGCGGTACGAGACCGACGCGGCTACGACGTAGCCTTCGCCGGAGCGATGGTGACGGAGAGCATCCGCCCCTGCATGTCCGGGATGTTGCTCTCGAGCTTGCCGATGTCCATCAGCATGTCGCAGGCCTGCTTGAGCGTGGCCCGGCCGACGTCCTGACGCCGCATCTCGGAGCCCCGGAAGCGAACCGTCATGCGCACCTTGTTGCCCTCTTCGAGGAACTTGCGGGCCGCGGACGTCTTCACCTCAAGCATGTGCAGGTCGGTGTTCGGCCGGAACCGGATCTCCTTGGGCGTGTTGTCCGCAGCCTTCTTGTTCTGGGTGCGTTCCTGGCGGGACTTCTCGTACTTGTGCCGCCCGAAGTCCATCAGCTTGCACACTGGGGGACGTGCCTGGGGCGAGACTTCCACGAGGTCGAGGCCGGCCTCGGTCGCCATGCGAAGGGCGTCCGCGGTCTCGACGATTCCTACCTGTTCACCCTCGCCGTCGATGAGGCGAATGGGGCTGATCCGGATCTGTCGGTTGATCCGCGGGCCCCGGTCCTGGGGCAGCTGCGGAAGATGTCGTCTGCGACGAATGTCACACCTCCTGAGGGTCCAATGAAAAGAGAGCTCACCTTGCCCGTTTCAGGGCGCCGGTGGCGGGAGCGCCGTCACGGATAACACAGGTGGCTCCACGGCGCGAGTGTCCTCTACGTGCCCGATCCACGATCCTCGGATGCACCCGACGCGGTTCATCGCCGCGTGTCGGCACCGGACCCTGGTTTTCGAGGCGGCGTCGAACTCTGACTCACTCGGCCTCGTCCGGGCCGGCGCCGAGCGAGGCCGTGTGCTCCGGCTCGATCAGCAGGCCCCCCAGGAGCACGAACCGGGCCGTGGCTGCCGCGCCCACGAGAGCCCGACTTGCCGGGCAGGGGGCCCACTGGCATCCTTCCGCGGCTTCGCTGGAGACCATCGCATGCCCGATCTGCGCCTCGTTACCTCGCTCCTCGCCGCCTCCGGGCTGCTCCTCCTGTCCGCCGGCAGCGCCGCGGCGGAGGACTGCACCTACACCGATCTGCTGGGCACGTTCCAGGTGACGGTGGACTGCGCCGGACTGGGGGACCACACCGGCTTCGGCAACGAGCAGAAGCGCATGTGGCTGGCGGGGGACTGGGGCCAGATGAACATCCTCGAGGTGCCGCCGCCCTACAAGCAGGACGCGGGCAACCTCGACCTGATCATGGGCAACCTGGGCCGCACCTACACCGAGCGCCGGTCGCCCGGCGGCGTGCAGACCACCACGGTCGCCGGCCAGGACGCGCGCGTGATCCTCGAGCACAAGCTGCGCACCAGCTCGCGCAGCTACGTGTTCCACTGGCAGGGCCGCAACCTGATCCTGCGTGCGGTGGCTTTCGGCAAGAAGAGCGAGCGCATGGCCGCGCTGGACACGATGTGTGACGCCGTCACCGCGTCCTTCGCCAGCTTCGAGGCCCCTGCAGAGGCCGCCAGCGAGCGTCCCAAGGTCCGCGAGCGAGCCGTCGAAGAGGCTCCCGCCGCCGTCGAAGAGGCGCCCGCCGCCGTCGAAGAGGCGCCCGCCGTCGAAGAGGCGCCCGCCGCCGAAGAGGCTCCCGCCGCCGAAGAGGCTGTCTCCGAGTAGCCCGTCAGAACGCCCGACCCGGCTTCTTCGCCAGGACGAGCATCTTGCGGCTGCTGCGCAGCAGCCGATCCATCTGCACCATGCCCAGCAGCATCAGCCGCCGACGCGGGCTGTACTGGTGCACGAAGAACCGCGTGGACAGCGGCTCCAGCGGCCGGATCTCGTGGACGGTCAGGCCGACCGACTCCAGCAGCCGTCCGATGTTGGACGCGCTGAAGTAGCAGTAGTGCTGCCCCTCGTACATCTCGTCCCGCAGGTGGGCGGTGCGCTCCGGCGCCACCTTGAACGCCCTCAGGAACAGGGGCACCAGCCGCCAGTCCTCGTTGACCGTGGACAGCACCAGGCTGGCTCCGGGGGCCATCAGACGCACCGTCGCCTCCAGCGTGCGGCGCGGATCCGGCAGGTGGGCGAGCACGTCGAACATGCCGACCCTGTCGAAGCTCCCCGCGGTGAACGGCGCGTCCTCCGGAGTGCCGCAGTGCACCCCCCCGATGCTCCCAGCGGCCGCCGCGCTGGTCCGGCTCACCTCGATGCCGGACACGTCCCAGCCCCGGGCCGCCATCTCTTGCAGCAGATGGCCCCGGGAGCAGCCCACCTCCAGGAAGCGCCCGAACCGCCGGGGGCCGCAGAGCCCCTCCATCTCGTCCGCCTGGTCCCGGGCGATGGCGCGCAGGGCTCCCTCGCTCTGGGCCAGCGAGTCGCCGAGCTTGCCGTGGTGGGCCTGCACGTCGGAGTAGTAGTCGGCCACCGGAGCGCCCTCGGCGTAGGTGTCGGTGAGCCGCACCCCGCACTCCCCGCACGTCAGCAGCCACCGCTCCCTCAAGCGCACCGTGCGGCGCAGATCGGTGCCCCCGCAGAGCACGCAGGCGACGCGCTGCAGGCCTCCGGGGGCGAAGCCGCGGCCCACGATTCCGTCGGCGGGATCGGGAGGGGACGCCATGGCGCCGGAGCCGGTCGCGCTCAGCCGCCCAGGGGGGCGCCGGTCGCGGTCTCGGGCTGGTACCGGGGGCGGTGGTAGCCCTTGAAGGTCGGCAGCCACGCGCGCTTGCGCAGCACCCGCTGGGCGATGCGGGACACAGGCGTCGGCTCGGTCTTCTTCTGCCGCGCGTCGCCGTCCAGGCCCATCACCTGGGCGCGCACCTTGCGGGCCATGGAGTACTGGAACATCTCGAAGAAGCGCCACGCCAGGTACTTGCTGCGCACGTCGTAGCCGCGCACCACGCCGCTGAGCAGGCGGGGCACGAAGAACACCACCGGATCGATGCCGGACCAGTTGGGCACCTTGCCCAGGTGCCGGTGCCAGCCGTTCTGCACGACCTTGACGAACAGGCCCTTGGGCAGGATCGGCTTGAGCCCGTACATCATGAAGTACGGACGGAACTCCCGTTCGTACCCCGAGCCCTTGAACATCAGCGAGTTCAGGTACCCGTCCGCCGCGTCGGCCTCGTCCTGGTCGGTGATCACGCCCTGCTCGATGGCGATGCGCGTCATGCCGGTCTTCGGCAGGTAGGTCAGGGGCAGCGGCTTCACGACGCTGGGATCGGCGTCGCTGTAGAAGAGCAGCGCGTCGTCCTGGTCCTTGAGCGTCTCGCCCGGGGTGCCCAGGATGTGGTCGCAGGTCACGAAGATCCCGCGCTCCCGCAGCCGCCGGATGGCGTTGAAGATGTCCACGTTCTTCTCGTACCGGGCCATGGTGTTGGCGCGGCTCTCCTCGGACAGGGACTGCACCCCCATGATCACGCTGACGCATCCCGAATCGGCCAGCAGATCGGCCATGTACTCGGTGACCAGCAGCGGGTAGGTGATGCAGGAGTACGGCAGCCCGACCTGCTCCTTGTACAGCGGCGCGAACTCCTCCAGCCAGCGCACGCGCACGGGGAAGATGTCGTCGTGGAAGAGCACCGCTTCCATCTGCTTGAAGCTCGCCTTCGCGTGCACGAGCTCAGCCACGACGTGCTCGGGGGTCCGCAGGCGCACCTTCCGGTTGCCCACGATCTCGTGCACGGCGTTGTAGAAGCAGAAGGTGCAGTTGTAGGGGCAGCCCCGCGAGATGGTCGTCATGTACTCGACGCCCAGGCCCGGCAGCTTCTCGTAGTACAGCGACTTGTCGTAGAACGGGAAGGAGTTGAGGTCCTTGGGCTCCGCGGCGACGCCGTTGTCGATGGTGTTGCCGTCCGCGTCGCGGCACCAGATCCCGTTGATCGCCGTCGCGTCGCCCTCGGTGCGGCCATCGAGGATGTCGCACAGCGCCAGCAGGCTCTCCTCGGCTTCGCCCACCGCGACGTAGTCCACCTCCGGCCGCACGACCACGTTCTCGGGACACATGGTGGCGTGGATGCCGCCCATGATCACAGGCAGGTCGGGCCGGATCGCCTTGAGCCGCCCCGCGATCCGCAGCGCCCAGTGGAAGCCGTTGATCTCGATGGGGAAGCCGACCAGGTCCGGCGACTCGGCGAGGATGTCCTCCACCACGAGGTCGTCGTTGCTGAGGAACTCGACGAGCTTGGGGTCCTTGACGGCGCCGGTCGCGAACAGGTTCGGCTCGAAGACGAGGGCCGTTTCGTGGCCCGCGCGCTTGAGCACGGCGCTCAGGAGCTGGACCCCCAGCATCTCGGTCAACTGATTGCAGAAGACGATGCGCATGTCAGCGGATGACCGAAGCGGCTTCCTCGGGGTGGGTCTGCTGGTATCGAGGGTGGTCCTCGATGGGGAACAGGGCGTCGTCGTGCTGCACGATCCCCTCGATGTACTCGCTGTAGAAGGTCTCGTCGTTGCTGGCGATGCAACGCTCCTTCGTCTGCTGGAAGTACTCGAAGCTCTGCATGCGCTGCCAGATGGTCTGCACCGACTCCTTGCGCACGTTGCCGAAGTTGAGGTGGATGAACGCGCACGGGATCACGTCGCCCGACGCGCTCATGTACATGCGCTCCAGGCCCGGGCGGCAGCCGTTCTCCTTGTAGTTCGACTTGCCCTCCCAGACCACCCACGGCAGCTTCATGGCCTTGTCGAACTCGGCGTAGTCGTCGCCGGAGAGGCGCACGTCCTTGTTCTCGTCCCACTTGCCGGTGGTGCAGGGCTGCACGAAGTTGACGGTCACGCCCTTGTCCCGGGCCAGCCGCACCATCTCCCACAGCGTGCCGTCGGCGACCTTCTGATGGGTCAGCGTGCAGTTGAGGATGACCCCCATGCCGTGGCGCTGGCAGTTGTCGATCGCCGCCATGACCTTGTCGAAGGCCCCGGGCACGTTGAGGAGGTCGTCGTGCTCCTCGGGGCGATGCGAGTGCAGCGAGATCATCACGATGTAGCAGCCCGCCTCGCCCAGCTTGCGGGCGGCCTCGTCGTCGATCAGCAGGCCGTTGGTCTGGATGTTCACGACGCCGCGCCAGGGGGGGACCATCTTGATGATGTCGTACACGTCCGGGTTGAGCATGGGCTCGCCCCCGGTCAGGTTGATGCTCACCGCGCCGGCGCGCAGGAAGCCGTCGATGGACCGCCGGTACTCCTCCAGCGAGAGGTGATCGGCCCGCTTGGTCGTCTCGTCCATCATGTGGTCGGCGGAGCAGTGGTCGCACGTCGCGTTGCACCCGGACTCGATGTTGACCGAGGCGGTGCGCAGGACGAGCTGGTCCATGAGGTTCATGCGCGCGTAGTTGATGGCCAGCTTCGGGACGAGCTGGGGCTTCCGCTTCAGAACGGTGCCCAGGTGCGTGCGGACGAGCCCCACGAGCTGGCGGGCGGACTGAAGAGGGCCTTCGTTCAGTGCGGGCATTGAGACTCCATGCCCTCAAAACGGGGCCCCGGCAGCCTAGCACCGGCCTGTGCGACCGGCGACAGGTTCGCAGTCCGTCAGTCGGAGGGCCGACGCCGGTCATCATGGCCCCGCTGCGCCCGTCTAGCATCGAGCCATGCGGGTCCTGCTCTTCGCCATCGTGCTCTCCGGCTGCCTCCCTTGGGGAGACGCCCAGGACTGGGCGGACGCGCCCGCGGGGGTGACGTCCTGGGAGTGGATCCTGTCCGTGGAGGACCTGCCGCCTGCCCCGGCGTCGGTCGATCTGTTCGGAATGGATGGCCTGGACGTGGCGCCCGAATACGTCAACGTGGTCGCCGCCACCGGGGCCTCGCCGTGGTGCTACCTCAGCGTCGGCACCGCCGAGGAGTATCGGGAGGACTACAGCGCGTTCGTGGCCCTGGACGAAGCGGAGCGCGCCGCCGGCAACGAGGGCGTCCTGGGAGGTGTGTTGCCCGACTGGCCCGACGAGCGTTGGCTCAACCTGCGGCGGGCAGACGTGCTGCTGCCCCTGATGGAGGCGCGGCTGTCGATCTGCGAGGACAAGGGCTTCACCCTGGTCGAGTTCGACAACATGGACGGCTACAGCAACGACACCGGCCTGGACCTCACGGACCAGGAGGCGCGCGCCTGGATCGCCTCGCTCATCGCGTCGGCGGCGGACCGCGGGCTGGGGGTCATCCACAAGAACGCCTCCGAGCTGGTGACGGACCTGCAACCCAGCATGGATGCGCTGCTGTTGGAGAGCTGCGTGCTGGACGACTTCTGCGAGGAGGCCGCGCTGCCCTTCCTGGACGCTGGCAAGCCCGTGATGAACGCCGAGTACCCCGAGGCGTGGAGCGACCAGGGTCGCCGCTTCGTGCTGGACGATGTCTGCGCCCGATCAGAACAAGCGGGGGTGTCCACGCTGATCAAGACGCTCGATCTGGACGCCCGCTCCATCGTGTGCGCCGCGCGCTGACCGCTGACGAACCCTATGGGAAGAGGCGGTGGCGGACCTGGTAGCGCAGGATCGCCCGCAGGTAGTTCATGTACAGCTTCGGGCGGATGTCCCGGTCATCGAGCAGGCCTGTGACCAGCCGTGGGAACAGGATGACGTTGCCCATGCCCGGCAGGCGGCTCAGGGGGGCCAGCCGCTTGTGCAGTCCGAGCTCGATCATCGCGCTGCGGCCGCGCTTGCCGAGCATGGGCCACAGCGCGTACGCGAGGTTGTAGGCGCCGTAGTCGCCCTCGTGCAGCGCCCCTTCGAACATGAAGTGGTCCCAGCCCCCCTCGACGTTCCGCTCGAGCTCGTCGCCCTGCACCGAGCGCGTCTTCTCGGCGCGCTTCGTGAGATCGGTGCCCGGGAAGTAGCTCATGAAGAACGGCTTGACGACGTCGGGGCCGGCGTCGAGATAGAAGCGCAGGGCCCGCTCCTGATCCGCGACGGTCTCGCCCGGCACCCCGAAGATGTGGTCCAGGAGCACGAAGATCCCGTGAGCCCGCAGGCGCTTGACGGCGGCCGCGATCTCCTCGCTGGACTCGGTCCGGTTCAGGACCTCCTCGTGGCGGCTGTCGGGGTTGGCGGTCTGCGATCCCATGATCACGTACTTGCAGCCCATGGCCCCGAGCAGGTCCGCGGTCTCGGGCCGCACCAGCTGGGGGTGGGTGATGCAGGAGAAGGGCAGCCCCACCTGCTCGATGTACAGCGGCGCGAACTCCTTCAGCCACTTCAAGGTCGTGGGGAAGATGTCGTCGTGGAACACCACGTACTCGATGTCCCACTTCGCCTTCGCGGCCACGAGCTCGCCGATGACGTGCTGCGGGGAGCGGGAGCGCAGGAAGCCCTCGCGGCCGTACATGTCGTACAGCGTTGTGTAGAAGCAGAAGCTGCAGGCCCAGTGGCAGCCCCGGCTGGCCACGCACATGTACTCGCGGGCGAGGCTGGGGAGCTGGTCGTAATACAGGCCCTTGTCGGGCCAGGGCAGCGAGTCCAGGTCCTGGATCAGGGGGCGCGCGGCGTTGCGATGCACGGTGCCGTCGGGATCCCGGACCCAGATGTTGGGGACCGTCCGGTGATCCGCGCCGGACGCCAGCGCCTCGACGAGCTCGGGGACCGCGTGATCGCCCTCGCCCACGCACAGCATGTCCACCCCTGGCTGCAGGATGCAGTGCTCCGGCGAGCTGGTGGTGTGAAAGCCGCCGTGAAGCATCGGCACGCCGGGCAGCGTCTGCTTCACGCGCGCGCCCACGCGTGAGCACCAGTCGAAGCTGTTGATCTCGCTGGGGAACAGGACGAGGTCGGGCTGGGCCGCGACGACCCGCCGGGCGGTGCGCTCGACGGAGTCCGCGAACCGGGACAGCGCCCCCGGCAGCGCGCGCACGAAGGCCGCCGTGAGCAGGTCCGGCTCGAACACCAGCTCCACGGAGTGGCCGGCCTGCTTGAGCACCGCCGAGATGATCTCGACGCCCAGGTACTCAGTCAGGCGGTTGCAGACAACGACCTTCATCGGGCGGCAGTGTAGTCGCCAGCGCCCCGACCGGAGCCGGAGGATAGGATCCCGCGGGGCCGCGACAGGAGCACGCCGAGCAGATGAGTGAGCAGAACGCCGCGCCGCCCCAGGACACGCTGGGTCGCCACCTCATCGCCGAGTTCTACGGCTGCGATCACGGCGTGCTGGACGACGAGGCGGCTGTCCGGTCGGCGGTGCAGGAGGCGGCGGAGATCGTGGGGGCGACGGTGATCACGACGGCCTCGCACAAGTACGCGCCCCAGGGGGTGACCGCGACGGTGCTCATCGCCGAGTCCCACATCTCGATCCACACCTGGCCCGAGCACGGGTACGCCGCCGTGGACATCTTCACCTGCGGGGGGCTCGATCCGGAGCCGGGCTTTCGCCACCTCGGGACCGTTCTGCGGGCGAGCCGGTGCCGGGTCCAGCAGATCGTCCGGGGCCTGGACGAGCACGTCACGCGTGGAGGCGACCTGATGCCCCAGGACGTCGTGCTCTTCTCCCGCGTCACGACCCTGCTGGACGTGGGCGGCGGGGACGACTGACCCACGCGGGCGTGTTCAAGGGCCTGCCGGTGCGAGAGTCGCTCCGATGTCGCTGATCTTCTGGACCAGGCGATTCGCGTTGTTGGGGACGCCCACGAAGCCGTGGTGTTCGTAGAACGCCGCTGCGCTCGAGTTGATCGCATCGACCACCACGACGCGAGCGGCGGCGATCTCGGCCGCCGCCACCGCGCGGGACAGCGCGTCCCAGAGCAGCTCCCCCCGAGCCCGCGGCCGTGGAGCGAGCGGTCCACGGCGAGGCGAGCGAGAAGGAACGCAGGAATGGCGTCGGGGGAGCCCCGGCCGACTCGGCGCGGGAGGTCTGCGCGGACCACGACGTGCGCTGCCAGGCTGAAATCCGCGACGACCCGGCGATCTCCGGTGTGCCACACGAAGGTTCGGGCTCTCCGCATCGCTTGCGCGTGGGCCGCGTGTCCGACCAGCCAACGATCGAGTGCCGCGCGGAGTTCGATGCGGGCGGTCTTCGATGCCATGAAACCGCTGGAGCCGCGTCGAGCGGTCATCCAGAACGCAAAGACCCCCGGAGTCCTTGAACTCCGAGGGCCTGCGTTCTTGGTACACCCAGCAGGATTCGAACCTGCGACCCCCGGATTCGTAGTCCGATGCTCTATCCAGCTGAGCCATGGGTGCGCAAAGCGAGCGCTGCACGAGCAGCGGAGCGGGACGATAAGGCAACCCCAGATTCGGGTCAACCCTCCGTCTGGGCCCTCAGGTGGGGCCGTGCTCGGAGGCGACGACGGGCGCCGAATGCTTGATCGCCTCGAGCTCATCGGTGGCCTCGTCGGCGGGCTCATCCTCGGGCTGCCACACCCGCGGGGCCGTCGTGGCGTGGGCGACCTGTCCCTGGATCACCACCCGGGCCGTGGGGGGCGCGGAGCAGTAGCGGGAGATGCCCCCATCGTCGGCGGCGACCAGGGCGCGGCCCTCGCCTACGAGAACGGGCGCGACGTGGTGGGTGAGGACCGCAGGGAACTTCGCACCGTCGATGAGCACCCCCGCTGCTTCGGCCCACTGGACCGCGGTCCAGCCCGACGCGGGCGCGGACGCCAGCGCGGCGACCAGATGGTCCTTTGCGGTCTCGATGATCTCGCGACCGTGATCTTTGATGGCCCGGTTGGTCGTCACTGGAATCCTCGGAGGAGCTGGGGGGTTTGCTCGCACTCGGTCGGCCGTCGGAGGCCCGCCGTGCCACAGAATAGCGCCGACCTCCGCTCCGATCCCGCACGGGACCGGGACTGGCGTCGGAACCGGGTGACCGACAAGAGGCTAGATGCTAGCATGCCGCGCTTCCCGCACTGGCCAGAGAACAAAGGCATCAATCATGCGCATGACCGACCCCCGAATTGGACTCTCCCTGCTCCTCGCCCTGGCGATCGGCTGCGGTGGAGGCAGCAGCACCGGCGACGCCGGCTCAACGACCGCTCCCGCGGCCACCACCGGCGCCGCATCCACGGCCTCGTCCCAGGGCGGAGGCGGTGACTCGGTGATCGATACCCTGACGGGCGTCGTCGCGAAGGTGTCCGGCGTGGACATCACGTACTCGCAGCTCGACGAGAAGGCCGCTGCGCGCCTCGTTCGCCTGAAGACCCAGGCCTACGACATTCGCAAGCAGACCCTGGACGAGATGATCGACACCCAGCTCCTCGAGGCCGAGGCCAAGAAGCGCGGGATCACGGTGGACGAGCTCGTCGCCGCCGAGGCGAAGGGCGCCGAGGTCAGCGACGAGGAGGCGCGCGCCTTCTTCGAGAAGAACCCGCCCCGGGGCGAGGTCGACTACGAGCGCATGAAGGACCGGATCAAGGACTACCTGCAGAAGAAGAACGAAGCCGACGGACGCTCCGCGTTCATCGGTGGGCTCCGCGCCGCGGCCGGCGTCGAGATCTTCCTGGAGCCGCTCCGCTTCGACGTGGCCTTCGCGGACGCCGACCCGGTCAAGGGCTCCAAGGTTGCTCCGATCCAGATCGTCGAGTACTCCGACTTCCAGTGCCCCTACTGCAGCCGCGTCAACCCGACGCTGGCGCAGGTCCAGGAGACCTACGGAGACAAGGTCGCCATCGCCTTCCGCAACTACCCCCTGCCCATGCACAAGGACGCGCCCCGGGCGGGCGCGGCCGGCTACTGCGCGCAGGATCAGGGCAAGTTCTGGGAGTTCCACGACGTGCTCTTCGAGAACCAGCGCGCCCAGACCGACGACGACCTCAAGAAGTACGCGGCCGAAGTCGGGCTGGCGGCGGCGGACTTCGAGGCCTGCCTGACGTCGAACAAGTACGCCGAGCGCGTCGAAGCGGACCGCCTGTCCGGCGAGATGGTCGGCGTGAGCGGCACGCCCGCGTTCTTCATCAACGGCGTGTTCGTGAACGGCGCCCGCCCGTTCGAGGCGTTCGCCGAGGTGATCGACGAAGAGATCGCGCGCAAGAGCCTTTAAGCTCGAACGGAACCGACACGGACGCGCGGCGGCTCGGGTTCCCTGAGCCGCCGTTCGTCGTCCAGGGGCGCGATGAGCGAAGACCCCCATACCCAGGTCATCAAGGAGGGGCGCCGCCAGCGGCGTCGAGGTGATCAGGTCCGGACCCCCACCTTCACGGTGGTCGAGGGCCCGTCCATCGGGGTCCTGTACGTGCTGGACTCCAGCCGCCGAGCCCATCGGATCGGTCGCGCCGAAGACGCCGATCTGCGCATCAACACCGCCTCGGTCTCCCGCTGTCACGCGATCGTGGTGGTCGCCAGCCGGGGCGGCGAGCAGGCCGTGCGCATCGACGACAACAAGTCCACGAACGGCATCAAGGTCAACGGGCGACGGGTCGAGTCCCTGTGGCTCGACAGCGGCGACAAGGTGCGCCTGGGGGACTCGCTGCTGCGGTTCCAGTGGATGACCGACGAAGAGATCCGGTTCGCGTCGGGTCTGTCCACCCGCCTCGCGGCGGCGGCCCGGGATCCCCTGACCGGGCTGCTCAGCCGGGCCTTCGTGACGGATCGCCTCCCCGGCGTGGTGCATGTGGCGGAGCAGCGCGGCCAGCCCTTGAGCTGCGTCATGTTGGATCTCGATCATTTCAAGAACATCAACGACACCCACGGGCACCTCGTCGGTGACGTCGTGATCCGCCGCGCCGCGCGGGCGGTCGCGGACACGCTCAGGGGCAGCGACTTCTCGGTCCGCTACGGGGGCGAGGAGTTCCTGCTGGTGCTCGTCGACGCCGCGATCGAGCCGGCGGTCGATGCGGCGCAGCGCACCCGCGCGGCCATCGCGGCCATCGATCTGGAGGACGTGGTTCCCGGGCTGACGGTCACGGCGTCGCAGGGCGTCGCGCTTCGTGCCGCCGGGGAGCCCGTGGACGACTGGATCGCCCGGGCGGACGCGGCCCTGTACACCGCCAAGCACCTCGGTCGCGACCAGGTCCAGCTGGCGGTTCCGGCCGAAGACTCCCGTCCCCCCGAGGTCGCCGGCGAGTCAACGCAGAGCGCGCCGGTGCTCGAAGAGGACGACGTGGGGCCGCCGACCACCCTGGAGCACGGGGCCCCTAGGCCATCTGACGAGGACTGATCGGCTCGAACCGCGCGATCCACTCCAGATGGGCCGTCTGCGGGAGCATGTCCGCGGGCCACAGCCCCCGGGCCTCGAAGCCGAGGGCCGCGAGGCGCTCCGTGTCCCGCGCCAGCGATGCGGTGGAGCACGACACGTACAGGAGCCGCTGCGGCGTCCCCCGGGTGAGGCCCTCCAGCGCCGCCGGATCGCACCCCTTGCCGGGCGGATCCACCAGCACCACGTCGGTGTCGTTCGTCGCCAACACGTCCTCGGGCCGACCGATGGAGTAGGCGGCGGAGAGGCTGAGCCCCTCTGCGGCGGCGCTCGCGGCCTCGATGGCGCCGGGATCCACGTCGCAGCCGATCAGGCCGGGGGAAGGCTGCAGGCCTGCGGCCACCGCGAGCCCCAGCGCGCCGACGCCGGAGTAGGCATCGACCAGTCGACGGGGCGTGCCGGCCTCTGCCCGCAGGCGCAGGACCATGCCCTCCAGCACCCCCGGGTTCACCTGGAAGAACGCCATCGGCAGCAGCGGCAGCGGCACGCCGGCGATGGTCTCGGTGCTTGCCTGGACCCCGGCGAGGTGCTCGACGGGCCCGCTGCCTCGGATGGCGTCGCCCGGGGAGGAGTGCACGTGCTCGAACGCGCCGGCGAGGGCTCCCGAGTCCACCAGGGCCGTCAGGAGGGAGCGCAGGGCGGCGTTGGGGCTCGTGACGACCACCGTCGCGAGCACGTCGCCACTCCGAGATGCCCGCAGGACGATGGCGCGCAACGCCCCGCCGTGCAGCGCCGAACCGGGAGGGCACAGCTGCAGCCCGGCCCGAACGAGCTTCTTCAGGGGACCCCGGATCGCCTCGCGGGCCTCGCGCAGGCGGGGGGCGAGCACCGCACAGTGGGGCAGGTCTTCGATGTCGTGGGTGCCCCTGCGAAAGCCCCCCAGCAGGAGGCGCTCGCCGCGCAGGGCGGGCAGCAGCACCGCCTTGTGCCGCCAGTCCCAGGGCGCGCTGCGCACCCACTCCTGTCGCGGAGCGAGTCGGTCCCGGAGCGCTGTCGGCAGGTCGGCCAGGGCGCCGGCGACCTTGATGTCGAATTGATCCTCATCGCGGATGTGCTGCAGACCGCATCCCCCGCACCGCCCCTCGAGCGCGCAGGGGGCCTCCCGGCGGGACGCGGCGGGGGTCGGGATCCCGGTCACCTTGCCCCAGGCCACGGGGCCTCCGCGGCTGCGACGAGTGATGTGCACGCGCGCTGCTTCGCCCGGAATTCCCCCGGGCACCCGCACTTCGATCCCGTCGAGGACAACGCTCGCCTCACCCCTCACTGTGAGGCGGTCGAAAGTAACGACGACGTCATGATCGGGCTTGTTGCTGCTCATCCGCGGCACTGTAGTGCACAGCAGGACAGCTTGACGGTGGGGGGGGGCATGGTTAGCTTGCCGCCGCTACTGGTTTCGGATGCCCGAGCCAAACCCGGCTCGGGCTTTCTTGTGCCGGAATCATGAAGACGAGGGTTCGATGTCGAAAGAAGACGGGATCGAGATGGAAGGCACTGTCAAGGAGGTGTTCCCTGGCGGCACGTTCCGCGTGGTGACCGACAACGACCACGAGATCCTTGCCCACCTGGGTGGGAAGATGCGCAAGTTCCGGATCCGTGTGCTGCGCGGAGACCGGGTGATCGTCGCCGTGTCTCCCTACGATCTAACGCGCGGCCGGATCACGTACCGCCAGCGCTGACAGCGCCGAATCTCCTCAGTACGTCCGCGGTCCCGGCCGCGGGAAAGGCCCTCATGTCCGCTCGCCTCTACATCGGCAACCTCCCCTACTCCTGCACGGACGACGATGTCCGGGAGCTCTTTGTCTCCGCAGGCATCGAGCCCACCAGCGTGCGCGTCATCATGGACCGCTCGACGGGGCTGTCGAAGGGTTTTGGGTTCGTCGAGCTCGAGGCTCATGAGGATGCCGTGAAGTCGCGAAACGCCCTGTCGGGAGCGTCCATCGGGGACCGGAACCTCGTGATCGACCTGGCGAAGCCGAACCCCACCGGCCGTCGCTGAAGAAGCCCGCTACTCGGACCCTGTCGCGAAGGCCCAGCCTTCCTCCCAGAGCGCTCCGTTGACCGTCAGGGCCACCGCGACCTCGTAGGTGGTGCCGGGATCGAGGGGCGCCAGCGGCACCAGCGCCACCATCCGCACCAGCCAGGGATCGTCGCCGGGCTCCAGGATCAGGAACGGGATCTCGGTCCCCGCCGTGGTCCGGATGCTGGTCCGGCTCGGGTCGATCTGCAGGGTGTAGGGATCGGTGTCGCTCGCCCATCCGTCTGCGAGCACCGAGATCGTGATGGGGGAGCCCACGACGCCCGCGTTGGGGATCGGGTCGGGGCTCTCGGTGTCGGAGTCGAAGGACGTGGGCACGTCGGACTGTCCGCGGGCCGGGTAGATCGTGAAGTCCGGGACCGGATCGGTCCAGGGCGAGACCAGCTCCATCACGTTGTAGATCCCGGCCTCTCCGAAGCCGACGTCCTGCAGCTCTGGAACGAGGAGGGGCTCGCGGTGATAGACGGTGTTGATCCAGTTGTCGATGGCGAACACGGCGTCGGCCCCGTCGCTGCGAAAGCCGATGACCTCGGCCAGCTGGGACACCCCGGTGTCCAGGCTGTAGCCCGCTGCCGTGGCGCGGTCCTGCGCCGTCTCACCGGTCCAGCCGGGGTGGCCGGCGTCGCTCTGCCCGTGCGCGTACTGCCCGGTGGCGGACATGTAGTCGGCGTGGCCCTGGGCGGCCGCGCTGAGGGCGGGATCGAGCCGGGCTTCGGGCAGATCGGCCAGCCGTCGGTGGCAGTTGAGGCGCCAGAGCCCGTCCACCTGGGCCTGGGAGGCCGCCGGATCCCCCGCGCCGTCGGCGCTGGCGCAGGATCCGGATACCGTGCCTGTGGTCGTCGCAATGCCGCCCAGGCCCGCCAACGGATTGCCGAGGCATCCGGCGCTGACGAGCGCCCCTGCGACCATGATCCCCGTCCCTGCTCTCATCAGACCTCCGCGCCCCGCTCCTGCAGGTGCATCCGATCCAACGGCTTGGCCACTGATTCCTTGAACAGAGAATCAGGTTCGCACGGGCACCGAGAGGACGAGCTGGTCGTCGGCGTACAGCTCCACGGTCACCGGATCGCTGCCTTCGGGCAGGGTCAGCTCCAGCTCGAAGGGCAGGGGAGCGTCGGGATCGTCGGGCTGGTCGCCCCGGAGAGCGCTGCGCGTGACGCTCTCACCGGGAGACGAGCCCAGGCGCAGCCGCGCGTCGAGCACGTCCGCGGGCACGCCGGGAGCCATCCGTCCGCGCAGGCCCCACAGACCTCCGGCCACGTCCACGAACGGCGGCTCGTCGAGGGTGGCGACCCAGCGCCCGCGCACCACGGTCACCGCCACGCGCCCCTGTTCGACCGCCGCGCCGACCTCGACGAGGGGCGGGCCGACGCTCGGCTCCTTCGCGATCAGCGCCAGGGCCTGCGCTGCGACCTCCGCTTCGCGGGTGCCCCGCTCCCGGTCGAACCCCACGTTGCGCTCGGCGCTGGTCCCCACCCAGGTGGGCGCCAGGCGCGTCCTGCGGTCGGCGTGGTCCGCGCCCTCTGGGCTGCGTTCACCCGCGTAGTCCCGGGTCGCGCGGTCGAACGCGTGGTGCCGGGCGAGCTCGAGGAGCGCCGGGTCCCGGGGCCCCAGACCGCCCAGGGCGGAGCGAATCGTGTCTTCGATCCGGCCGGTGTTGAGGCCTCCCCACTCGGTCAGCGTGTCGGGCACCTCGCCCGGCGCGGGGCCGCGGGCGGTGATGATCGCGACGACCAGGACCAGCCCGACGGCCAGGACGGTGGCGATCAAGCCGGTCAAGAGGCTGGCCCTTTGCCGGACAACGCTATACTCGATGGGTTCGCTGCCATGTCAGAACAAGAGTACCCCGCGCTGAAGGTCGTAGAGGCCTCGGCCACGTGCCCCGTTCTCGCTCGGCTGCCGAGGCTGCCGGTCTCCGTGCTCGTGCTTTTGCAGGAGGGCGCCGGCGGCCACGGACGCTCCCTGGCGGCCCGGCTCACGCGTCTGGCCGAGGATCTCGCCGTCGGCGACGGCGTTCGGGTGGTGGAGCACACCTTCGCCGACTGGCCGTCCCTGCTGGAGGAGGCCCCGTCGAAGCGATTCGATGTCGTGTTCCTGCGCCCGGGCTGGCTCCCCGCCGACTCGGACGACCCGGGCCAGCCGCGCCCGGACGTCGTCGAGGACCTCGCGCGTCTGCTGGGCAACGTCGAGGCGCGTTTTCAGGTCGTCGCTCCCGGGCGCGCGAAGGATGGGTCCGAGCACCTCGACCGTCGGCCCGCGCTGCTGCTGGCGCTGCTCGACCGGGGAGCCCCGCCCGCGGTGGAGATCCCCGCGGCGTGGTCCGCCGAGGACGTGGCGTCCTTCGAGGAGGCCCTGTTCGAGCGGATCCTGCACGACGCTCCCCTGGTCCAGGCGGCTGCCACGGCGGCCGGGGATCGTGTTCCCCTGCCGGTCCTGTATCAGCCCCCGGGGCGTCGCCACGGTCTGGATCTCGGGCGCCTGCTCGAGGATCACCGGCGCCGGATCGAAGAGGGGGGGAGCGCGGTGCGCATTCTCCTCCGGGAGGTCGAAGCGGCCCGCCCGTCCGAGGACGACGCTGCCCTGGAGCCGGGCTGGACCGAGATCGCCCAGGACGTCATCGCGGCCCAGGACGCCTTGGAGGCCATCAAGGAGGCGGTCGAGGAGATCAACCGGGATCGGGATCCGGCGGGCTGGAGCCGGTTGGCGACCTCCATCTCCGACCTCAAGGAGTGGCACGCCCGGATCCAGGACGACCGTGGTCGGCTCGAAGGGTTCCGCGAGGCGGCATACGAAGCGGCCCCCAGGGGTTGAATCGTCGTCCAGGGAGCACGTCGCTCATGAGTCCACTGCTGTCGCGCGCCGCCTTCCTCGTCCTCGTGCTCGGCCTGGGCCTCGGCTCGCCGGCCGCATCGGGCGAGGCGCCGGCCCCGGACCTGGTCTATCGCGAGGTGACCGTCGGGGGGGGAAGGGGGCACCTCCTCGAGATCGACCTGACGACCGCGGGGCTTCGGGTCCTGGACTCCCGCGCCTGGGGCAAGAAGGCCATGACCGCCGCGGAGTTCGCCGTCGCCTCGGGGGCGGCGGCGGTGATCAACGCCCCCTTCTTCGACATCGACGGGAGCCCGATGGGTCTGCTCGTCGTGGACGGCGACCGCAAGCAGAAGCTCCGGCGCGCGGACTGGGGCGTGTTCTACATCGACGCCTCCGGCGCCCACATCGTGCACACGTCCGAGTACGCCGGGACCTCCGGGGTCCAGCAGGCCTTCCAGGTGGGACCTCGCCTCGTGGTGGGCGGCGAGGCCCTGGCGCTCAAGCCCCAGTCGGCCCGGCGCACCGCGGTGTGCGTGCGCCCATCGGGCAAGGTGTTGGCCGTGGTCACCCACGGCGCCGTGCAGGCCACGGATCTCGCCGGGTTCCTGCGCGAAGAGGGCTGCGTCGATGCCCTGAACCTCGACGGCGGCCCGTCCTCCCAGATGTGGGTGTCGAGCGGTGACGTCGCCATGCACGAGCCCGGTGGCACCGCGGTGCCCATCGCGGTGGGGGTGTTTCCGGGTCGTCCGGCGTCCCACAAGAACCCCGGAGGGGGCTGCGGGGGCTGACCCGGCGGTGTGACGGTGCGCCGCGCCACGGGCATGATCATGGTGTTGTGGCCTCTCCAGACCCCTTGATCGGCAGTCTCCTCGGCGGGCGCTATTCCGTGCGCAGCGTCCTGGGGGGCGGCGCCATGGGAACGGTGTATCGGGCGCGCCAGGTGTGGTTGGAGCGGGACGTGGCCGTCAAGGTGCTGCGGGGCGGAGGCCCGGTGGACAGCCGCGCCCGCCGCCGGCTGCACCGTGAGGCGCGCGCCGTGGCCCGGATCCACAACCCCCACGTCGTGCAGGTGCACGACTACGGAGAGACCGCGGAGGGCGCGCCGTTCCTCGTGATGGAGCTGGTGCCGGGGCCCACTGCGGATGCGTGGTTCAGGGGCTCCCCGGACCTCGCGGCGGTGCTCGAGGCGGTGGACGGCGTGCTCGGTGGGCTCGCGGCCGCCCACGCTCGCGGGATCCTGCATCGGGACCTCAAGCCCGCGAACATGCTGCTCCGGGACGCCGACCCGACCCAGATGGTGCTGGTGGACTTCGGGATCGCCGGGATCTTCCAGACGTCGTCCACGTCGTCGAGCTTGTCGGCGGTGCAGCCGGCGGTCGATGGCGTCCTGCCCGACGCCGTCGAGGCGATGCTGCGGGGCGAGCGGGAGCAGGCCCGCGCCGCGCGCAAGGGGGAGGAGCGGATCACCCAGGAGGGCACGGTGGTGGGCACGCCGCTGTACATGGCCCCGGAGCAGGCGCTGGGCAAGCCCGTGGGGCCCGCGGGCGACGTGTACGCAGCGACGGTGGTGCTTTACGAGTGGCTGACCGGGCGCCCGCCCTTCACCGGGCCGGTGGGCGAGGTGATGCGCAGTCACGCGTTCAAGGTGGCCCCGCCGCTGCGGGCCCGGTCGGGCCTGCGCGTGTCCGACGCGCTGCGGCTGCTCGTGGC
>CALAGR010000162.1 GCA_937891735.1 uncultured Pseudomonadota bacterium | reverse complement strand
TTTCGACGATCCCTACCTCGCAGAGCAGCGGCGCAAGGCGCTGATCCGCAACGTCTTCATCGGGGCGCTGCTCGTCGGCGCCGTCGCCACGGTCTTCGTGGTCCGGGCCCAGAAGGAGGCCCGGGTGGAGCGCGTGCTCGCTTCGTCCGAAGCCCTGATGGAGCTCGGAACCTTCGAGGACCTGCGGGACGCTGCAAAGGCCGTGGCGGAGGAGGCGTCCGGCGACGACCTCGCCCCCGCGGCGTTCCACATCCAGGGTCTGAAGGCGGACCTCGCGATCTGGGCGCTCTACAACGGATCCCAGAGCCAGGCTGCCCACGCCGAGCAGCTCCTGGAGGCCGCGAAGGTGCGGGGGCCGCTGGATCACGCGACGCAGCTCGGCGAGGCCCTCATGCTCGCCATCCGCGGGGACACCACCACGGCGCTGTCCCTGCTGGGCATTGAGGGGCGGACCGGTCCTGAAGGGCCCTGGCAGGCGGTGGCGCGGTCCGAGGCGTCGCTTCGCTCCGGGGACATCGCCGGCGCCCGAGCCGCGCTGGGTGGATGCACGGTGGGCCTGTGCCTGGCCTGGTCGGCGCGCATCGCCATGGACACGGGTGAGTGGGACGCCGCGGCGGCCACCGCCGATGTGCTCCTCGAGCAGACGCCGACGCACTCGTTTGGCCTGACCGCCCGCGCTCTCGCCCTGCCCGAGGGCCCGTACGACGCGGGTCGGGTCAAGTCGCTGCAGCGCTTCATGGAGAGCACGGAGCTGCCGCCGCTGCTGTCCGCGCGGGTGGTGGTCGCGCTGACCCGGGCCCTGCGCCGGAGCGAGGGCAGCGAACGGGCCGATGCGCTCCTGGAGCAGGCGCTCGAAGCATCTCCGGAGTCGACCCTGCTGGCGCGCGAGGTGTCCCGGAGCAAGCGCTACCAGGGCTACTTCGGCGCCGCCTGGACCCGGGCCGACAAGGCGCTTCGCTCGGTGCCGACCGATCCCGGTCTCATCGCAGAGCTCAGCTCGGCGCTGTACTTCAACGACGCCGCGGAGCTGCTGTTGGACCGGCTGGAGCCAGCTCGGAGGAGCGGTGGCGGGGACGGGGTCCGCCGAGGCGACGCGATCGTCTCGCTCACGAAGGGGCTGTGGGGCACGGCCATCGAAGGCCTGGTGGCGACCCGGCACCTCGGCGAGCCCGGCGACGCCGATCTGTACCTGGCCGAGGCGTACCTGGGCGCTGGCAAGCACGCCCAGGCGGCGGACGCGGCACGGCGGGCGTGGGGGGCGCTGTCGGTCACCTTCGGCGCGGACTCCCGCGAGGCGGCGGTGGCGAAGATGTACGAGGGGCTGGCCGTGGGACTCGGCGGCGACCCGGAGGCAGCGGACGCGATCCTCGAGGCGGCGTACTCCAAGGACGTGCGGACCGTGTGGGGGGCTTGGCTGTACGCGCGCTATCACAAGGGCATGAATCGGCCCCGTGAGGCAAAGGACGCCTACCTCATCGCCTGCCACAACGGGCAGGATTTCGCACTCGCCTGCCTCGCGCTGGCGGAGATATACGATTCCTTGCAGATGGACGCGATCATGCGCCGGACGCAGCAGGAAGCGCGCCGTCAGTACCTGCGGCAGTCGCCGAAGGGCTGGAACGCACCGCGGGTCAAGGCAGCCCTCCAGTAGGGAGCGGCGGTCGGACGGCGCAGTCCTGTCAGACGGATGTTGGACTCCGAGCCGGCTTGTGGGGCTCGGGTGCCTTTGTTAACTTGCCCCCGCTTTGGCTGACGATGTGCCCCAACTTGCTGATTTTCAACAGGATTTGGGTGTTGACGGGGAGCCGGAGAGGCTGATTCCGAGCATGCGGACGCGGCTGATCCTGACCCTGACTGCGCTCCTGGGCTTCGGTCCCCTCGGGGGCCTGATCGGGTGTCCGACGGGCGGAGGTCAGGACGACGATGCGGGCGACGACGACGACGATGACGATGATGACGACGACGACGACGCGGGGTTCTTCGCGAGCTCACGTTCGTTCGGCGGCGGCATGGACATCGTGCACTCGGGCGACGACGACGACTCCGGCGGCGATGACGACGACTCGGCGGGCGACGACGACGACTCGGCCGGGGGGTGGCGGTCTGCGTCCGACGGGCGGGGGAGCGTCCCGGTGACCGGCACCTACGCGATCACCTATTGGCGGAACTTCGACGAGGGTGTGGTCGAGTGCATCCAGATGCTGGCGTGGGAGGGCACCGCGGACTTCGGCCTCGGAGTGCTCGCCCCGTACTGCATGAGCTGCACCGGGAACGTGACGCTCGACGCAGCCTCGGTCCGGGACATCAGCAACCCGCTGGCGAACCCGGACGACTGCGACCGCGACGTCCTGGCGGCGGCCGGAGCGGACCTCGGTCTGCACCTGACGACGGCCCAGGCCCAGGGGGGCGGTGATTCGTTCCTGCAGCTGGCGATGATCGACACAGCGACGGCTCAGGCGCTCGGCTTGACCCTGACCACGGACGGCGACCCCACGACCCAGGAGGCCATCGACCAGCTGGCTGCCGTGGGGGCGACCCTGACTCACTACGGCTATCTGTCGACCCATCCCGGGTCGTTCTTCGGCGAAAACGGGCTGGGCGATGTCGCGGGCGCCTCCGGAATCGACGAGGATTTTCATGCCTTCTGGCAGATCTTCACCCGCGACACCGAGAACACCTGGACGCCCGACGTCGGCGCTCCAAGGGGCTCGTTTGAGTTCGGCTCCATCTGGATTTCCCCAGGCTCCAGATAGGGTCGGGCGCCCGTGGGCCCTTTCGCCAACGGGTGTGTGTGAGCAAGATGCGCGGCGGGTTCGGTTTTCGGGCCCTCAATGACTGTTCCGGCACGCCCTGGGAAGGGCCGGAAGCCATCAAGGAGAGACGATGAAGAACCTCTATTACATGCTGCTGGCCTTGCTCCTGGCTGTCGGAACGACGGTTGTTGCGGGCTGCCCCACCACCGGCGACGACGACGACGACACCGCCGGTGACGACGACGACGACGACGACGACGACGACGACGCGGCGATCGCCGAGATCACCTTCGGCGGCATCCTGACGGTCGACGCCGAGGGCGGCGACGACGACGACAGCGCCGGCGACGACGACGACAGCGCGGCTGGCGATGACGACGACAGCGCCGGCGACGACGACGACAGCGCCGCCTCCAACAGCGCCCGTGAGGGCTCCTCGGCCCTGACCGGTGGCTTCACCTTCCGGCTCTGGAGCAACCTCGACGCCCAGATCCTGGTGTGCCAGCAGAACCTGTCCTTCGAGGGCGTGGCCCAGTGGGGCTTCGGCGTCGCGTCGCCGGACTGTGACAACTGCGCCGGTCAGATCAGCGTCGATCCCGCGTCCGTCCTGGACATCAGCGATCCGAACGCCAACCCCGACGACTGCGCCCCCGAGCAGATCGAAGGCGCCGACTACGGTTCCCTCATGCTGACGGAGCCCCCCGCGGGCGAGGCCGGTGGCGACTACCTCGAGATGTACTTCGTGGACATCGCCACGGCGGTGGCCCTGGGCCTGGAGATGACGGACGGTACGACCGGTCAGACGGTCGTTGACGATGCCCCCGAGGGCTTCACCGCCGCTGGCATCCTCTACCTGCTCATGGACGGGTACTTCGGCTCCATCGGCCTGGACCAGGCCGCTGGCTCCGCCGACGTCGGTGGTGACACGGGCGCCTTCTGGATCGTCTACGCCGAGGACGGCGTGAACGACAACCCGCCGGGCCTCAAGCTCCTGGGTGAGTACCGGCTCGCGTCCTTCTGGCTGCTGACCACCGGCAACTAGAACAGAGTTCGCCGCCCGCCCTCTCGGGGGCGTACGGCACAGTTCGACGGCGGCGGTCCTTGGGGGCCGCCGTTTGTCGTTCCTCCCCCCGGAGTGGTCCGTTCCCGCGATCTCTGCGTCGGGCTGGCGGGGTCTCCTCGTGCGGCGTACTGGAGTACGCCTCCGCGGGACCCCTTGCCCTCCTTGACCTCGCGCGAACGCCCTCACTCCGGCCCCGTTCCCGCGATCTGTGCG
>CALAGR010000161.1 GCA_937891735.1 uncultured Pseudomonadota bacterium | reverse complement strand
GCGGCGCCCGGGCCCGGGCCTCGTCGGGGTCCCGCCGCTGCAGCGCGTTGATGTACGCGGTGTAGTCGTGCAGGGACAGGGGCAGGCGGCGCAGCAGGAAGCCGTCCACGTGCACGAAGCTCGCCGGCTCGGCCTCCAGCGCGCCGGGATCGCCGCCGCTCAGGAACGGCCCGCCCGGCACGTACACCCAGTCCGCGCCGATGTCCTCGTCCGACAGGATCGGCACCGTGCCGCCGTCCCAGTGGCGTGCCCGGGTGATGTGCACCGGGTAGCGCACGTCGCGCAGGCCGGGGACCCGCAGGGTCAGCACGTAGCTGCCCATGTCCCGGGGGATCCGCTCCAGCGGGGTCACGCCCAGCGCCTCGGGCGGATCCAGGCTCCACACCACCCCCTGCTGCACCACACGCTGGCAGATCACCTCGGCCCCGGGGGGGTCGGTGTGCAGGGTCAGGGACCCGGCGCCGCGCAGCGCGTCCTCCCGCGAGCCGTCGTCGTACAGGCGCACCCGGTCGGCGGCCCACTCCGCGCGCACGGTGTCGCCTTCCGCGTCGGCTTCGAGGAGGCGCGTCCACCAGCCTTCTGCGAGCAGCGCGCGGGCCTCGGGGCTCTCGGGATCGTGGGACAGCGCCCGGTCACACGCGGTGATGAAGCCCGAGAACGCCGCCAGCCGCTCCCCCGCCAGGCGCTCCAGCCGGTCCTGGGTGCCCAGCAGCTCCTGCTTGTCCGCCATGGGGGTCCAGGACGCCACCTGGGACGCGAGCACGGCCTCCCGCTCGGTCGCCGCCTGCTGCTCTGCGCGCACCGCGAGGTAGCCCGCCCAGGCGGATCCTGCCTTCCCGAGCCACGTCGCCGCGGCGGCACGGCGCTGGCTCCCCGCCAGGAACGACCGGATCGCCGAGGCCATCTGCGCGCCGTCGGGGTAGCGCGCCACCGGATCCAGCGCCATCGCCCGCAGCGTGATGTCCGCGATCTCGCCCGGGATCCGCCGATCCGGGGCGCGAATCGCAGGGCTCTCGGGCGGCCCGCTCATCAGCTGGAACATGAGCTGGATGGGGCTGTCGGCGTCGTAGGCGCGGGTCCCGGTGAGCAGCTCGTACAGGATCACCCCCAGGGCGAACAC
Source organism: uncultured Pseudomonadota bacterium (assembly GCA_937891735.1). GTDB lineage: Bacteria > Myxococcota_A > UBA796 > UBA9615 > UBA9615 > JAGSHC01. The sequence goes on along the minus strand of CALAGR010000161.1, from coordinate 5,053 downwards.
ATCGGACCGGGGGCCGAGCCAGGTGCGGTCCCCCCGCGCCTGCTCCGGGCTCATGTACCCGGGCGTGCCCAGGGACGCGCCGTCCATGGTGTGGGCCGTGGTGGTGCGCCGGACCCGGGGCGGCTCGCTGCCGCCGAACGAGGCGTCGAGCTGCGGGATGGCCAGGGTGGGCATCTCCGACCGCGAGGGATGCCCCGTTGCGACCGGATCCAGCGGGGCCTCCTCGGTCCCGGGCACCAGCTCGACCAGCGTCGCCAGGCCCCAGTCCACCACCAGCACCTCGCCGAAGGCGCCGAGCAGGATGTTGTCGGGCTTGAGGTCCCGGTGCAGCACGCCGTGGTCGTGGGCGAACCCGACCGCCTCGCACACCTGCAGCAGCGCGCTCACCAGCCGGTGCAGGGACCACTCCTGACGCAGCGCCGGCCGCTCTCTCATCGCGTCGAGCAGCTGTCGCATGGAGCGGCCCTGCACGCGCTTCATCGTGTAGTAGACCGCGCCGTCCTCGGTCACGCCGATGTCGTGCACCGGCACGATTCCGGGGTGCTGCAGCTGGGCCGTGATCTGCGCTTCGGACACGAACCGGGCCAGCCGATCCGCCGTCTGGGCCGCCGGGTCACGCACCACCTTGACCGCCACCTCCCGGGCCAGCTCGGGGTCGTGGGCGGCGTACACCCTCCCCATGCCGCCGCGGCCCACTTCGCCCAGCACCACCAGGCGTCCGACCCGATCCGGGGGCGCCGCGAGCTCGCTGCTGGCGCCGGATCCCGTGGTGAGCGCGGCGAGGGACGGCGGATCCGGGCGATCCGCGAGCTGGGTGACCGCGTCCGCGACCCCGGTGATCGACACCGCCTCGAACGACCCGCTGCTCTGCAAGCTGGGCGCGAAGGGCACGCCCATGCGCTCGAGCAGGGCGCGCACGGGCAGCAATCGGTCGTCGGACTCGCTCACGGCCGGATCGTACCGGGGCCGAGGTCGGGCATCCTGTCCGGGGGCACAACAGCGCGCTGCCCAGCCCGGGCCGGTATACTCCTGACCCGGCGTTCGGGAGGGGACACACGCGACGTGAGCACTGACTTCGGCCCAGGCTCCACCTTCGGGGGGAGCAACGGACGGCGGTTCATGGTCGAGGCGATCGGTGGTCGCGGCGGCCAGGCCGAGGTGTTCCGCTGTCTGGACACGCGCCTGCACCGCAAGGTCGCGCTCAAGGTCTGCACCGCCCCGGACGGCACCAACCGCAAGCTCTACCTGGACCGGTTCGAGCACGAGCTGCGCCTCACCAGCCGGGTCCAGCATCCCCACGTGCTTCAGGTCTACGACTGCGGCGAGCTCCAGGACGGATCGCCCTGGGTGATGCTCGAGTGGATGGAGCACGGCTCGTTGGCGGACCTCGTCAAGCGGGAGCGCGACACCGGGTACTACGTCCCGCTGCCCTACGTGCACTACTACGCGATGGCGATGGCCGCGGCCCTGCGGGCGTCCCACGCCGCGCAGATCGTGCACCGCGACGTGAAGCCGGACAACGTGCTCATCGGCACCGACGGCGTGGCCAAGATCACGGACTTCGGCATCGCCAAGGACCTCACGGCGGAGGCCCCGCAGCTCACCGCCATCGGCCAGACCCTCGGCACGCTCGGCTTCATGGCCAACGAGCAGCTCAAGGGCCTGCCGGGGCCGCAGTCCGACATCTTCTCCTGGGGCATCAGCGTGTACGCCCTGGCCCTGGGGCGCATGCCGAACCAGAAGGTGATCAACTCGATCCCCATGGGGATCCTGGAGGCGGGCGCGCTGGACGACGCCCCGGTCGCGTTCCAGCGGGTGCTGGCCCGGGCCACCGCGCTGCAGCTGCACGAGCGCTACCCGTCGTTCACCGAGCTGATGGCGGACCTGGGCCGCATCGACCTGACGGCGACGGACACGCGGCCCCTCTTCGGCGCGGACAAGCTCCCGGCGCTGCCCTCCAATGCGTTCGTCAGCGGGTTCACCACCGCCGGCGGGGTGCCCGCTCCGGTCATCTCGCTGGACGGAACGGTGCCGTCGCAGGCCCCGATCACCTACGAACACACCTTGGACGGCCCGCTTCCGACCGGAGACGGCGCGTTCGCCGACACGGCGGACATGGCCGTCCCAGACCTCGTGGACACGGACGCGGACACCCGGATCGCGCCGGACGCCACGGACCGTACGGGGTCCGAGATCGGGCCCACGCGCGTCCAGGCCGTCACCGGCCGGCGAAACGCGCCGCCGCCCACACCCCTGGCCGCCGGGGCGCCACGGCCTGCGGACAAGCCGGTCGGGCCCACCCGTCTGACGCACGACGCGGACGCGCTGCCGTCGGATCGCCCACGGCCGCCGCGGCGCGCCGCCCTCGCGGTCCTCGCGATCCTGGTGCTGGCCGGGGTCGGGGCGAGGCAGCTCCTGTTTGGCGGCGCTCCGGAGGTGGATGCCGCCGCCGAAGCCGCCGCAGCCTCTGCCTACGCCGCGGCGATCCTGCAGGGGGACGCAGCCGCGGCCGGGGTCGCCGCCCAGGGACTGCCGGCCTCCGCCAGCCAGCGGCCCTCCGGCAAGCTCGTCCTGGCCTGGGATGCCCTGCTCGCCGGACAGCCCGACCGGGCCCGCAACATGGCCGCCCCCCTGCTCTCCGAGGCCGCCCCCGCGGGGGTCGAAGCGGCGCTCATCACGGCCGCGAGCCATCGCCTGGGGGGACCGGACGGATACGGCGCCGCGCTGGTCCAGTATCGAGCCGCCGCGAGCTGCCCGGAGTGTGCCGGGGTCACCGCCCACGCCAACCGTGGGATCGAGCAGGCGTGCTTCGTGCTCGGGCCCGCCGTCACGTCTTGCCGAGATCTCCTCGGCACGCTCGGGGAGCGGGATCGGCTGCTGGGCGCGGCGTCGGTCCTGCGCGCGGACGGCCACGGGGCCGCCGCCGGCGCGCACCTGGCCCGGGCCCTGGCGGTCGCCACCGACGCGCCGTCGTGCTTCGAGTCAGCGGTCCTGAGTGAATTCGACGAGCCGGCGGGGGTCGCCGCGGGCGCCCTCTCCGCCGCCCGGACAGGCGCAGCGCGCTCTGCTGCGGCCTGCGGAGCAGCGCAGCAATGAGACGGATCCATCTCCTGGTGGCCCTGCTCGCGCTGGCCCTGGCCGGCTGCGGCAAGAAGGCCGAGACCACCACCAGCGGCGCCGCCGAGCCCACCGCGTGGCTGGTGTTCGAGGTGTTCGAGGCGGGCACCGGCAACGGCCTCGCGGCCACGGTGTGGCCCAAGGACATGCCCGACGACTTCGACACGATCGTCGAGGGCGACGCGGGCACGGCGGTGCACTTCAACGGGATCGGTCGCCGGGACGACGGCTACGCGCTGCCGATCAGCGCCGGCTCGTGGATCAACCTGATGGTGTGGAGCCCCGGCCACGAGCTCGACCGGGTGGAGATGAAGGTCAAGAAGGGCGAGAACCGCGTCTCCGTGGAGCTCAAGAAGACCGAGGTCGAAGACGACCGGGTGCCCGAGAAGATCCGGCTCGAGGTGCTCGAGGCGCTGCCCACCCAAGGCCCGAAGAGCGGAGGCTGACGGTGGTGCGCCTGCTCGCCCTGTGCCTGCTCCTGGCGGGGTGCTCCGCTGAGGAGCCCCGACTGGTCGTGCAGGCCGACGCGTGCTGGGGGCACCCCGACTGCGCGCAGGCCCTGGACGCCGTGCGTTCAGCCCTGGGCGCCGAGGGGTTCGCGGCCAGCTCCCGGGACGCGGCGAGCGCCTCCGGCTGCGGTCCCGTGGTGGACTGCTCGGCCAGGACGCCGGCCCTCGCGCAGCGCCCCCCCTCCGGGGCCGTGTCCGGCGAGGATCCCGCCTCCGAGGCCGCCACCCCGCGAGAGTCCGCCACCCCGGCGCCCCGGCCAAACTCCGAGCCGGCGCCCGACATGCCCGATCGGATCGCCGCGGCGTCGAGCACGGGCTGCGAAGACACGAGCGCGGGGGGGCTGGAGAAGGCGGCGACCCTCAGCCCCGCCGACGTGCTCTGCCTCGGCGAGATGGCCCGGGGGGCCGTCACCTCGTCCGACACGGACCGGCAGATCGCCGCCGTCGCCCTGTACAACCACAAGTCGGCGGGCTGGCCCGACGCGGTCGAGGCGGCCCTCAAGCGCCCCTCCCTGCGCAACGCGCCGGCGCTGAACTTCGCCGGGATCAAGCCGGCCTACGACCGCAGCCAGTACGCCACCGTCGTCAGTCGGGCCAACGTGGTCTGGCGCAACCTCGAGAAGGGCTACCAGCTCAGCAGCAGCGACATGACCTTCCTCGCCGAGTTCGCCTGCCGATCCGCGGGACAGCTCGCGCTGCAGGGTGATCCGCCGGACGCAGGCCTGGACTGGTGCGAGCGCTGGATGTCCCAGGCCACCAAGGCCGGTGGCAACACGGGTCCGATCCAGGACCTGATCGACCAGCTGGAGTAGTCGTTCGCCGGCTCCCCTTCGCCGCAGTCCTGCTGCTCCTGGCCGCCTGTCGGCCGGCGCCCCCCCAGACACAGGCCCTGTTCGCCCCCGATGAGGTGACGTCCCAGTGGCCGGTCCGGGTGGCGATCGACGAGTCGATCCCGCCGGACCTCCTGGCCGGTCTCGGACGCTGGCTGGGCGCCGGATCCGGCTCCTGGGCCCCGCCGCTGTCCGCCGCCGGCCTGCCCCCGACCCTCGCCGTCCGCGCCCGGCAGGAGGACATCGAGGCCCTCCGCCTGCTCGTGCGCACCGGACTGGAGGCGACGTGCGCGCTGGGCACCGACCCGGGCGGCTTCGGTGAGCTGCGCGACGGCTGGGTCCTGGCGGCGCAGTCCTGCGAGGCCCTGGCGCGGCCCGACGACGCCGCGACGGTCCGGACCCTGGGCGGCCTCCCGCCGGAGCCTGCCCCCACCGAGCCCCCTGCAGGGGAGCTGCCGGCGCTGCTGCGAGCCCACCGTGAGCTGCACCTCGCCCTGCATGGGCAGGAGCTGCGCTTCCGGTTCCTGCACCCGCGGCTCCTGGAGGCGCCCGCCCTCGCGCCGACCCCGGCCCCCGCCGCGTCCGCGGTCCCCGTGG
>CALAGR010000160.1 GCA_937891735.1 uncultured Pseudomonadota bacterium | reverse complement strand
CTGGCGGGCGACGGCGTGGCACGACGGACTGCGCCGCGGCGCCCCCGCCCTGGAGTCCCACCCGGGCCAGCGCGACGCCGTGCTGCGCGGCATGGGCGAAGCCCTGGGACGCCGGCATGGCCACCTGGGGGCGAAGGACCTCGAGCAGCACCTGCCGACCCTGTCCGATGCGGACCGCAAGATCCTGCTGCAGGGGATCGCCGTGGGGCGCGACTGGATCTTCCCGCAGCGATAGCGATGCTCCCGGCCGCCGCGGTCCACAACCACCACAGCGAGATCGGTCGCCGGTTGAGATGGCTCAAGCTGCGCATCCTGGTGGGTCCTGGCGGCATTGAAGAACCTGCCAACCGTGCCCATGAAGAGCCCTCGACCAGGGTGGCCGTCTCGCGAGGTGAGGTGAAGTCATGGCCCATGCTCCCTTTGTCAGGGATCACAACCGCTTGCTGATGTTGCTTGTGCTGATGTGGGGAGCAGGTTGTGGAGACAACCAGCCGGACGACACCGACGTCCACTGTCTGCGCACCTGGGGGCTTCGCGACACCGCCACCGACCTGTGCTGGCAGGATCCGCCCGAAGCTCGCAACCTGGACTGGCAGCAGGCCACCGCGTACTGCGATGAGTTGACTGCCGGAGCCGCCACCGATTGGCGGCTGCCGGACATCGACGAGCTGGTGTCGTTGCTCAGGGGGTGTGACGACGGGGTCATCCAGTCGTCGGGCACGGCGAGCAGCTGCGCCATGGTTCCTGCGGAGTGTGCCGTCGTGGATACCTGTGTGGACCACGTCAGCTGTGGTGAGTGTGAGTACTACCAAGGGCCCGCACTGGATGGCTGCTACTGGATGAGCGGGTTGACCGGGGCATGTACCAATGTGTACTGGTCGGCCTCGACCGATGGGGGGAACGGCGTCAATCCCTGGTTCGCCAACTTCGGAAATGGTGGTGTGGGAGGGCACGGCCCCCCAAGCTCTGTCTTTCTCGTGCGGTGTGTCCGCGGAGGGGTGCGCTGAGCTGTCTCGCCGCCGACGACCCGCCGGCCGCCCCGGGGTCACCGCCAACACCCTCTCCTTCGTGCCGAAGGGTTCGACGGGGGAGCCGCTGGGCTACCATCCCGCCATGCGTATCTCCCTGCCTGCCCTCCTGGCTGCCTGTGTGCTTGCCACGATTCCCACCGTGGCCGTCGCAGGGCCCGTGATCCTGCACGGTCCCGACGACGACGCCGTGTCCGCGGCGACCCGGGCCAAGGAGGTGCTGGGCTCGGGCGAGTTCCGGGTGGCGGGCGCGGTGAGCGCGCTGCTGGGCGACGATCCAGGGGCGCTCGTGGTCATCGGGGGTGCCGTCATCCGCTGCGACGGAGAGGCCCGCGTCGACTTCGGCGCCGCCCTGCGCGAGGCGACCCGCTGGGTGGATCAGATGGAGTACAGCTCGGCGATCCGCGCGATCGACGCGGTCGTGGATGCGCTTCCGTGCGGCGGCGGCGACGGGACGAGCACACAGCTCTTCGAGGCGTGGTTCCTGCGCGGCATCGCCCAGTTCAACGACGGGGACGAGGCAGCCGCGAAGGCATCGTTCGCCCGGGCCACCACCCTGGACCCTGCCCGGAAGTGGGACGATGCGTTCCCCTGGACCCCGAAGCCCGTGTACCTGGAGGCCCTGCAGGAGACGCTCGCGAGGCCGACGGTCCTGGTGCGGGTGGCCGCAGAGGGCGTGGTCCTGGACGGGACGCCCCTGAGCGCCGGCGCATCCGTGATGGTGCAGCCGGGCGAGCACGTGCTGACGCAGGGCGCGGCGACGTTCGGGCTCACCGTGGTCCCGGACAGCGTCGGCGTGAGGCTCACCACCGTCGGTGCGGTGGTGGAGGCGGTCCTGGGGGGCACGGAGCAGGGCGCGGCCTGGCTCCGGGAGGTGAGCCTGGCTGAACAATGGGATGAGGTCCTGGTCGTCGATGGAGAGGACGTCCGTCGGTTCCGGGGTTACGGCTAGGTGAAGGCCGCGACCGAGGCGGCTCGCGCCGGCGGCGGACCGCCCCCATTGGTTGTCGTGGGCATCGGCACCGCAGGGGCGGGGCTTGGAGCCCTGGGAGGCGGGATCGCGGCCAACGTGGCGGCGTGGACCCGGGCGGACCTGTCTGCAGACGGAAAGTCGACGCCCTTGACCCGCGCCCAGTACGCCGAGGCGGAGTCCCAGAGCCGAGCCGGGCTGGTGGTTGGGGTAGCCGGGGCGGTGACGCTCGCCCTGGGGGTGGGTCTGACGGTCGTCGGGTTCGTTACCGGAGGACCGCCGCCGGTGGCGGTCGTGCCGACCTTCGGAGCCTCGCCGGACGGCGTGGCGTTCGGCGTCAGCGGGAGGTTCTGATGAAGCATTTTGCCGGGGTTTGCGTGTTTGTGGTCTGGCTGCTCGGCGGCTGCGGGGTGCTTCCAGCCCCGAGCACCCTGACGGGGTTCGGCGACGACGACGCCACCGGAGACGACGACGACGACACCACCGGGGACGACGACGACACCACTGGGGACGACGACGACACCACCGGGGACGACGACGACACCACCGGGGACGACGACGACACCACCGGAGACGACGACGACACCACCGGAGACGACGACGACGCCACCGGCGAGTTCCTCTGCGCGGACGCCACCCCGATCGATTGTGCCGTCGAGTTCGCGCTCGAGGGCCAGACCCTGCCGGATCCCTCCGAGCCGTCCCTCGTGGACGACTGGAGTGTGGGCTGCGGCGGACCCAGCGCGGGCAATAGCTGGCCGGGACCGGAGGCCGTGTTCGTGTTCGAGGCGGTCGACAACGGCGACGTCACCTTCCACCTGACCGGCCTGACCGCCGACCTGGACATCTACGTCAAGGACGCCGCCCCGGGTGGCGACTGCGACTTGACCTCGACGTGCGTGGGGACGTCGGAGAACGCGGCCGACAACGATGAGAGCGTCACCTTCACCGCGGTGGCCGGCACCACCTACTACGCGTTCGTGGACGGCGCGAACTCGGCTACATCCTCCTTCGACCTCCTCCTGGACTGCTCCGTCGACGTCGACGGCGATGGCGATGGCGTCGACGCGGGCCAGGACAGCGACGACAACGACCAGTTCGTCTGCTCGGACGTGGACGGGGACTCCTGTGACGACTGCGTCGGCGGCTCCTATGACCCTTCCGCAGACGGACCGGATGCGGACGGGGATGGGCAATGCGACGCGAGCGACCCGCTGGTGGTGTGCACGGGTGACTTCGCGGTGGATGCGACCGACACGACGGCGGACTTGACCGCGCTTGCCGGCTGTCAGGAGGTCACCGGCGACCTGGACGTGACAGGCACCACGCTCACGGACCTGGCGGGGCTCTCCAGCATCATCACGGTGGGGGGGCGACTGTTCATCTGGAACAACGCCGCCCTGACGCAGGTCGACGGGCTGGCCGACCTGACCTCGGTGGTGGGAAACCTCATCCTCGACAACAACGACGCCCTGACCCAGATCGACGGGCTGGCCGACCTGACCTCGGTGGGGGGGGGCCTGACCATCTGGGGCCACGAGAACCTGACGCAGATCGACGGGCTCGTCGCCCTGACCTCGGTGGGGGCGGACATGGTCATCGGCAACAACGACGTCCTGGCGCAGATCGGCGGGCTGTCCGCCCTGACGTCGGTGGGGGGAGCCGTGACCATTACGGGCAACCCCGTGCTCTGTCAGGCCGCCAACGCGCCTCCTGTCTCGTTGTGGACGGTGGGGGCGGGGACCACCGTCAACAACAACGACGCCAACTGCCCCTGAGCTCCGTCCTGCCGGCCGTCTGAGGCGACCGTCCTGAGGTCCAGCGGCAAGACGAATGGGGCCTTCGGCGGGCGCCGTGTGGCGAGCAGGAGATCGATCCGTGCTCGTGACCCGGCCCGAGCCGCCTCAGCGCTCGCCCACCTCAGCGGTGAGGTGGAATTCGGCCAGGAGCCTCGATCCCGAGGAGTCACGTCCGACGAACCGCACCTGGACCTGGGGCCTGGTGGCTGCGCGTGCGAGGTCCCCCTCACAGCACGCGTACACGGCCGTCGCTTCAGGGTCGAAGACGAGGTCCGAGATCGTCTTGACGTGCACCCCGCCGACGACGATCTCCTGATCGATCCGGCTGAGCCCGTGCAGAACGCCGAGGGGGAACCGGGTGATCACCACCTCCGCCGTCGGCGAGGTGACGACATGGGTGTTTGACTCGACCTGCGTGAACTGCACGCGGTCGCGGCCCTCCTCTGCGAGACGAACGGCGACGGCTTCGAGGATGAACGGGCTGAAGGTGCCGCGCTCGATCAGGTCGAGGCCAGCTCTGTAGATCAGGTCGAAGATGCCCAGGGTCTCATCGCCAGCGAGGGCGGCCTCGAAGAGCGCCTCGTCGATCTCGTCGGCCGACAGATCGTCCAACCCGCCAGTGACGTAGTCGTCGAGCACATCCAGGGTGGTCGGCCTCATGGGAACGTCCCGTACGACGAGCGCTGCCCCAGACACTCGCGGAGGAGCTTGAGCGTGCGATGACGGATCACCCGCACGTTCCCCTTGGAGAGGCCGAGCGCGCTCCCCACCTCATCGCTGTCCTGGTCGTCGATCAAGCTCCGTCGCAGGACCTGTCGGGCACGCTCGGTGAGCCGGCTGAGGCAGTCTTCCAGGTGGGCGCGTCCCGCCCCGACCATCACCGGCTCGACGGGAAGGCTGACCCGTCCACGTTCGGCGTGCAACGCCCAGAGCCCGTCACGACGGGCGCGCCGCTTCGCATCCTCCCGCAGGAGGTTGCGACAGACGCCCAGGGCGAAGCTCGCGAGCCGCTCCGGCTCGTCCACCGCGCCGGTCTGCACCAGCGACAGGATCCGGATCAACGCGTCCTGGCTGAAGTCGTCGACGGACTGTGGCGAGCGCATTCGGCGCCGCGCGAACGTTCGGACCGCGGGGGCGAGCAGCTCACACAGTCGTGCGGCGGCCTGATCGTCTCCCGCCGCCACGGCAGCGCACAGGTCGTTCAGTTCGGAGCTCATGGCTGTCTCGTAACGCCTCGTCTCATGGCGCCCACAGCACGGACATGGGGGGCAGCGGGAGGTGGTTGGATGAAGAGGAAGATACTTCAGGGCCTCGGGATTCTCGGGCTCTTCACTGTTCTTGTCATGGTGTTGGGAGCGACGTGGGCGTGGCGGTCGACCGAGGCGCGCCTGACCACCCGGTTCGCCGTGCCGGAGGAAGAGATCCAGGTGGTCCCGAGCGACGCCGCTGTGGCCCGCGGCAAGCACCTGGCTCACGCCTCGATGACGTGCGCGGACTGCCACGGCAGCGACCTGGGCGGGAAGAGCTACCAGGACATTCCAGGGCTGCTGACCGTGGTGGGTCCCAACCTGACTCCGGGACGGGGCTCGGTCACCGCGGAGTTCACAGACGCTGACTGGGCGCGAGTCATCGCCCACGGAGTCCGGCCCGACGGCACCGGCGTGATGATGATGCCCGTGCAGAACTTCCAGTCGATCAGCGGCGAGGACCTGACCTCCCTGGTGGCCTATCTGCGCAGCCTGGCCCCGGTGGATCGCGAGCTCCCTCGCAGCGAGGTTCGGGCCGGAGGACGCCTGCTGTGGGCGGCGGGTGTGCTGTCCCTGCTCGCGGCGGAGCGCGTCGACCACGAAGCGCTCCGCCCTGCAAAGACCCCGACGGAGGCCGTGGCCCTCGGTGAGTATCTGGCGCACCTCAGCGGGTGCATCGACTGCCATGGCGCTGGTCTCAGCGGCGGACCGATCCCGGGCGCGCCGCCTGACTTTCCGGTGCCCCCGAACCTCACGAAGCACGAGTCGGGGCTCGCGGCCTGGACGAAGGAGGACTTCGTGGCCGCAGTTCGCACCGGCGCGAGCATCGATGGCCGGCGCCTGAACGTGTTCATGCCCTGGGCGTACTACTCGGGCCTCGATGACCTCGAGGTCGCGGCGCTGTGGGCGTGGCTCCAGACACTGCCTGCGCGCGAGTTCGGGGAGCGCTGAGCGGCGGGACCGATGCGGGCCGGGACCTGGCGCCTTCGGCTCTGGCGCCAGCCCGGAAGCGGACCGGGAGCATCCCCGAGGCCTCGTCCCTACCGCGTGAAGTTGAGACCGCCCGGGTACAGGTAGCTGGTGTAGGGGGCGTATCCGTACGCGGTGATGCCGAACCGGACGCCAGCCTGGCTCTGTACGTGGTGGGCCCCAGGCTGGAGGGGCACCCTGGCCACGTCGAACCCTGTGGAGCCGATCGGGTCCCAGCCGGTCAACACGGCGCCGTCGAGCTCCACCACCCCCCCGCTGGGAGCGATCACGTTGACGTAGTTGCTGGTGTAGGTCGGTGGGGTCAGGAAGTCGTAGGAGTCGCGGACCTGCAGCCAGGGGATTCCGGATCCCATCGCCGGGTCCCCTCCGGATCCCGGCAGCGCGTCCTCACCGAGCAGCGTCTGGGTGACGTAGAAGCGATCAGTGCCTTCGACCATGAAGCTCGTGTCGGTCTGGAGCTGCACGAACTGGCCCGCGTCCAGCGTGACGGGCGGGTTCACAGCCGGGGTGAACGTCAGCGTCGTCGCGTTGTTCTGGACGACGGCCCGGTACAGGGTGGGGGCGACGCCGGTTCCATCGGGGAGGGTCGGCGCCGACATCACGGTCATGTCACCCCAGGTCTCGACCGGGAACATCATCTCCTCGAGGTGATCGCAGGCCCACTGGTCGTAGGGCATGAAGGTGCACATGTGCCCGGCGATGACGGCGACGGGCTGGTCGGCCTGGACCGTGGACCCGGTCAGGTCGCCGTCCGCCCCCAGCGAGCAGTACGCCTCGCACTCCTGGAGGAAGGCCGGCGGACAGCCGATCTCCGTGGACTGCCACCCGCTCGACGCGCAGAAGCTGGAGTCGGCGCTGGTGCTGGGTCGCTGGGAGAAGATCTGGACCACATCGCCCCGGTCGAGCGTGATCGTCGTCGTCTGGTTGGGCCCCAGGGAGCCGGGGTTGCCCCCGGCGGTGATCGTCGAGCTCTGGAAGGTCACCGTGGTCGCATCGGCGGTCGCCGCGATCGCCACGAACCCCGGGTGCCACGCGTTCCAATCGCCTATGGGGTTGCCGAAGAAGTCGTCCCAGCTGCCGTAGCCCCAGGTGGGCCACGTGCTGACCATGTAGTTGCCGGTCAGGGTGTGCTCCGGCAGCAGCAGGGATGCGTCGTTGGTGAACGACGAGGTGCCGGCGATGTCGAAGTGCAGCGGGCTGTACTGGTAGGCGGCGACCGGGACCGTGCTCACGATCTGGTACGCGCCGCCGACCACGACCACCGACTCCTGGGCGCGCTCCAGCTCCGTCACCATCGGCAGCTCGATCGCCGCGGTGTCCCCATCGGCGACGACCACCGAGGCGACGACCGCCCCACCCCGACTGACCGTGACCTCGGCGTCGCCTCCGCCCGCGGGGGCGCCGATGACCACGGCGAAGTCGCTGTCGAAGTTCGAGGCGACGATGTTGGAGGTGCTCACGGCGAGGAACCGGCACCCAAGGTAGGACATCTGCTGCTCGGCCAGGTCGCACGCGTCCAGGCAGTCGCCGCCCACGCAAAGCTCGCCGGCCTCGCAGTCCTGCACGAGGGTGGAGCCGGTCCCGTCGGGCAAGCACGAATGCACGCTGTTTCCGTCGCAGAAGGTCTGGTCGGGCACGCAGGCGACGCAGCCCCAGGTCGTGTCGCACAGCGGCGTCGGAGCCACGCAGGTGTCCTCCAGGGTCCAGACGGCGTCAGCGCAGCGCATGAACTCGTTGCCCCAGCACGCCGTCGAGCCTTCGGGCGTGCAGTCGGTGGAGACGTCGTCGTCGCCGCTGGTGTCGTCGTCCCCGCTGGCGTCGTCGTCCCCGGCGTCGTCGTCCCCGGCGTCGTCGTCCCCAGCCCCGCGGCGTCGCGGATCGCCGCAGGCCGACGCGGCCAGGACGCCCGCCGCGAGGAGGATCAACAGACAGCTCGAACCCGGTGACGGCGATCTTTCGTTCATGCCGGACAAGGTATCCGACGTGCGGGCCGTCGCGTCCAGACAACGCGGGGGGCTGTACCCAGGCGGCAGGGGCGCGGTGAGGCTGGCCGATCTCGAGGAACCGTCGTCGCTTGGGAGCCGAGCAGTGGCACGTTCTTGAGCGTCCGGCCGCACCAGAATGAAACGATCACTCCGGCCAGCTCAGAACGAGTCGATCCATCCTGCCGCCATGCGCGCCCCGTGGATCGTCGGTGTGACCATGTCTGTCGAATGCGTCGTTGGATGGAAGTGGCCCGGAACGTGAAGAGTGAGGCATGGCCCCACCGGCCGCAGGACAGCCTCCCATGCGCGCTTCTCTGTCAGGTCTGGTTCGGGGGTTCAGCGTCTCCCTCCTCGCCGGCTGCTCGCTCCCACCAGCTCCGCTGACGGAGGAGTCCGACGACGGGACCTGCTCTGTTCCCGGGGAGTCCGAGGTCTACGAGGTCGACGAGCCGGTCCACCTGGGGGCCTGCCCGTCCGGCCGCGAGTGCGGCGTCGAGGACTACCTGCGACTCCCCCAGCTCTTCCCCGGAATGGGGGTCGACATCACCGACGAAGAGCTCGATCAGCGGCTCCGTTCCCGCCGCGACAGCGCCCCGGAGGAGCGGTCCGTCCCCAGCTCCGCCGACCTGCGGGCGCGGATCCTGTCCGGAACGCGGATCGACGTGCTGCGGGAGGGCATCGCGGACCGCCCCCTGGAGATCGCGGTCATTGGCGAAGGGGACGACCTGGGGGCCTGGGCGGGGGAATGGCTGGGCATCGAGCCTCCCCGCATCCAGCACCGCGAGCTGCTCGTCACCGATCCGCTGGTCGGCACGCTGGAGGTGGTGGTGCTGCTGCCTGACGGCGAGGGCCCCTTCCCGGTGGTCGTGGTCGCCCACGGGCATGGCGATCACCCCTTCAGGCACATCGCGCGGGGGGACTTCGGGGAGCTGTTCGTGGACGCGGGCTACGCGCTGGTCCTCCCCTGGTTCCGGGCCAGTGAGGGCGGCGACGAAGAGACCGTCGCGGCGCGCGGGCTGCTCAAGCAGGGGTTCAACCTGACGGGCGTGCGGATGTACGAGCAGCTCATCGGGCGGCGCGTCGCGGCCTGGCTCCCGGAGGCGGACCCCTGCGCGCCCGTCGGGCTGGTGGGGCACTCCGGCGGCAGCGTCTCCTCGAACCTGACGGTGCACGCGCCCACCCGCGGGCTCGAGTTTGACGCCTACGTGTCGGACCTGATCTCGAACTACTTCAACTGGAGCGAGGAGGAGGGCGAGCACTACCTCCTGGACGAGACGGTGCCGGACCTGTGGGACGTCAGCCAGACCGTGAACGGGTTCGAGTTCGTCGACATCCCGGTGCTGCAGGTCCCCTACGGGTACCCGAACGGGCTCGATGACCTCCTGGGCTTCTTCGACGACACGATCAACTGAAGAGGAGGGCCCGGGGTTGGCTGGAGAACGACCGTTCCGCCCCTGCTCGCGGAACCTGATCGCGGCGCTGCTCATCGCCAGCCTCGGGTGCGAGCCCGAGACACCGCCGGGTCCCGTAGGCGTCACGACCTGGCAGGACGCGCCCCTCGACTTCGTGCAGGACTGCCCGCAGGACGCCCGGCAGGGCGGTGGGTCCTGCTCTCCCGACACCGCCCAGTGGTTCGAGCGCTACGACGCCTTCTTCGAGCAGCCCGAGACCATCGCCGCGTCTGCGCCCCGCGCGGACTGCGAGTCGCTCCCCGCGGATCTGTGGGCGATCCGCCAGACCGGGCAGAGCTGGGCGCCCGCGTTCGACTGGCCTGATGTGGGCGGCCCGGAGGGGCTGGGCAGATCCCTGTGGGACGCGGTGCACATGGGGTGGCTGCTCGACACGCTGCCCACGAGGGATCTCGACGTCTTCGTGCTCTCCGAGGAGGAGCGCGAGTCTCCCGACGGGACGCCCTACCGGCAGCTCGACCTGGTGATGCGCGACCGGTTCGCGGGCGACGTCCCGGCGGTCCTCCTGCTGCCGCGGGGCGAGGGCCCGTTTCCGGGAGTCGTCGCGCTGACCGGGCACGCCGAAGACGCCGTGTCCCACGTGGAGCGGCGCTTCGGCGCGCGCTTCCCCGAGCGGGGGATGGCGCTGCTCGTGCCGTCGTTCAGGGCGTACCAGCAGGGCGATTGGCCCCCGGGGCGGTTCCCGGAGTCGGAAGCCGCGCTCCGCTTCCTCTGCCAAGGCATGAACCTGATGGCCATGCGCGTCTATGAGGCCATGCTCGGCTTGCGCGCCCTGGGCACCCACGAGCACGTGCGGGCCGACCGGCTGGGGGTCCTGGGCCACTCCGGCGGCAGCACGACGGCCCACCTGTTGCTCTGGCATCCCGACGTGGAGGCGCGCGCCTGGGTGTTGGACAACGGGCCGGCGCACTTCGGGGTCGACCTCAAGTACTCCGACGACCCCGACAGCGTCACGGTGGACTGCGGGGTCCACCAGTGGCTCGACGCTGCATCCAGCCTGATCGCGGACGTCTGCAGGGTCCCGGAGGCGTGGGAGCGCGAGGTGCTGCGGGTGCCCTATGCGTACAACACGGGAGCGGTGCCGGTGGAGGGGGAGCCCTGCGCCACCTGGCCCTGGGAGCCGATGGACGCGGAGCCGGCCCCGGAGGATCCCGACGCCCCCGAGTGGTTCCTGCCGTTCTTCGAGCAGCGCCTGGGAGCGGCAGATCAAGGTTGACCGGACCGCGCTCCGAAGGCCCCCGCCACGTACACCATGACCGCCGGGCCGTGAGTCTGACGGGCGGCCAGCCCAAGGCTGGTGGCCAGCGAGGCTCCCACCGCCCAGTCCCCGGACACGCGGCGCTCCAGCTCCAGGGTCAGCCCGAAGTGGCGGGTGCCGTTGCCGATCCCGCTGGGGCTGTCGTGCAGGGGGGCGCTCCCATTGGCCAGGGGGTGCTGCCCGGCGAGGCGCACCCGGCCGTACCACCGACCCCGGCGACCGATGGGCCGCCCCAGCTCCGCGGCCCAGACGACCAGGGCGCGATAGCCGCCGGTGCGCGCGATCACCCCGCCCGAGGCGGCGACATGCAGGCGGTCGAACCCCAGGCCCACCGACGCACCCGCGTACAGGTCCCAGACGCGGTCGGTGACGCGCAGACCGCCCACGCGGGGGTTGCCCTGGGCCGTTGCGTGCACGTCCTGGACGATCTGCCCGGTCCCGTTGGGGCCGCGCACCGAGGCCTCCAGGCTGGCGATGAAGCGCCCATGGCGAAGGAGCCGCAGCCGCCCCCCGAGGACCGGGGCACCGACGGCGACGTGGGCCCGGGTCCGGGTGGCGCCGCCGTCCTTGAGGAAGAAGGCGCGCGCGGGCTCCCACTGCACGGTGACGGTGAGGGCCTCGGTGACGCCGAGCTCCGCCCAGGCCCCCAGCCCCAGCTCCTGGTACAGACCGATGGGGTGCAGGCCGGGGTCCGGCGCCTCGGGGCCGGCGTGGTAGGCGAGCCCGGGCAGCCAGCGAAGCCAGATCTTGGCGTAGCCCTGCCCGGGAGGCTGGGTCCAGGGTCCGGCAGCCGCGGGGCACGAGACAAGGAGCCCCAGGGCGAAGGTCCCGATCAGGACGAGCGGCTTCATTCCCCGAGCTTGCACGGCCGCGCGCGCGTTCGTCCGTCAACGGTCAGCCCCGGCCTGCGAGGAACCAACTGGCCCGCTCACAGCCATGCCGGGCTCCGTGCCGGTCCCGGCCCGCCCGCTACGGCTCCACCGTGTTCGACTCTGCGAGGAGCGTCTGGTCGAACGTCGCCAGGCTCGCGCACCCTGCGTCCGAAGCCCTCTCGGCGATGAGGTAGTCGGCGAACCCGCACTGCCCTGCCTCGTAGCGTCTCAATGCACGCAGGCAGCGGTCGGTCGACTCGAAGACCACGTGCTCGGCCTCGAGGAGCGCCCGAAGCGCTCCG
>CALAGR010000159.1 GCA_937891735.1 uncultured Pseudomonadota bacterium | reverse complement strand
CGCGAACAGGATCAGCGCCGCCGCCGCCGCCGCGCCGGCCCCGAACAGCAGCCCCGTCCACCAGCCCCGCCGGAACGCGTGGCGCTCGGTGGCCTGCTCGGCCCGACGAAGGCGCCGCTCGATCCGCGGCACCATCTCCTCGGCGGGGTACTGCTTGAGGATGGCGACGTTGTCGCGCTCCAGGGCGGCCAGCCGCTGCAGACCACCCGTCTGCAGAGCCAGCCGTGCGTGCACGGAGCGGGCCTCATCCCCCGTCAGCTCGGCCAGGACGAGACGCTCCAGGGTCCAGTCCCCCACGGGGGCGCGGTTGGGGATCGCAGACGAGGTCGTGGTGTCGAATGGCGCGCTCATGTCCGAGCTCCTTCCAGCTGCTCGAGGAGACCGCGCACCTTGCGCAGGCGCTTGCGGACCCCGGACACCGACAGCCCCACCGCGTCTGCCACCTCCTGGTGGGAGTGCCCCTCCAGCAGGTGCATGACGGCGATGGTCGCGGTCGAGTCCGGCTGCCCGCCGAACACCCGGTCCAGCAGCTCCCTCGCCAGCGAACGATCCTCGGGCGTCACCGCGCGGGCGATGGCGACGAGCTTCTCGCCCACCGGGTCCTCGGGTCTGCGCGAGCGCGAGCGGATCTTGTTGAAGCAGACGTTGGTGGCGATGCGATACAGCAGCGAGCTGGGCGCCTGCCCATCCAGCTGGGCCGAGTAACGAATGACCTGGACGAATGTGTCCTGCATCGCTTCCACCGCCTCCTCCTCGTTCTTGAGGAGGGACCTGCAACGACGCAACACCATGGGCCCGTACGACCGGTACCAGGTGTCCACGTCCACCGACGCCTGCGCCCCACCGAGGAGCGCCGCGAGAACCGAGAAGAAGGAACTGAAGACCACGCGGTCCGTCCTTTCGAACGTGGAACACCGCGTACGCGCAGGACTGTCACCCGTGTCCGCGCGCACCCCTCACAAACGCAGGTCTCCAGGCCGCAAAGACGGCGTCGGGACCCGCGCAGATGTGGATACCGACGGGTTGGTTCTCCAGATATTCGATAGAAAAAAATGGTGACACCACGGGTCCGAGGCGGTGTTCCACCAGCCGACGACGCCACGGGGTGCACGCCCGTTGTTCCGCCCCTTTTTGGTGGGCCCGCCCCGGGAGCGCGTCGCAACGATCGGAGGATTCGACCCATGCGCTGCTCGCTCTGGATGACCACTGCCCTTCTCTCCCTCGGCCTGGCCGGGTGCAACTTCGACCTGCACGGCGACTGCGAAGACCCATGGTGGGTCGATGGCGACGACATCGACGTGACCACGGACGACTCGGACGGCGACGGCCTCGCCAACGACTTCGAGGACCTGTGCAACACCAGCCCCAACAACCCGGACACGGACGGCGACGGCGTCGGTGACGCCGACGAGGACCCGGACGGCGACGGCTGGACCAACGGCGAGGAGCAGGACGCCGGCACCGATCCGAGCGACGCGGGCAGCAGCCCGGGCCTGGACCCCAACGGGGACGAGGACGGCGACGGCCTCACCAACGAGCACGAGATCGAGTGCGGCACGGATCCCTACGACGCCGACACCGACGACGACGAGCTCGACGACGGCGCCGAGCTGGACTACGGCACCAACCAGCTCGATCCCGACACGGACGGCGACGGCTTCCTGGACGGCCTGGAGGTCAACCGGGGCACCGATCCCCTCAACCCCGACACGGACGGCGACGGCTGGAGCGACGGCGAGGAGATGACCTGCGGCAGCTCGCCCCTCGACCCCTACCTGAACTGCGAGAACGACAGCTGCACCGACGCCAACCCCTGCGACGAGTAGCTCACACCGCCGTCACACCCCCAAGGGGTCCGAGCACAGCGCTCGGGCCCCTTCGGTGCTTGGGGGGGCGGAGCGCCCCGTAGACTGTCCGCTCAGGGGGAGCTGTGAATGAGGCGGTGCGACTCGAAGGGGTGACGGCCGACCCCGGCGGCGGCGGGGCGGTGGCCGGCCTCGATCTGGTCGTGCAGCCCGGCGAGATCGTGGGGCTGGTCGGGGACATGCAGCGGGTCCGCACGGTGATGCGGCTGGCGGCCGGGGTGCTCGAGCCGATCGCAGGCCAGGTCTTCATCGACGGGATCCCGGCGGCGGGCCGGAACGTGGTGGCGCTGCGACGCGCGGCGTACTTCGACGCCCAGACCCTCAGCCGGACCCCGGCCGGGGCCGCCGGACTGCTGTCCTCGCTGTACCCGACCTGGAGCGAGGAGCGGTTCGGCGCGCTCTGCGCCCGGATCGGGGTCTCGAAGCACAAGCCCATGGAGCTCCGAGGTGCGGAAGGGGCGCGCGCCGCGGCTGCCCTGGGGCTCGCCACGGGCGCGGCAGCGGTGCTGCTCCACCAGCCTGTCCCGAAGGGGTTTGGGCCCCTCTTGCCCGCGAGAGGCACGCCGGAGAGCAGGCAGGCGACCCTGGGGACGGTCGTGTCCGCCGCTCGAGATGCCGGCACGGCGCTGGTGCTGGGCCACTGGGACGCATCCGCGTTGGAGGGACACGTCGACCGGATCGTGTCGGTGGAGCCGTCCCCGGATCGTCCGAGCACCTCTCGACCGACGACGGCGGCCGTGTCCTCGTCCGCAGACGGCCGACAGATCCTGGCCCTCGTCGGCCACGGTCTGCGACCGACGCTCCAGGGGCTGCTGGAGCTGCCCCTGCTGGGCGGCGTGTATTGGGTGATCGCGTCGATGGCGGGCAACGACATGGAGGTCCTGGCCTCGATCGTGGTTCCGCTCAGCTGGTACCCGCTGCTGAGCATCTGGCTGGGGGGCTGGTGGTCTCCCGTGTCGGCGTTTGGGGACGGCATGAACGGCGCCTGGGGAGGCCTGGGCGGCGACCTGCCGGTGACCCCGACGACCTCGATAGCCAGCCGGATCCTGATCGCGCTGGTCCGCTCAGTCGTTCCGCTGCTCGCCGTCGCCTACGGTGCGGCCGTGTTGAACGGGGCCTGGGCGTTGGAGGGCGTCTCGTCGCTGTGCACGTGGTCGGGCCCCGTCGGCCGCAGCCTCGCGGTCGCCCTGTTCGCCCTGACGGCGCTGACCCCCCTGGCGGCGGCCAGTCAGCTGATCACGCCCTGGCGACAGCGACTCGGAGTGCAGGTCGGCGGGCTCCTCCTGGCCACGGGCGCGGCGACCTGGTTCTGGCCGGGTCATGAGACGAGCCCTCGCCTGTGGGGACTCGCGGTCAGCGATCCGGTCGTGCTGGCGCTGGTCATCCTCGGCGCTGTCCTCGGGTTCGGGTGGCTGCTCGTGGGGCTGCCCAGGCAGGCGTTGGGCAGCGTGCGCGGACGGAGCTCCTGGGCGGCCCTTCCGGTGGCGGCTGGCCTGGCGCTGTGCGCTGCGATCCCAGCAGCGGTGTTGAGGGCCCTGCCGACTCCCGACTGGCGGGACGCCCTGGCTCCCGAGATCACTGTCCTCGACGACGACAGGTTCACGGTCTTCGGCGTCACGACGCGGAGCAGCCGCGCACCGGCGGTGGGCGTCCTTGCGGTCGTGGACACGCGCACCTGGGAGGGCACGGAGCTTCGGCCGGGGATCCGGCGCCTGGAGCACGCCGGGGACCTGTGGGGCCGCGAATGGGCCGACGGCGACGACCGTTGGATCGACCTCGCCAGGACCCCAGATGGGCCGGCGATCGCGGAGAGCAGCCGCTGGCAGGGGAAGACGTCGGGAGCGACCTGGAACCCGACGACCGGCCTCCTGACCTCGAGCAACCTGTCCGGTGACCACCTCTGGCTCGAGCCGACAGGGAGAACAGGGATCGTCTCCGACAACGAGCGGGCCCGTGGCCGGTGGAGCGTCGTGCGCGGCGCGGATGGAGTCCCCGAGGTCCATCGGAGCGAGCCCTTGGAGGAGCGGACCTGCCCGGACGGGTCGTCGCCGCAGTGGCGCGGGCTGATGTCGTGCGCCGAGCCCGGCGGTCCGGCGCTGTACTGGGACCATGATCACGACCGCAGCACACCACCCCGCCGGTTGCCGAGCCTGCCCGCCGGCCTGGAGATGGGCGAGCGCTCGCGCATCAGTCCGGTCGAACACGGCCGGTTCGGCTTCTTCTCCGTGTTGGAGGGGCCGCTGATGCTCCTGACCCTGGACGGACTCGGCGGATGGCAGGAGCCAGTGCTCATCGACGTGCCGGCGGCAGGGTTGATCGCGCCCGTGGGGGAGGACCGGCTGCTCATCCAGAGGTCGTTCGGTCCTCGGGCCAGTGACGAGCTGCTGATCTGCTCGGCCACAACGGGCCGGTGCGAGGCGCCGCCAATGCGGTGAGCGCCCGCACCCCCGAGCGGCAGGCCTGGCCGACCGCTCGGGGGATGTGGCGTGCGCGCGGCCGGGGGTTCCAAGAGGCCGGGATCAGATCCGGCCGTGCAGGACGTCGCCCAGGATCTCGTCCGCGGCGGCGATGCCCGACAGGGCCGCTCCCTCCATGAAGCCCTGCCAGGCGTAGAAGGAGTCGGCGTGCTCGCCGGCGAACTTCAGCGCGCCCGCGCTCTCGCTCTCGAGGCCCGCGAGGCCCGTGAACTGGCCCGGCGTGTAGCAGGTGTAGGAGCCCCGGGACGCGCTCTGGGGCAGCCAGTGCCCGCGAGCCATCACGAGCCCGCCGTCGCCGTTCCGGCTGGCCGCAGCGGCGGCGCCCGGCCAGATCGTGTCGAGATCTGACAGGAACGCGCCCGCCTGACCCTGCATGACGCCCTCGTTGATGTCGAGGAAGCCGCCGGATCCGCCGTGGCACTGCCCGCAGTAGGAGCCGGTGGTCGACAGGACCTGCAGTGCCCGGGCGCGATCACCGCTCGCGTAGTCCGTCAGCACCGAGGTCGGGCCTGCGGTCGTCCAGCTCGTCTCCCAGGTGGTCTGCACGTTCGGCAGGTCCGAGTAGGCGAGTCCGTCTCGCCCCAGGGACGTCCAGGGCCGGCCGTTGAAGCCGATCATCGTCTTGCAGTTGGAGCCGTAGCCGAGCTCGTCGATGGCCCGGATCTTGTCCGCCGACAGGCCCAGGGTAGGGCTCAGCGACACGCTGCGGAGCACGCTGAAGGGCACCGCGAGCACGACCGCGTCGGCCAGCTCGGTGCCGCCCCCGGCGAACCCGAGCACGTACTTGCCGCTGCCGTTCTTCGCGAGCGACGTCAGCCGGGAGCCCATGGCGATGGTGCCGGTGAACGTGGCCGCCAGCCCGTTGACCAGCTCGGCGTTGCCCTCGACGACGTGGAACCGCTCGTCGCTGAAGACGCCGAACTCCGCGAAGTGCGCGCGGCAGTCGAGGTGGATGAAGAGCAGCATGTTCAGGCAGCTCTGCTCGTGGGCTTCCAGGCCGTACTCGGCCACGTAGGCCTCGTCGAGCACTGCGCGCACCAGCGGGAGCCCGGCGGCCCGGGTGTCGAGATAGGTCGCCAGATCCGTCCAGTCGAGCGCGATGTCCGCCGCGTTGTGGGTCCAGAAGTCCGGGGCGCCCGAGCAGGCCTGCATGTCGGGCCGCATGCGCTGCACCATCTCGCAGTACTCCGCGACGATGTCCTCCTCGCTGTGGTGCTGCCCGCCGAAGTAGTACGTGGACTCGCCGGGCGCACGGACCAGGCTCTCCAGGGTCAGCCCGAGGTCGCGCGCGTAGCCGCGGATCGTCTGGTGGGTCGTGTCGATCATCTCGCCACCGAGCTCGGCGACCTGCCCGGGGAAGATGAGCGACTCGCTCTTGATGCGGCCCCCGAGGCGCGCGCTGTTCGACTCGTAGACCGTGGCGATGATGCCCCGCCGCTGGAGCCGTTCTGCACAGGCCATGCCCGCCATGCCGCCGCCGATGATCGCGACCGTGGGCGTCGAGCGCGGGTTCGTCCCGAAGGAGCGGCCGACGGAGCCCAGGGTGGCGCCCGCGACGACGCCGGTCGCGGCCGCGAGCACGTTGCGCCGGGACGGGCGTGGCGAGGCCTCGGCCGCCTCTCCGAGGCGCTGCATGGCTTCGTGCGCCGAGAGGCCGTGACGCAGGCTGAACTCACCGATCCGCATCGCGCGAGCGACGCTCTGAAGCAGGGGGGACCGGGGCATGCAGAGGCCTCCAAGTGCGCGGCGCGCGAGTAGATCTCAAACGCTATCCGAGCCGATCTCGCCGGACCAGACCCCCCTCGCAAAGACTCGAACCCTGGGTGGTCCGCCCGACCTGATGTCCCCGGCGTCGCGCGATCCGCCCACCGCGCGCGGACCTCGATCCCGCGTTCTCGGAGGACGGGAGCGTCGCTCCGGCCGGCGTCCCCTCTCGAACGCTCAGCCCGGCTCGATGCCCGTGACCCGGACCCGGGGGCCGGTCATGGCGAAGCCGAACTGCTCGGGCAGCAGCTCGCCGTGCACCGTCACCGCGCGCCCCACGAGGGACGTCGCCGTCCCGGGGGCAGACACCAGCTCGTAGCTCATGCCGTTGTCCGTGCGCAGGATCAGGGTCGGGGACCCGCCCAGGACGGCGCTCTCGAGGGTGCCTCGCAACCTCATGGGGTCGCCTTCCTGTTCATCATCCCGTGCATTCCCACGACCGCCATCGCCCCCAGGATGCACAGCAGGCCGTTGAGCAGCAGCCAGGCCGTGTCGCCCGCGCCGCGGAACCACCACGGGTCCAGCCCGCCGGTGCCGGCGCCCCACACCAGGCTCACGCCCCACGCGATGGACACGCTCGCGGCGAGCCACCAGCCCTTCGTGGGGCCGAGCACGAACACCAGGAACGCCGGGAGCAGGGCGCTGATCCACAGGGGGAAGTGCACCCAGTCGGGATCGATGGCCGCGGGCCAGAACAGCGGCCCCATCGTCAGCCCCATCGACCCGATCCCCAGCCACGCCAGGATCGCCAGCAACCCCGTGACGAACGCCGACAGCACCGCCAGCCGGATGATCTTGCGGAGCACGAGCTTGCCCAGGCGCCCCAGCACCAGCGCGATCAGCGCCGCGAAGAACGACAGCAGCGCGTCCCGCCAGCGCGTCTCGTGCCGCAGCGCCCCCTCGATGTCCAGCAGGCCGTACCCGAACTCCTCGTCCCAGCCGGGGCGGCCCAGATCCTTCGCGCTCGAGTAGAGCGTTGCCACCGCCGCGTCCGCAGAGAGCCCCCGGCCCAGCAGGATGGCCACCGCGCCGCTGACGTGGGGAGCCGCCATGGACGTGCCCTGGAACGCCACGTAGCCCACCTCGCCCGTGCGCGGATCCCTGGCGTTCTGCACGATGCCGCCGTTCTCCTGGCGCAGATCGCCCCCCGGCGCGGCCAGCTCCACCCCAGGGCCGTAGTTCGAGTAGGGCGCCCGGGAGTTGTCCGGCGCCGTGGCGCTGACCCCGATGACCCGCTCGTGGGCGGCCGGGTGCCCCACCTGACGCACCCCGGAGTTGCCCGCCGAGGCCACCACGATCACCCCCGCGTCGGCCGCCTTGTCGAGGGCGATGGCGATGACCTCGCTCGGCCCTCCGCCCAGGCTCAGGTTGATGACATCGGCGCCCTGGTCCACGGCCCAGTCGATGCCCGCGGCGACGTGATCCTGGGCCCCGCCGTCCACGCCCAGCACCTTGACGGGCAGGATGGTGGCCCGCGGCGCGATGCCGGCGACGCCCTTCCCGTTGTTGGTGGCCTGGGCGATCGTGCCCGCCACGTGCGTGCCGTGCCCCACGTCGTCCTCCCAGCTCTGTACCCGGGGAACGAAGGAGCGGCCAGGGGCGATGTCGGTGCCCTGCAGGTCCTCCACGCGGCTGACCCCGGTGTCGATCACCGCCACCCGGACTCCCCGTCCGGCGCCCACCTGCCAGCCCTGCGGGGCGTTGATGACGCGCATGTTCCACTGCTGGCCCCACAGCGGATCGTTGGGTTCCAGCGGCAGGCCGTCGGCGGTCATCATCATCACCGGCTCGGCCGCCTCCACCAGCGGATCGGCGGACACGTCGGCATCGGCAGCGGCCAGGTCGGCGACCACGGCGCGGTACAGCCCTTCGTCGGCGGACACCGCGGAGCTGAGCTCCAGCGTCAGCCCATGCCGCTGGGCGAACGCCGCCACGGTCGCCGCGTCGGTGTCGTCCACCAGATCCAGGACGAGCACGCCGGGCTGCGCGGGAGAGGCCGGTGGCGGCAGCACCTGCTCGCGGGGACCCGGGGGGACGGGCGGCAGCAGCGCCAGCAGGACCAGCAGGCCGCCCAGGAACAGGAGGAGGGAGATCGTGCGCATCGACATGGTGACCCCAGCGTACGCCCGACCGTTCCCTGCATTGCGTAAACGCTGTGTACCCGGCTGGTAGGCTCGCAGCCCCGTGCAGCGTTGGCTCCGCCTCTTCATCCCCGTGTGCGTGCTCGCCCTGGTCGTCGTGCTGGGGATCTCCGCGTTCGGCGGGACCGGGGCCCAGAGCGTGCGCAAGGGCGTGCCCAAGGGCGCCGACTTCCTCGCCTTCTACACCGGCGCCTCGATCCTGTCGGAGGGGGAGGGCGAGCACCTGTACGACCCGGCGCAGTTCTCCCGGACCCAGCAGGGTCACGCCAGATCGTCATTGAAGTACTACGCCGTCTATCCGCCGCCGCTGTACCAGGGCATGACCCCGCTGCTCCGCCTGGGGTACGTGCGGGCGACCCAGGTGCACCTGCTGGTGCAGGCGCTGCTCCTCGCCCTCGGCGCCGGGCTCCTGGTCCGCGCGGTCCCGGAGCTGGACACCTGGTCGCGGCCCGCGTTCTGGCTCCTGGCCGCGTCCCCGTTCGCGATCATGAACGTGCTGACGGGGCAGTGCGCGGGCTTCTGGCTGACCCTGGTGGGTGCGGGGGTCCTGCTGGTGCGCAGGGGTCGGCCGCTGGCAGGCGGTCTGGTGCTCGGGCTGCTGTGCGCGAAGCCGTCCCTGGGGCTGGGGGTCGCGGCCTTCCTCGCGCTCGCGGGGCAGGGACGGGCCTTCCTCGGCTTCGGGCTGGGCGGGGCGGCGGTGGTGGCCGCCTCCCTTCCGCTGCACGGGGTGGCGCCCTGGCTGGCGTGGGTGGAGTGGATGCGCGGACCGACGGCGGCGGCGTTCTGGCCCATCCCCGAGCGGCAGGTCACGTTTCGGACCCTGCTGGGGTGGCCTCTGCGCGGCACGGGGCTGCAAAACCTCGTGGCGCCGACGGCGGGGCTGCTCGGAGTGGTGATCGCGGCGGCGCTGGCCCGTCGCGCGTGGCGCCTGCCGGCCGGCGATCCGCGGTGGCCCCTGCGGGCGGGGCTGATCCTGTCGGTGCTGCTCCTGTCCCTGCCCCACATGCTGGAGTACGACTTCGGCCTGCACGGGCTGGCGTTGCTGGCAGTAGCGGCGCTGCTGCGGCAGAGCCCCAGCCGGACGGGGGCAGTCCTGCTGGCGCTGGCGTGGCTCGCGCCGCTGCTCTTCCCGCTGAGCGGGCGGCTCCACGTGGCCCTGGCGCCCGCGGCCCTGACCCTGGCCCTGGGATGGGCAGCGACCCGTCCCGCGTCCGCGAGCTGAATCCGGGATGCGGAGCCTGGCGCGCCCTTTGGACGCTCTCTTCAGCAGGGGCTAAGGTGCCTGCCTCCGGACCGGGCCTGCCCCTCCGGCTCTCGCCCAGGGGTTCCGATGGACAACACGCTTCGCAGGAAGCTGCTCCGCGACATGCTCTTCGCCCGTCGCTTCGAGGAGCAGTGCTACCAGGACTACCAGGTCCGCAAGATCGGCGGTTTCCTGCACCTGTATCCGGGGCAGGAGGCTTGCGTGCACGGCGTCATGGCCGCCGCGAAGCCCGGGCAGGACTACGTCATCACGGGCTACCGGGACCACGTGCACGCCCTGGTGTGCGGAGTCGATCCCAAGGCCGTCCTGGCCGAGCTGTACGGCAAGGCCACCGGGAGCAGCGGCGGCTTCGGCGGCTCCATGCACATCTTCGACGTGGACAAGCACTTCATGGGCGGATACGCCCTGGTGGGCGCGCCGTTCCCCCTGGCCGCCGGCCTCGCCCTCGGCCTCAAGCTCCAAAAGCGCGACGACCTCATCGCCATCTGCTTCCTCGGCGACGCCGCGAACAACCAGGGCACCTTCCACGAGACGCTCAACATGGCCTCGGTGTGGAAGCTCCCGGTGCTCTTCGTGTGCGAGAACAACCTGTACGGCATCGGCACGGCCACCGACCGCAGCACGGCCGAGACGGAGCAGCACAAGCGGGCCGCCGCCTACCGGATCCCCGCCGCGTTCGCCGACGGGCAGGACGTCGACGCGGTGCACGCCGCGGCCCAGGTGGCGGTGGACTACGTGCGCACGAGCCGCACGCCGTACTTCCTGGAGCTCAAGACCTACCGCTTTCGCGGCCACTCCATGTCCGACGGCGGCAAGTACCGCTCCCAGGAGGAGGTGGACGAGTGGAAGAAGCGGGATCCCATCGAGATCACGTTCGACAGGCTGGCCTCCGAGGACGCGATCACCCGCGATGAGCTCGACGCGTGGGACGCGGAGATCCTCGCCGAGCTCGAGGACGTGATCGTGCCGTTCGCGGACGCCTCCCCCGAGCCGGACCCGAAGGACCTGATGCGCCACGTGTTCGTCGAGAACGACCCCTGGGTCCACCCGAACGGAGAGGGCTAGGCCATGGCACAGATGCAGTTCTGGGACGCCCTGCGGCGCGCCCACGACGAGGAGATGGCCCGGGACCCGATGGTCATCGTGATGGGCGAGGACGTGGGCGTCGCCGGCGGCACCTACAAGGCCACCTTCGGGCTGTACGAGACCTACGGCGAGGAACGCGTGATGGACACGCCCATCTCCGAAGGCAGCTTCATGGGCATCGCCACCGGCGCGTCCATGATCGGCGTGCGCCCCGTGGTCGAGATCATGTCCGTGAACTTCGCCTGGCTCGCCATGGACCAGCTGTTCAACTCCGCCGCGAAGATCCGCTACATGTCCGGGGGGCAGGTCAAGTGCCCCGTCGTCGTGCGATCCGCCGGCGGCACCGCCCACCAGCTGGCGGCCCAGCACAGCGCGCGCATGGAGAAGGTCTTCATGGGGATCGCGGGCCTGCGGGTGGTGACCCCGAGCAACCCCAAGCAGGCGTACGGCCTGCTGAAGTCGGCGATCCGGTGCGACGATCCGGTGTTCATCAACGAACACGAGATCATGTACAACCTGCGCGGCGAGGTCCCCGACGAGGAGTACTTCCACCCCCTCGAAGGCAGCGACATCGCCCGTCCCGGCCGGGACGTGACCCTGTTCGGATACAACGTGTCCGTGCACTGGTGCCTGGCCGCCGCCGAGGCGCTGAGCGCCCAGGGCATCGAAGCCGAGGTCATCGACCTGTACTCGCTGTCCCCGCTGGATCGGCAGGGCATCAAGGCGAGCATCAGCAAGACCCACCGGGCCGTCATCGTGGAGGAGGCCGAGGCCCCCTGCGGAGTCGGCGCGGAGGTCATGGCGATCATCAACGAGGAGTGCTTCTGGGAGCTGGACGCGCCCCCCGTGCGGGTGTCGGCGCTGAACACGCCGGTTCCGTACAACCGCGCCCTGGAGAAGCTCGTCATCCCCGATCACGAGGATGTCGTGAGGGCCGTGCTCGGCCTCCTCGGCCAGCCGGCGCGCTAAGCCCGCCCTCAGGAGCCAGCCATGGCCGACAAGACGCCCATCCTGATCCCCCAGCTCACGGCCACCATGACCGAGGGCCTGCTCGTGGTCTGGAAGAAGGGCCCCGGTGATCCCGTGAGCCGCGGCGACGTGCTCGCCGAGGTCGAGACCGACAAGGCCGTCATGGACATCGAGGCCTTCTCGAGCGGCTTCCTGTCCGGCCCGTTGGTGGCCGAGGGCGAGAGCGTCCCGGTGGGCAGCGGGATCGGGTTCATCGTGCAGACCGCCGAGGAGGTGGACCAGACGGTCGCCGGATCCGCCGGCCCGGCGCCGGCTGCGTCCACACCGGCCCCCGCGAGCGCGCA
>CALAGR010000158.1 GCA_937891735.1 uncultured Pseudomonadota bacterium | reverse complement strand
CCGACCGCGTCCCGCGCGCCGACCGCGTCCCGCGCGCCGCTCCAGCTCGCCGGGGTGTGCGCCGCCCTGCTCACGGTGTCGGGCTGCGTGCTGCAGGCCGTGCCCGAGAACACCCTCGCCGGGAACATCACGCTGACCCCCGAGCGCCTGGCGTTGCTGGAGTCGGTGCAGGCGGGACCGCCGCAGGACCAGCCCACGGCCCGCTTCGCGGTGGACCTGGAGTGCCAGGACGGCGTGCAGACCGTGGTGTCGCGCACGTATCTGGACGAGGCGGGGGTCGGGCTCTTCGAGGTGGTCATCCCGCCTGCGTCGCAGCCGGTCCCCTGGACCTGCAGCTTCTCGGCCTCCGGGATGATCGAGGAGCAGTGCGCCGAGGGCCCGTGTCAGATCGAGACGCGGTTCGCGCTGGGCACGCTGCGGGCCTGCGACGCCGCCCAGGAGGGCCTGCTGTTCTCCTGGGACGGGGAGAGCCGCTGGCTCGACGACGTGGTCGCCGACGGCTACGACGCCTGCGTGACCCTGGAGGATCCCGACGTCGCGAGCACCAGCCTCGTGTACGACTTCGAGACCCTGGATCTGGACGCCACCACCTGGTGCGGCAGCGCGACGGTGACCCAGGCCATCGCGTCCTCCCTCGGGGCGGCGGTCGGATGGTCGCCCTACCTGTGCTACCGGCTGTACTCCTTCGGGGGCGAGTCGTACGTGGAGGCCGCCGTCTACCGGGGCATCGAGGCGGGCATGGCGCGCACCGGCTGCCCGTTGATCGCCCCCCTGTCGTGGCGGGTGGTGGCCCAGAGGGACGAGGCCACCGGCTTCACCTCGCGTCCGGAGTGGCTCGAGAACCCCGACTACGTCGCGAACATCGACCTGTCGGCGACGCTGTGGGAGCGCGAGGGGCGGGGCCCGTTCGGCACCTTCGCGCTGACGGCCTGGAACGGCGGGTTTGGCTCGAACCTGACCGAGTTCGAGGACGGCGTGCCCGGGGGCATGGTGCTGGAGACGTCGGGCCCGATGACCGCGCTGGGCACCGTCGATGTCCCGCTGATGCTGCTCCGGGACTCCCTGCAGGGGTGCGCGAATGAGTAGGACGGGCTCGCTGTCCGAGGCGGAGGCGCCGAGCCAGGCTCCCTGGCAGCGCGGCGTGGACTCCGGTCGGTCGTCCTGGAAGCCGGGCACCCACCTGGGCAGCTACCGCCTGGAGCGCCTGCTGGGCTCGGGCAGCTTCGGTGAGGTGTGGGAGGCGGCGGACCGCACCGTGCCCTCCGCGCCGCGGCGGGTGGCGGTCAAGATCCTGAGCGTGTTCGGCGTGCCCGGGGGCCTGGAGGCCCTGCGACGCGAAGCGGAGGTCTGCGCGGACCTGAACCACCCCAACATCATCGAGGTGCTGGGGGTGCAGAGCGGGACGGACGCGGCGTGGATCGTCATGGAGTTCGTGCCCGGGCCGACCCTGCAGCAGACCGCGCGCATGCTCGCGCGACGCGGGCTGCGGATCCCGCGCGCCACGCTGCTGGATGTGGGCGTCGGGATCTGCCGGGCCCTGGAGTACGCGTGGAGGGCCCGGGGCCGGGATGGGGAGCCCCTGCACATCGTGCACCGCAACCTGCGACCCGCGGAGGTGATGCTGTCCGAGGAGGGGGAGGTCAAGGTGGGGGGCTTCTCCCTCGCGCGGGTCGCCCAGGATGACCGCAAGACGGCCACCGGGGTGATCCGGGGGAGCCCGACCTACATCCCGCCCGAGCGGTGGCGCGGGTCCGGCATCGACACGCCCGTGTCGGACCTGTACTCCCTCGGGGTGCTCCTGTGGGAGCTGGCCGTGGGGGGCCGGTTCTTCCCCAAGATCCACGTCGGTGAGATGTTCGAGCTGCTGGAGCGCCGCACCCCGGAGGAGGAAGCGGCGGTGGCGAGCGTGCTCTTCCCGGAGCTCGGCCCGCTGCTGCAGGCGCTGCTGCAGCGCGATCCGGCCCGGCGCCCGCAGACCGTGCGGGAGGTGCGAAAGCGGCTGGAGGAACTGCGCCGCGGGATCTCCGGCGAGGGCTCGATGGAGCAGTTCGTGTGGATGCTCGGGTCCCTGGACGGCGATCCGGACGCAGACCAGCCCGCCCGTGGCGCCTCGCTGGAGATGGCCTGGGATCGGCTGGTGCAGAGCGCAGAGCAGAGCATGCGCGGCGAGGCGGCCGAGGACCTGGATGTGCGCCGGCTCGCCAGCGCCTTCGACAGCCCCAACGCCGCGAGCATGAACACCGGCTTCTGGGATGAGCGGGACTGGAGCCCGGAAGACTGGCAGGACTGGAAGCCCGAGACGTGGACCCGCAGCGTGGCGGTGCTCTCGGCCATCGAGGAGCCGTCCCCCGAGCGCCCGCCGGCCCGCTCGCCTCGCGACAAGCCGAAGGGCCCCGGGAGCCGGGCGCTGCTCATCGGCGGGCTGGGCCTGCTGGTGCTGATCCTCGCCGTCGTGTTCGGGCTCGTGGTGCTGGAGCGCTTCGGCTGAACGTCTACTGCTCGTCGGTGTCTTCGCTCTTGCGGCCCGGCAGCAGCCCGGCCTTCTCCATGCGGTAGCGCAGGGCGTAGCGGCCGATGCGCAGCAGACGGGCCGCGCGGCTCTGGTTGCCGTCCGAGCGTTCCAGGGCCTGCACCACGAGGTCCCGCTCCAGGGCGGCCAGATCCAGCCCCTCCGGAGGCAGCTCGAACCCGGAGCTGCCCAGCCGCGGAGCCCGCTCCCCGGCCAGCTCCGCCGGCAGGTCGTGGGCGTAGATCGCGTCGCCCCGGCACAGGATCACCGCGCGCTCCAGCACGTTGCGCAGCTCGCGCACGTTGCCGGGCCACTCGTAGGACTCCAGCAGCTCCATGGCCGCAGGATCGACCTCGCGGATGGGGCGGCCCAGGTCCCGGGCCAGACGCTGCACGAAGTGGGTGACCAGCAGCGGCACGTCCCCCGCGCGGTCCCGGAGGGGCGGCACGTTCACGGGGATCACGTTGAGGCGGTAGAAGAGATCCATGCGGAACCGCCCGGCGTCCACCTCGGCCGTCAGGTCCCGGTTGGTCGCCGCGATCACCCGGGCCTTGAGCTGCACGTCCGCGGTGCCGCCGACGCGCTTGAAGCGACGGTTCTCCAACGCCCGCAGGAGCTTGGACTGGGTCACCATGCTGAGCTCGCCGATCTCGTCCAGGAAGATCGTGCCCCGCCCGGCCACCTCGAACAGGCCCAGCTTGCGGCTGCGCGCGTCCGTGAACGCGCCGCGCTCGTGCCCGAAGAGCTCGCTCTGGATGAGCTCGTCGGACAGCCCCGTGCAGTCGATCTCCAGGAACGGCTCGGCGGCCCGGCGGCTTCGGTCGTGGATGGCGCGGGCGATGAGATCCTTGCCGGTCCCGGACTCGCCGAGGACCAGCACCGTCGGGGCGTCGGCGTCCTCCAGACGGCGCAGCAGGTCGAACACGCGCCCCATCGCCGCAGAGCTGCCGACCATCTCCTGGTAGCCCGCCCGGGCGGCTCGCTCCCGGAGCGCGTGCAGCTCCCGGTTGCGCCGGGCGGCGGCCGTGGCCCGCCCCACCACCAGCATCATCTCCCGCAGATCGAAGGGCTTGGGGATGTACTCGGTGGCCCCCAGGCGCGTCACCTCCACCGCCGTGCTCACGCTGCCGTGGCCGGTGATCATGACCACCGGCGTGTCCGGATCGTCGGCGCGGACCTCCTTGAGCAGATCGATCCCGCTCCCATCGGGGAGCCGGATGTCGAAGATGTACAGCTCCGGCGTGGTGCGCTCGCGGTGCTCCCGGGCTTCCGCGAGGGAGCCGGCCTCCAGGGGCTCGAAGCCGGCGCTGCGCAGCTCTTCGGCGAGGGACCAGCGGATCAGCTGCTCGTCGTCCACGACGAGGACCGAAGGGCGTCCGTTGTCGGGCGGTGTGGTCGAGGCGGTCATGGGGGCGCTCCGTGCAGGACTGGCCGGCGGGGAAGACGGATGGCGAAGCTCGCACCGACGGGGGAGTCCAGGAGGCGGATCGTGCCTCCGTGGGCTTCCACGAGCTTGCGCACGTTCGCGAGCCCGAGACCCGAGCCGCGGGCTCGCGTGGTGAAGAAGGGATCGAAGATCCTCGCCCGGAGTGGCTCGGGCACTCCGGGCCCGTCGTCCTCCACACAGATGAGCACGAAGTCCCCCGCGCGGCTGCAGCTCAAGGTGATGGTGCCCGGGCCCTCGCCCATCGCCTGGACCGCGTTGTTGCCCAGGTTCACCAGCGCCATCTGCATGCGCACCGGATCCACCAGGATCCGCAGCGTGGGATCGGGCAGGACCGTGCTCACCTCGATGCCCGACGGCGCGCCGTCCGCGATCAACTCTCGCGCTGCGTTGAGCACGAGGACCGCCGGGGCGGCCATCAGCCGGGGCGTGACGGGGCGGGCGAAGTCGAGCAGATCGTTCATCACCTCCCCGGCGCGCGCCACCCGCTCCTGGACCCTCTGCACGACCTCGCTGACGGTCGGATCGTCGCGGGTGCGGGACCCGAGCACGCTCAGCGAGTTGCCGACGCCGGCCAGCGTGTTGCGCATCTCGTGGGCCACGCCCGCCGCGGTCATGCCCAGGAGCTGCAAGGCCTCCTGGTGGCCCCGCTCGCTGCGGGGCGGCGTCAAGGTCAGCGCCACCGGCGCGTCCACCCGGCCCTGGGCGTCCGAGAGGACGGCCCGCACCAGCAGCGGCTGGGACGCACCACCGCGCACCCTGACGGGAACCACCCCGGAGGCCCGTTGGCCCGTGGCGCGGGCCTCCCGCACCAGCGCGTGCAGCGCGCCGAAGCCCAGATCCTCCTCGATGCGGCTGAGCCCGCCCCCCTCGAGCTCGTCGTCCCGGTAGCCCACGAGGCTCTGGAACGCCTGGTTCCAGAACCGGAGCAGGGGCGGATCCCTCTCGACGATCAGCAGCGCGCCGGGCGCGTCCCGGGCGACGGTGCGGAAGAGCTCGAGCTCCCGGGCGGCCTCACGGCGCAGACGGGTCTGTCGGACGGCGCTCTCCAGCAGCGTGGTGTTCGTGGTGGGCACCACGGCGACGTCGGGATCGAGCAGCGCGAGGTCGGTCGTGAGCTCCTCGACGGCCTCGGGGCGGAGCAGCATGACCGCGTCGTACTCGGTCTCGCCCACCGCGGAGCGCAGCTCGTCGAGATCGATGAAGTGATCGAAGTGGCAGGTGGCGGGCAGTCGCCGCAGCACGGTGGGGTCGTCGGACAGCACGGCGATCCGGCAATCGGCCACGCTCTCCCCGAGCAGGCGGTGCTCCTCGAGCCCCAGGGACCGGATCAGGTCCAGCATGGAGAAAGGCTTGCGCAGCACGGTCTCGGCGCCCAGCGCTTCGGCGGCGCGCATGTTCGTGCGGCTGTCGTAGCCGGTCATGGCGATGATCCGACCGATCGGGGTGTGGGCGAGGGCCTCGATGACCTCCAACCCGGACTGCACCGGCAGCTTCAGGTCCACCAGCAGCACGTCGGGCAGCCACTCCCTGGCCTCCAGGATCGCGGCTGCGCCGTCCTCGCACACCCTGGCATCCGAGCCGCGCGAGCGCAGCACCACCGCGATGCTCTCGGCGAGATCGACGTTGTCGTCGGCGATCAGGACGCGCACGGCATCAGCCGAGCGGAAGGGACACTGTCACGGTCGTTCCGCGACCGGGCTCGCTCCGGAGACCGATGGAGCCCCGGTTTGCGTGCACGAGGTTGCGCGACAGCGACAGGCCCAGGCCCACGCCCTCGGGCTTGGTCGTGAACAGCGGCTCGAACACCCGCTGGGTCTGCTCCCGCGAGATGCCTGCGCCGTCGTCCGACACCTCCACGTCCACCGAGTTGCCGGACAGGCGGGTGGAGACGCGGACGGATGCGGGGGATGCGTCGAACGCGTTCTCCAGGATGTTCACGAGCACCTGCTCGATCTGCGCGGGATCGACCCGAACCAGGGGCAGGGCAGGATCGAAGTCCTCCACGAGTCGGCAGGCCGAGGGGATTGTGACCCGGTCCAGGGCTGCGCGGGTGATGTCCTCCACCGAAACCGCGCTGGACGCCGGGTTGCGCAGCCGGGCGAAGCTGAGCAGATCGGTGATGATCTCCGAGGCGCGGTCCACGTTGCCGCGCGCTCGGTCGAGCAGCCGACGCGACGCCGGATCAGCGCGGAGGGCGCGCCGATCACCGAGGGCGAAGAGCGCCGCGTCCACCGCCGCGAGCGGGTTCTTGAGCTCGTGGTGGATGCCGGCGGCGAGCTCTCCGATGGTGGCCAGCCGCTCCTGGCGCTGCATCTTGGCCAGCAGGTCGTCCCGGTACGTGCCGAGCATCAGGGCGAGCTCGATGTCGAGCACCCTGTTCACCGCATCGCAGGCTCCCCGAAGCGCCTTCGCGTTCCCCGCGTGCACGTCGAAGCACAGCCCCGTGAACCACACCCGGACCAGGTTCATGGCCAGGAGCATGTAGCGCTGGGGCAGCTGATGGCGCACGTGGGCATGGCCGATGGCCTTGCGCCGCGCCGCGTAGGCGGCGTCGTAGGGCCCGACGAGGCAGGTCTTCACCCAGTCCGTCAGCGTGATCCGCAGCCGCGCCGGATCGCCCCCCGTCTCGACGAAGACCCGGCTCGCGTCGGGGTGGCGGGCGATGGTCTCGTAGAACCGGTCAAGGAGGCCCTCCAACCCCTTGTCCGCGGCGGTCTGAAGCGTCGCCAGCCAGGCCTCGTCCTGAGGTCCGAAGCCGACGTACCGCTTCATCTCGTCGAACTGCGCTTCAGTCTCTGGCATGCCCAGGGGGTTCTCCTGATCGACCGCTGCGTTTGGGGGAGGAGGGGCCGGCGTTCCTCGCTTCCTGGCCCGGGTCACACGCTGACTGTGCCATGTCGCACAGCCAGCTGCAGGCGAACTCAGGCGTCGGAGCCGTCCGCGACCTCCCGGAAGCCCGACACGTCCTTGATCAGCACGCCGTCCCGGTGGGTCTCGACGAGGTCCGCCTTCTCCCACTTGCGCATGAGACGGATGGCCGTCTCGACCGTGGTTCCGGCGGCGTCGGCCAGGTCCTGGCGGGACAGGCGGATCGGGATCCAGCCATCGGCCGCGGTGCCGCGACGGTCGAGCAGGAACAGGAGCAGCCCGGCGAGGCGGGCGGGCACCGAGGGAGCCCGGGTCTCGGTCAGCTGCTGCAGCAGGTTGCGGTGGTCGCTGGACACGAGATCGGCGTACGCCAGGGCCGAGCGGATGTCGGTGCTGATGCAGTGGCGGATGGGGGCGATGGGCAGGAAGGCGACGATGCACCGCTCCACCGCGATGAAGCTGACCGGGAGGGGGGCGTCCCCCAGGATTTCAGGCCAGCAGGGGGCTCCACCGGGGCCCACGAAGTCGACCACCACCTCCCGACCTCCGGGGGTGTTGCGCATCAGCTTGCCGTGGCCTTCGAGCACGACGGGCAGCATGCGGAGCCGCTCCCCCTGCCAGAACACCGGCGTGCCGCGGCTGAGCTTGCGCGTGATGGCGCGGTCCACCGCGGCGTCCCGGACCCGGGGAGGGATCGAGCCGAGCAGACGCAGCTTGTCGTAACCGGAGGGGGCAGGGGACGGCTGGGTGGCGACGGCGTTGGGCATGGTGGTTTCTCCGGGGGTTGGGTCAGGTGGTGAGCTGGTGGACATCGAGGGCGCCGGCTGCTTCGAGGAGCTCTGCGGCGCCGTCAGCGGCGTCCCAGGGAACGTGAATGGTGACGAGGACCTGACCTTCGTGCAGGTCCCGGCTGGCGGCGTAGTAGTCGGACCGATAGGCCCCCGCGCCACCCAGGGCCGCGGACAGGCCGCCCAGGGCGAAGCCGGCGAGCAGGAACACGGCCGCTGCGGCGTCGGGCGACACCGGCACCCCGAGGTGACCGGTCTGGGCGAGCAGCCAGGCCAGGGGGGTGGCGAGCAGCGCGCAGGCCACGCCCCCGCCCAGGAACCACATCGCGGCGGCGGACTGGCCGGCGTTGGGGGTGTGATACAGGCGGTCCTGGAACACCTCGGGCCGATGGGTCTCGTCGTCGGCGAACCCTTGCTCCTGCAAGGAGCGAACGGCGGCTTGGCCGGAGGTGGTGTCGGGGAAGGTCGCGTGCAGTGTGGCCATGAGCGTCCGGGGTCTCCTTGTTGGTCGGCGGCTTCTTTCGCAAGAAGCGGACCAGATCGGGAAGTGGCCTGGGAACGCGTGATGTCGGCGAATCTGCCCCGTCAACCCGTGACGGATTGTGTGGCCTCACACCCTATGACGAACGTCAGGTGTGCGTTACCGCACAGGCTGGTTCAGGGCACGGTGTGGCAGCTCGGAGGGGCCGCATCGACGTCCCCCCAGAGCGCCTGGATCGGGGCTCTGGACCAGATCGAAGCCAGCCCCAGGGCCGCCGCCGCGAGGGCCGCGGCCCGCCGGAGGACGAGCTTGCGCCCCCACTGCCCGAAGAGGCGGCGCCCGGCCGCGGTCAGGATGAGGACGGGCGCCGTGCCGAGGGCGAACCCCGCCATCACGAG
>CALAGR010000157.1 GCA_937891735.1 uncultured Pseudomonadota bacterium | reverse complement strand
CCCACGCGACGCGCCCCCGCCCCGCCCGCCAACCGCGCGCCCTCCGCTGCGCCGCCGCCCGACGAGGAGGACGGCGACGGCTGGAAGCTGACCGACGGCGGCCACCTCGAAGACCCGTCGCAGTGGTCGCTGGAGTTCGCCGCGGCCATGGCCACGTCCCTCGGACTGGACGCGCTGTGCGCGGAGCAGTGGGGAGTGGTCGAGGCGGCCCACAAGGAGTGGGCCGACGCCGGAGCGTCTCCCAACATCCGCCGCCTCACGGCCATCGCCGGCGTCACGACCAAGGAGCTGTACATCCTCTTCCCGAAGGCCCCCGGCCGCACGGTCGCCAAGATCGCGGGCATCCCCAAGCCCGTCGGTTGCCTCTAGAACAACCTGAGCAGGAGTCGACATGTACCTCGCCAAGAACCCCACCGCCCCGACCTCCGCCCCCCTGCCCAAGCTCACCGAGGCGCCCGGTCGCCGGGTCGCGCTCATCGTCAGCAAGGGCGGCCTCGATGAGGTCTACCCGGCGCTGATCCTCGCCAGCGGCGCCCGCCAGGCGGGCATCGAAGCGATGATCTTCTTCACCTTCTGGGGCCTGGACGCGATCACCGAAAAGAAGGTGGACCACCTCGGAGTCAACATGGCCGGCAACCCGGCCGCCCCCATGCCGACGGTGATGGCGGGCCTGCCCGGCATGGCCAAGGTCGCCGCGAGCATGATGGGCAAGAAGCTGCACTCCCTGGACATCCCCGGTCCCCGGGAGATGCTGCAGGAGCTCGACGCCATGGGCTGCGAGCTGTGGGCCTGCGAGCTGGCCATGAAGTTCATGGACATCGAGGCGAAGGACCTCATGGCCGAGGTCAAGGGCGTGCTGACGGTCGGTGACTTCTACGACCGCACGGCAGGCGCGCAGGTGATCTTCACCTGATTGACGGGACGGGAGCGTGGTCCTGCGCGGCGACGGTCGGGGCCGAAGGGCCTGAGACACACTTCGGCGGCGTGCAGGCTCTTGAAGACAGACCCCGCACGGAGCACCTCATGTCCTCGACCGCCCCCCTCTCGACCTCCACGCCGACGGCGCCCGTCGCCCCGACCAGGGAGACGCGATGAACTCCGTCGACGTCGCGATCATCGGCGCAGGGACCGCCGGCTTGAACGCCAGGAAGGCGGCCCTCGCCGCCGGGGCCTCGGTCGTCATCTTCGACCCGGGTCCGCTGGGCACGACCTGCGCCCGGGTGGGCTGCATGCCCAGCAAGCTCCTCATCGCCGCGGCGGAGACCGCGCACTCGGCGGAGCAGGCGGGGGAGTTCGGCGTGCATGCGACCGTTCGGGTGGACCCCGTCGCCGTCATGCAGCGGGTACGGCGCCTGCGGGACGGCTTCGTGTCCAAGACGATCAAGGGCATGGACCGCGGCGGATCACCGATCCCCGCCCGTCCCCGGTTCGTCGGCCCAGGCACGCTCGAGGCCGCCGGTGAACGCTACGCGGCCCGCGCGGTCGTGATCGCTACAGGCTCCCGGCCCACGATCCCGGGCCCCTGGCGCGCAGCCGGGGACGCCATCATCACCAACGAGCAGGTCTTCGAGCTGGAGCGCCTGCCGGAGTCGCTCCTGGTGATCGGGGCCGGTGCGGTGGGGCTGGAGCTGGGCCAGGCCATGCATCGGCTGGGGGTGCGGGTCACCGTGCTCGACATCGCCGGCACCCTGGCCGGCCTGAAGGACCCGGAGCTCATCGACCTCATGCGGAAGAGCCTGGGCGTGGACCTGCACCTGCGGCACGAGCTGTGGACGGTGGAGCCCGTGCCCGGCGGGGTCCGGGTCCAGTTCCGCGGAGAGGACGGGGCCGAGCGCGATGACGTGTGGCAGCACATCCTCGTCGCCGCCGGCCGGGCGCCCCGCCTGGAGGGGCTCGATCTCGCCGCCGCGGGGCTCGACCCCATGCCCGCGGTGGATCCCCGAACCGGACGGGTCGGTGAGAGCAGGGTGTACCTGGCTGGCGACGTGAGCGGCCACCGCATGCTGATGCACGAGGCGGGGCACGAGGGCGCCATCGCCGGAGCGAACGCCGCGCGGCACCCGGCGATGGCGGCGACCGAGCGGCTGACTCCCCTCGGCATCGTCTTCACGGACCCCCAGCTCGCCACGGTGGGCAGGCCCGGGGCGTTCGTGGGCAGCTTCGACTTCGCCTCCCAGACCCGCGCGAAGGTGCTCGGACGAACCAATGGGCGGCTGGACGTGTACGCCGACGCGGACGGCGGGCTCACGGGCGCGACCATCATCGGCCCCGACGCCGAGCACCTGGGCCACCTGGTGGCCTGGGCCGTGCAGGCCGGCTTCGATGTCGAGCAGGCCCTCAGCATGCCGTTCTATCACCCGGTCCTGGAGGAAGGCCTCCGGTCGGCCCTGCAACGCCTCGCGCGCCAGCTGGCGTCTGGGCCCCCCGCCTGAGGAGACGACATGTCCGACACACAACAGGAAGTGGTGGACCTGGAGGTCCAGCTCGCCCACCATAGCCGAGCGCGGTTCACGGTGATCGACGTGCGACAGCCCTACGAGATGCCCTCCGGGGTCATCGACAACGCGTTCAACCTGCCCCTGGACAAGGTCCTGACCGATGGCCTGCCCGGGGTTCCCACGCGGGCCAGGATCCTCGTGGTCTGCCGCAGCGGGATCCGCAGCATGGAGGCGGCCAGGGCCCTGAGCGCTCGCGGGTACACCGCCGTTCACAACCTGCGCGGAGGCATGGTGGCGTGGCTCGAGGACGGCCTCCCGGTGGGCCGGTCCACGATCGCCCTCCGGGTGCCCCTGTGAGCCACTGATTCCGTGACACACCACGGACCCGGGCTGGCTCTTCAATTCGGGTGACCGCACCACCGCGGCGCCGGAGGAATACGACATGCCCACCGTCGAGATCACCGCCGAGAACTTCGAACAGACCATCGACGACAACTCCATCGTCGTCCTCGACTTCTGGGCCTCCTGGTGCGGGCCCTGCCGCTCGTTCGCCCCGGTCTTCGAAGCAGCCGCCGAGAAGAACCCGGGGATCGTGTTCGGAAAGATCGACACGGAGGCGCAGCGGGCCCTCGCCGCCCACTTCGGCATCCGGTCGATCCCGACCTTGATGGTGTTCCGCGACCAGATCGCGATCTTCCAGCAGCCAGGTGCCTTGCGGAAGGCAGAGCTGAACGACCTGCTCGACCAGATCCAGGCCCTCGACATGGCCGATGTTCGAGCCCAGATCGCTGCTGCGTCCACCACCGACGTCGCCTGACCCGCCGCGCTGGGGGCATGACGACCTGAGCCAGCTGTCCTCGGCCTGTCCGGGCTGTTGGACCCCCTGTCCGTGGAGCAGGCCACCGCGCTTCGGTTGACCGATCTGGGGGACCTGTCTCAAGCTGAGGCGGCCCGCTCTCTGGCGGTCGCGCCCTCGACGATGAGGTCCCGGGTGCAGCGGCGCCGCGCGGCGCGGCTGAGCCGACGCCACCCCTTCTTGCGGAGAGGGTCGCCCCCGGAGCATCCCCGGGGTTGACACTCCTCGTCGCGCCGCTATATAAGCAATCACTTACTTCCGTTCGAGAGAGGCTGCCTCATGGTCCGCCAGTACGTTTCGACCGAGACCCGCCGCCAGCAGATCGCCGAGGCGGCGCTGCGCGTGCTCGCCGAAGAGGGCGTGGGGCGCTTCACCACCCGGGCGATCGCCGCCCGCGTGGGCGTCACCGACGGCACGCTGTTCCGCCACTTCGCCGACAAGGAGGCGATCATGCTCGCCGCCATGGATCTGCTCGAAGAGGGGCTGCTCGTCGACCTGGACGCGGGCGGTGATCCGGTGGCGCGCCTGGAGGCGATGTTCCGCCACCGCGCCTCGTTTGTTGGCTCCAACAGCTCGGTTGGCCGGCTCATCTTCTCCGAGCAGCTCGTGCACCTTGCCGGCGAGGAGGGGCGCAGCAAGGTGGCGATGTGGCGCATGCAGAGCCTGAGGTTCATGTTCGCCGCCCTGGAGGAGGCTGGCGCGGACGGCCGCACCCGCCCCGGCCTCGAGCCACTGGACCTGGCCATGGTCATCCAGGGCGTGCTCCTCACCTTCGCCCTGCGGGCCAACATCGGCGGCCCCGAGGCCCCAGACGCGCTTCAGGCACGAATCGACGCGGCCTGGACGACGCTGCACACCCTCATCTTCCACTAGGTCACCGGAGGAACCTCCATGAACGTTCTCACAGGCACCGCAGAAGCACGCACTTACTTTTCCACCAGGTCGCCCGGCCGCAGGTCGCCCAGCCGCGGGTTGCCCAGCCGCGGCACGCTCACCGGGCGCACCGCGCTGGTCGCGCTCCTCGCGCTGGTCGCGCTGGTGGGCTGCTCCCCTGATGCGCCGGCTCCCGCCGACCCGCTGCCCCAGGCCGTTCGGGTGAGCACGGTCCGCCAGGGACCCATCGCCGAAGGGCGGCGCTACCTCGCCACCGTCGCCCCGGCGGACACCGTGCGGGTGCTGGCCCAGGTGCCCGGGACCGTCCTCGAGCTGCCCATCGCCCAGGGGTCCTCCGCGAAACGACAGCAGGTCCTGGCCCGCATCGGCGCCCCCGAGCTCGCCGCTCGCGTCGCCCGGGCGCGCGCCGAGGGCCTCCGAGCCCAGCAGCAGCGCGACTTCGCCTGCGATCACCTCGACACCGACCGGGGCCTGGCCGCGGCGGGCGTGATGACCTCCGAGCAGCTCGACACCAGCGAGAGCAACTGCGCCACCGCCCAGCTCGCGGTGGAGGCCGCGCGCGCCGCCCAGGACGACGTGGGCGCTGCGTCCGGCAAGACCGTCGAGGCCGCCCCCTTCGAGGGGCGGGTCCTGGAGCACTTCGTGGACGTCGGGCAGGCGGTCATGCCCGGCACGCCGCTGGTCCTGTACGGGACCACGGAGCTGCAGCTCGCGCTGCGGGTGCCCCAGGGCGAGCTCGCGTCGGGGGTCCGCCTGGGCGCGGCGGTCACCTTCGCGGGCGGCCGGGGCGAGGTCAGCGAGATCGGTGGTCAGGCCAAGGGTCCCGGAGCGCTGGTGGACGTGCTCGTGTCCGTGCACGAGGCGGACGCAGCGCTGATGGTCGGCGCGACCGTGCCGGTGCGCCTGGTGGTCGCGGAGCTGCGAGACACCACCTCCGTGCCCGTCGACGCCGTGGGCACCGACGCAGACGGCCGCTACGTGCTCCTGGTGCAGGACGGGCGCGCGGTGCGGCGCCCCGTGACGCTGGGGCCAACCGAGTCTGGCTGGGTCGCGGTGGAGCCCGGGCTGCCCGCTGGGAGCACGGTCATCGTGCGCGCCGTGGACACCGTGAACCTGCACGCTCCCCTCCTCGCCGTTCGGGTGGAGTCATGAGCTTCACCGCCCGGATCCTGAACAACCGACACGCCGTGGCGGCGGTCGTCATCGCGGCCTTCGTGTTCGGCGCGGTCGCCTACCAGAGCATCCCCGTGCGCCTGTTTCCGGACACGGCGCCTCCCCTCGTCAACGTCGTGACCCCCTGGCCCGGCACCGGCGCCTCGGACGTGGCCCGGGACCTGGGCCGGGTCCTGGAGGAGGAGTTCGCGTCCCTCGAGGGGGTGGTGACCGTCAAGTCCACCTCCCAGGACAACCTGTCGCTGATCAGCATCGAGTTCCAGTACGGCACCCAGGTCGAGCTCGCAGCGGTCGATGTGCAGAACGCGCTGGCCCGGATCGGCGAGGAGCTGCCGGACGGCTCCGAGCAGCCCCGGGTCATGACCTTCAGCACCGCCGACCGACCCGTCTACACCGTCGGCGTGG
The DNA here is from genome assembly GCA_937891735.1 of uncultured Pseudomonadota bacterium. GTDB lineage: Bacteria > Myxococcota_A > UBA796 > UBA9615 > UBA9615 > JAGSHC01. The sequence continues at coordinate 2,726 of CALAGR010000157.1, read as the reverse complement.
CTGGCGATGATCTGGTGCAGGCGCGCCGGCTCGCCGAGGACGTGGTGGCCCCCCGCCTGCAGCAGGTGGCAGGGGTGGCGGCCGTGGACGTGTTCGGCGGACGGGTGCCCGTGGTGCTGGTGGACGTGGACCCCCGCGCCGCCGAGGCCCACCGCGTGCCCATCCAGCAGGTCGCCGCGGCGATCACCGGCGCCAACGTCTCCGCGCCGGCGGGGCGGCTGCGGGGCTCGTCCACCGAGACGATGCTCCGGATCGACCAGCGCACCACGCGGATCGCTGACCTGGAGGCCGTCACCCTGCAGCTCCGGGACGGCGGCCAGCTCCAGGTCGGAGATCTGGCGACGGTGACCCGCGGCGCCGCGGACGACGACTCGTGGTTCAGCATCGACGGGAAGCGAGCGATCGCCGTGCAGGTCTTCCGCTCCGAGGAGGCCAACACCGTCTCGGTGGTGCGGGACGTGCAGCAGGTCGTCGCGGCGCTCGCCGTCGAGTACCCGTCCCTGTCGTTCGTGCCCGGAGAAGAGACCGCCAGCTTCACCGAGCAGTCCGTCTCGAACCTGCTCAGCAACGTGTGGCAGGCCCTGGTGCTCGCCTCGGTGATCCTGTTCCTGTTCCTGGGACGCGCCCGGGCCTCCCTGGTCACGATCTTCACGATGCCCCTGTCCTACGGGATCACCTTCGGCGTGATGCACCTGCTGGGCATGGAGTTCAACATGGTCACCCTGTCGGCGGTCATCCTGGCCGTGGGCATGGTCGTGGACGCCTCCGTCGTCGTCCTCGAGAACATCATCCGGCTCCGGGACGAGGAGGGCCTGTCCCCCATCGAGGCCGCCATCCGGGGCACCGACGAGGTCCGCCTGCCGGTGCTCGCGGGCGTCGCGACGACCGTGATGGTGCTGCTGCCCCTGCTGAGCCTGGCCGGCTTCGTGGGCAAGGTGTTCGGTCCCCTGTCGACCACGCTGCTGCTGGCGTTCGGCTCCTCGATCCTGGTCGCCCTCATCGTGGTCCCGGTCCTGAGCGTGTACGCCACGGACGGCGGCCGGATCGACGTGGTCGCCCAGGCGGTGGCGGCGCCGTTCCAGTGGGTGATGGAGCGGATCCGCAGGATCTACCTGGGTCTGCTCGACATCGGACTGCGCCGGCCCGCGCTGGTGGGCCTGGTGGCGGTGCTGACCCTCGCAGGAGGCGTCGGAGGCATGAGGAAGGCTGGCATGGACGTGCTGCCGCGCATGGACAGCGGCTCCTTCTCGGTCTCGCTGGAGACCCCGTCGGGCACGTCGCTCGGCGAGACGGCGGACGCCGTGCAGGCCGTGGAGCGCGTGCTCTCGGAGCAGCCCGAGGTGCTGCTCGTCCAGGCCCAGGCGGGGTACGAGGCCGGCATGCACTTCAGCGGCGGCGGCGGCGCCATGGGGCCGACCCAGGGCTACATCAGCGTGACGCTGTCTCCCCGGACCGAGCGCGACGCGACGATCTGGGACGTGGAGGCCCGCGTGCGCACCCGCCTCGCCGAGATCCCGGGGCTCGCCCGGGTGGTGGTCAAGGAGATCGGAAACACCGCCAAGCCCACCACCGTCGCCCCCCTGGTGGCGCGGATCTCCGGGCCGGACCCGCGGGTCCTCGACGTGCTGGGGGACGAGGTGCGCGACCGGCTGAGCACCGTCGACAACGTCGTGCAGCCCACCCGCACCTGGCACCGCGACCTGGGTCGCCTGATGATCCGGGTGGACGAGCAGGAGGCGGCGGCCCGGGGCTGGAGCGTGTTGGGCGTATCGCGGCTGCTGGCCGCAGGAGCCGAAGGCATCCCCGCCGGGGACTTCGACGTCGACCAGGGCTCACCGGAGCCGGTTCGGGTGCGGTATGCGCGCAGCGCCGATCCGGGCCTCGACGAGGTGCTCAGCTGGCCCCTGTTCCTCGGAGAGAGTGGCCAGGTGGTTCCGGTGCGCAGCGTCGCCACGGCCGAGCGGGTGGTGGAGCAGGCGCTCTTCACCACCGAGGATCTACGCCCAGTGCTCGACGTGCAGGCCCAGGTGGACGGTCGGCCCCTCAGCTTCGTGGTCGCCGACGCCCAGGCCGAGCTGGATCAGATGGTGCTGCCGGCGGGCTACACCGCGAGCATCGAGGGGGAGAACAACGACCTGATCGAGTCCAGGACGGAGATCCTGCAGGCGCTGATCATCAGCGTGCTCGCGGTCTACCTGCTGCTCGTGGCCCAGTTCCGCTCGTTCCTGCACCCGCTGACGGTGATGTTGGCCGTGCCGCTGAGCCTGTCCGGGGTGGCCGCGGGGCTGCACCTCGTGGGCAAGCCCGTGTCCATGCCGGTGATGGTCGGTCTGGTCCTGCTCGTGGGCATCGTGGTGAACAACTCGATCATCCTCGTGGACATCATCCGGCAGCAGCGCGAGGCGGGCGTGGAGCGGCGAGAGGCGATCCGAAGCGGGGTCAGCACCCGGTTCCGGCCGATCCTGATGACGTCGCTGTCGACCATCGTGGGGATGATCCCCCTGGCCGCGGAGTGGGCCCTGGGAGCCGAGCGCTTCTCGCCCCTGGCCACCGCGGTGATCGGCGGCCTGCTGGCCTCGACGATGCTGACCCTGGTCGTGATCCCCGTGGCCTATGACGTGGCCGAGCGCCTGTCGGGCCGCTTCTCGCCCCGGGCCGCCGCGGTCGCCCTGGGGCTCGGGCTGCTGGTGTCCGCCTCGGCGGTGGGGCTGCCATCCCCGGCGCTG
>CALAGR010000156.1 GCA_937891735.1 uncultured Pseudomonadota bacterium | reverse complement strand
TAGTTGAAAAATGGGTCCCACTTCGGTGGTTCCCGATCTAGACTGAGGCTCCCCCGCGATCTGGCGGGGGGCCTCTCGCAACACCCGGCTCCGGCCGGGCACCTTTAAAGGAGAAACAAGGTGGCGAATCCAGGTGTGTCCGAAGAACTGTACGCTGGCTTTCACTTCCTGCTCGAGATCGAGGGAATCACTGGCGACGCGAAGACCGTCGTTGGTGGCTTCAAGAGCATCTCTGGCATGGACTCGTCGACTGAGATCGTCGAGTTCAAGCAGGGCAACGACATTCGTGTCCGCAAGAAGCCCGGCCGTACCACGTACTCCAACATCGTCCTCGAGCGCGGCTACACCGCGACCGATGACCTGTGGGAGTGGCGCAAGGCCATCGAAGAGGGAAGCATCGACCGTCGCTCCGGCGCGGTGATCATCCTCGACCACGACTGCGAGACTGAGGTCGCGCGGTACGAGTTCTTCGAGGGTTGGCCCTGCAAGTGGAACGTCCCGGAGCTGTCTTCTGACCAGTCCGGCATGGCGATCGAGAAGATCGAGATCGCTGTTGAGCAGGTGAAGCGCTCCTAATCGGAGGCTTCGACGAGCTGATTGCTCATGACTGGCCCCCGTCCCCAGTGGGGGCGGGGGCCAGTTCTTTTTAGAGGCCTTTCGTCCTCTGAGCCTTGAACGGGCTCCCTTCGGAAGGAGACGACATGTCCGAGTTGACCGACGACGTCTACGGCTCATACAACTTCTGGTTGACTCTTGATGGTGTTCACGACGACACCGAAGGAGTGACGGCCGGCTTCTCCGCCATCTCGGGCGGAGGTATCAAGCTCGACAAGCGCGAAGTGACCGTGGGCAACAGCCCGCAGCGCGAGTACGAGCCTGGTCCCGCAGAGTTCGAGAACATCACCTTGAGCCGCGGGCTCACCTCCAACATGAACCTCGTCAATTGGCTTCAGGAGTTCGTCGACGGGACGGGCAAGAAGGCCGACGGCGCCATCATCCAGCTCGACAACGACGGTGGCAGCGAGCTGCGTCGTTGGGACTTCTACGGCGCGTTCCCCGTCTCCTGGGCTGGAGTCGAGCTCTCGGGTGATGGCTCGGCCGTGCACATGGAGAAGTTCGAACTCGCAGTGGGTTCTTTGAAGTTCGGTTGAGCATCCACTCTCCAATGGCCCGTGACCAGGGCCCCGGGAGGCCAGTATGAGTGCCAAAGTCACGGCCGAAGACCAGATCGGCAACTACCGGTTCTTGATCGAGATCAAGGGCGTCTCCGAGGGCTCGACGATCGCCGGTCATTTCCGGTCGATGTCGGGCCTGTCGAGCAAGCAGGAAGTGATCGAGTACCGCGCAGGCGGGGATCGCTCCATGCGACGCAAGCCGGGCCGCGTCAGCTTCAGCAACCTCGTGCTCGAGAAGGGCTTCACGTCTGACGACAAGCTCTTCAAGTGGCACCGCGAGATGGTGGACGGCCAGAAGAGCAAGAAGGATGGCGCGGTCATTCTTCTTGGCCATGACGGCGAGGAGACTGTTCGCTGGGAGTTCTTCGGTGCCTGGCCAGTGAGCTGGGAGGGTCCGGGACTCGCGGCCGGGGCGGCCGAGACGGCGGTCGAGAAGATCGAGCTCGCAGTCGAGTGGGTCAACGCCAAGCCGAAGTAGGATCGATCATCGCATTCCTGGGGCGAGCCGCGCCCCAGATCATGAACTCACGAAGCAGCAGAGGCAGCGCACCAGATGGAGCTGAAGACCGAGTACGAGTTCACCCTTCCGAAGGGGTACATCGACAAGGAGGGAAACCTCCACAAGCAGGGCGTCATGCGCCTGGCGAACGCGAAGGACGAGATCATTCCGCTCACGGACCCCCGGGTCATGCGGAACAAGGCGTTCATGATCATCGTCTTGCTGAGCCGCGTCGTCACCCGCCTGGGCACCCTCGGCGAGGTCCACACCGGCGTGGTCGAGAACCTCTTCGCGGCCGATCTGCGGTACCTCGAAGAGCTCTACAACCGCATCAACGAGGACGAAGTCTCTGTTCGCATCAAGTGCCCCCATTGCGGCCAGGGCTTCGAGAAGGAGTTCGGCAGCCTGGGGGAATAGTTCGCTACCCCCTGGACCGGCTCTATCAGGAGGTAGCCTACATCGCGTACCACTTCCACTGGACGTCTGAGCAGATCATGGATCTCTCCCACAAGGAGAGGCACCAGTGGGCGAAGGAAATCGCTGAGATCAATCGGAAGATCAACAGCTCGTTTTCCTAGCGGCTTCGGCTGCAACCATTCCGGGTTGACCACCCGGCGGAGAGAACGATGGCCACTGCCAAGATCCAGGCCCCTGAGGTGGAATTCCGCCCGGGGTTGATCCTGGGCCAGCCCGAGCCGCCGACGGTGCCGGACACGCATGTCCGCACCGACGTGGGCTGTTTTCTTCGGATCCGAAACTCGCCCGTTCCGTTCGCGACGGAGCTGTTCAAGCTGCCCGTCAAGCTCATCGATTTGATTCAGGATCTGGGCGCGAGCTACGCAGGACCGGATCAGCAGGGGCGGATCGTCGTCGTTCAGGCGCACAATCCGCGGCTCAAGCGGACCGTGAAGCGGCTCGAACGAAACCACGTCGGCCAGATCGACACTCCGGTCGATCACGCGCTGGTGATCGGACCGGCCCCCGTCGCTTCGGCCGCCGAGCAGCACGCGTTCATCAAGGATCTCGCCCTGCGGTACGGGGGCGCAGTGTCCGTCCCCGACGACGACGGCAGCGTCACCCTCGGCTTCACGGACATGGACCGCGCGGCGACCGCTCGCAAGGAGCTGGTGGAGCACATTCCCGGGACGGTGTCGGGGCCCTGCCGTGGCGCGGCGGTCCTGCACTCTCCTTACGCCATCCAGGAGCTCCTGCTCGACGGCCTGCCCGGCTCAGAAGAGGACGGCGAGCACGTGTCCTATGTGATTCGGCACCGTCAGCTGGACGAGTGGACCGAGGATGCGTTCTCCGGCGAGTACCGCACGCGGCAGCCGGCGCTGGCGCGGCAGTTCTTCCTCAACGGTGGCAAGACGCTGCACGTCGTGGACCTCCTCTTTCACGTGCCTCCTTTCGACCCCTCGAGCCTCGCGGAAGACGAAGACCCGGAGTCCGTCGCGGAAGCCCGCGAGGACGCGGCGACCCTCGCCTTCTACAGCTGGGCCCTGGAGCGGTCGGACGACTACGGGCGCGGATCGATCAACCAGTACGCCTTCCCCGAGCTGTGGCTGGAGCATCCCCACCTCGCCCCGACGCTCTGGGGCATGGCGGCGAGCTTCTGCAAGCGCACCGGGAACCGGTTCTTCGTCGCGGACTCGGCTCCGCCCTGGTCGCTCCTCGTGGAGTCCGAGCGCAAGCGTCAGGCGACCCTTGGCCACGTCGCCCCGAGTGAACTCACGCCCTTGCGCCTGGTGGGTGACTGGTATCGGTCCAGCCGGTGGTCCACGCCTCGATTCCAGGGCGTGCCGAACTCCGTGACCCTGACCATCGACGCCATGTACGAAGCGGCCCGCCAGCTGTCCCGCAGCGAGCTCGATCTTTCGTGTCTGGGCGTCTACTCGCCGTGGCTCGTCAACGAGCGTGGGCTGGTGGTGCCCCCCTGCGGCGCCGTCGCGGGGATCTACTCCCGGAACGACTGGGAGAACGCCCCCGTCGGCGTGATGAAGCCGCCCGCGAACGAAGTGGTCAAGGGCGTGGCCGACCTCGCCGTGAGGGTGGACGAGTTCCCCGAGAACCTGCTGCAGCGCGCCAACGTGAACACGCTGCAGAGCAGGGCCGGACGTGGCGTCCTGGTGTGGGGGGCCCGCACCCAGTGCGAAGACCCCAACTGGCAGTTCATCAACGTGCGTCGGCTGATGGGGTACATCGGCAAGCAGCTCGAGCGCGAGAGCCAGTGGGCGGTCTTCGAGCCGAACACCGAGTCCCTGCGCAGCCGCGTACGGCAGGACATCGAGTTCTTCCTGACCGATCTGTGGGAGCTCGGTGCGCTGGACGGCGCGACTCCCGAGACGGCTTTCAGAGTCATCTGTAGCGAGAAGAACAACTCCAGTGACGTAGTGGACGCGGGTATGCTGGTGGCGGACATCTGGGTGCGCCCGGTACAGACGAACGAGTTCGTGCACCTTCAACTCGCCCAGGGCGACGCGTCTGAACTCTAAGGACGGACAAGACGATGGCTGATGATTACAAGCCTCTGGCAGACCCCTACGGTGGCTTCAACTTCCACGTGGAGTTCGAGAAGACCAACGACGGGATCAAGGCCTCGTTTTCTGAGATCTCCGGCCTCAAGGGGGATGTCGAGGAATTCGAGGTCAAGGAGGGCGGTCTGAACACCCGCACCCACAAGTTCCCAGGCCGTGTGTCCTGGGGGCCCGTGACCCTGAAGCGAGGCATCGACAAGGAGCAGGTGCTCTACGACTGGTGGCGCACGATCGTGTCCAACGCGGACGGCGGCGGAAAGCGGCGCCGTAACGTGACCATCACGATGCTCGACGAGGACTTCTCCACGGCCCGCAAGTGGACGCTCGAGAACGCCTGGCCGAAGTCCTGGGAGGGTGCGTCGCTCAACTCCGGCGGAAGCGAACTGGCGTTCGAGTCCATCGTCCTCAACCACGACGGGGTGACTGAGTCCAAGTCCTGAAGGACGACTCGACCACCGCGACCGCGTAGCACCCCGAACAGGAGCCCGCGATGTCCGATCCGACAAAAGCCGTATTCAAGGTCACCTCAGGAAGGGCGAACGGACATGAATACACGGTCCAGTTCAACCCTGAGACGGTCTCGCTGAGCAAGTCCGCGGACTGGGCGGAGAAGAAGGGTGATCACACGCTCGACATTCCCCTGGTGGAGTGGAAGGGCGGCAAGGCCCTCAAGCTCGAGATGACCCTGTTCTTCGACACGTACGAAGACGACAAGGACGTCCGGGACAAGACCCAGCCCATCGAGGAACTCTCGATGGTCCAGGACGAGACGCACGGCCCTCCCATCCTCGAGTTCCTGTCCGGCGGCAAGGCCTGGTACCACCGCAACGACAAGGGGCTGACCTGGAACCTGACGTCCTTCAGCACGACGTACAAGATGTTCAACGCCCAGGGTGTGCCCGTTCGTGCGGAGATGAAGGTCGGGCTGACCGAGTACGCCACCGAGGAGCAGCAGAAGGCACGGATCCGACTGCAGTCGCCGGATCACGAGAAGATGCACCGCGTGCGTCCGGGGGACACGCTGCACTCCATCGCGATGGAGGCGTACAACGACCCGTCCAAGTGGCGTCCGATCGCCGAGGCGAACAGCATCGAAGACCCGCTTGATCTCCAGCCCGGCGCCGTTCTTCGCGTGCCGCGTACGCGCTGAGCCGGAGAGCGAACCATGAGCGACGAGCACAATTACGACGACTGGGCAGTCAAGATCGGTGGCAAGACCCTCAAGGCGGCCGAGCACGGGATGATGGTCTCCGCGATCGTGGTCGATCTGGAGATGGACAAGATCGAGTCGTGCACCATCGAACTCGCTGACGGGGCTGATGAGGATGTCCTCTCGGGCGAGCCCTACAAGATCGGCGACAGCATCCAGATCGACCTCGGGGACTCCGAGAGTGGGACCCAGCCGGTCTTCCTGGGCGAGGTGGTGGCGCTCGAGCCCCGCTGGCCCGAGGGAGCGCCGTGTTCCCTGGTGATCCGTGGACTTGATCGGCTTCATCGGCTGAAGCGGGGCACGGGCATCCGGTACTGGGAGGACTCCAAGGACTCCGACGTGGTGGAGGAGATCGCGAGCGAGTGTGGGCTGTCCACCGACTGCGACTCCACCTCGGTGACCCACAAGTACATCCTGCAGAACAACGTCGGCAACGGTGAGTTCATCAAGGCGCTGGCTCGACGGAACGGCTACACGGTCTCCATCGACGACAGCACCCTCGAGTTCAAGAAGCCCCCTGCGGCGGTGTCGGGCGCGATCGAACTCAGCTACGAGACCGAGCTGATGGACTGCCGGATGCGGTTGAACGCCATCGGGCAGGTCAGCGAAGTGATCGTGCGGGGATGGGACTTCGTCGCGAAGAAGGAGATCACGGGCAAGGGGACGTCTGGGGATGTGTCCGCGAACGGCCCCGGCACGCTCGGCGCCGACCTGGCCAAGAGCGCCTTCGGAGCTGCGACGGCGTACGTGACGAACTTCCCGGTGCCAGACCAGGGCGCTGCGAACGATCTCGCCAAGGCGCTGATCGCCGCGCGGGCGGGACAGTTCCTGTCTGGATCCGGCCGGGCGGCCGGAGACCCCTATCTGATCCCTGGTGCGGCCGTGGACCTCAAGCTGTTGGGTGACTTCAGCGGCAAGTACGTCATTCACGCCGCCCGACACGTCATCGGCCCGAAGGGCTACGTGGTCGACTTCGAGTTCTCCGCGAACTCGGGCAAGGCCTAGTTCTAGCGCGACAGGTCGTCGAACCGCCGGGGGAGGGTGGACGACGACCGAATCGCCCGACGGCTTGCGTCCGGTCGGGTGTTTCCAGCACAATCCCTGGCCCGTCCGCCTCGTAGACGAGGTACGAGGCGGGCGATTCCAGGCGGAGGGGACGTCTTGAGTCGCGACTTTCTGGGTAGAGGATGGGCGTTCCCGGTCGGCCCCCGACCGGACGGCGCTGGCGTTTCACTCTCAGCGCACGAGCGCAACATCGCGGAGTGCATTCACCTCGTGCTGAACACACAGCCTGGGGAGCGCCCGATGCTCCCCGAGTTCGGGTGCGCGCTGCAGGATCTCGTCTTCAAGACGAACTCCGCGAAGACCCGCTTCGAGGCCGAAGCGCTCGTGCAGCGGGCCCTTGCGACGTGGGAGCCCCGAATCGATGTACAGAAGGTCGAGGCCCGTCAGGATCCGGACAATCCGAACCAGATCAGGTTGCACGTCGACTACCTCGTGAGGAAGTCGAACAACCACCAGAACATGGTGCATCTGCTGCATCTGCAGGAGTTCTTCGATGCCGATTGACGCGCCAAACCTCGACGACATGACCTACGCGGAGATCGTCGAGCGCGCGAAGCAGTTGATCCCGGTCTATTGCCCTGAGTGGACCAACTTCAACGACGCCGACCCAGGGATGACCCTCGTCCAGCTCTTTGCCTGGATGACGGAGATGACGATCTACCGGCTCAACCGTGTGCCGGATGCGACGTACGTGCATTTCCTCAACTTCATCGGCGAGCGACAGGGCGCGGCGCTTCCGTCCAACACCCTGGTCTCGTTCCGGAAGACGAACGACAAGACCGGCCCGGTGTCCGTTCCGAAGCTCACCCAGGTCGCCACGGTGCAGACCGAGAGCGTCGATGAGGTGCGTTTCCTCACTTGTCGGGATCTGACCGTCATGGGTCCGCGGCTGGACCGGATCCTCGGGCTCAATGTCAGCGGCGAGCGGGACATGGACCGCGTCCGCCTGGCCGCCGAGCGGATCCTAGATCAGGACCCTGACGCCGCCCCCGTCTACCACTTCGGGGAGCTTGCAGGGAGCGACGCGGGCCTCCCGATCCTCGAGCTCGACGAGGTTCGGGACAACCTCAACGCGAACATCTACGACCAGTACCTGTACTTCGGGCACAGCATGCTCGAGCGGCTGCACACCGAGGACGAGGTGACGCTGCACGTGGAGCTGAAGGGCGACGAGAACGGCAAGCTCTTCGAGCTGCAGCGGTTCTTCCGGTGGGAGCACAAGGGCCCCGACGGCGTCTGGATCCCCTGGGAGAACAACCGCAAGCTCCTGGCGTCCGGCCTCGACCCGCAGCCGGCGCTGGCCGACTGGGACGAAAAGGAGCGGCAACTGGTCAGTGACGACGGCCGCAACTTCACGCGCTACTGGGTGCGTGGGGCGCTGGACTTCGAGAAGTACTACCTCGAGCTGATCCGCGAGCACCCCAAGGGGCGCTTCCGTCCGCGCCGTGGGCGCACCCGCCCCATGGAGCTGCGCATCGATCCCGTGGGCAGCAACACGCTTCAGTTCGCATTCAGCGAGCCCATCCGGCCGGGTCTGCGCGAGTCGCTCATCATCCGGTTCCCGCGCCTCAGCCTCACCATCAACCCGACCTACGTGCCGGGGATGGAGTGGTTCTATCTGACCGAGGATGGGCGGTGGGCCGCGCTCCCCGAGCGCAACCTGCGGATCCGCGGACTGGACGCCAACGTCGAGGGGCCCCTGCCCGCCGACGCCGCCGCGCCGGCGCAGTTCCAGGCCAGCCGCACGAAGGCCGTGGACCTCGCCGCCGTGACCGATGAGGGCGAGCTGGTCCTGAGCCTCGAGCGCCAGATCAAGCTCGAGCTCTTCAAGGGGCCGAACATCAACCGTCTGGAGCAGACCTCGCTCGAGTCGGTGCCGATCGAGCCCTGGTCCAACAGCGAGTTCAACCAGAAGCCGGTCGAGAACCAGTCTCTCTACATCGGCAGTGACGTGTTCGAGGACTCGGTCGAGCGTGTGCTGTTCGAGTTCGGGTACTTCTTCAAGAACTGGAAGTACCCCCGCGCCGGAGACTCGGGTCTTCAGGACGACCTCGACCGCTACGGCTTCAAGCTGGAGTACCGCGACAAGCACAAGTGGCAGCCTGTGAAGCTCGCCGACGACGAGGGCGGCGAGTTCGAGGAGTTCCGCTTCGGGGAGATGCAGCCCAACTTCGACTCGGAGGACCAGTTCTTCCGGGTGCGCCTGATGATCCAGCCCCCCACCCAGCTCAAGGGGATCGCCCAGGTCGAGCTGCTCGGCAAGAAGACCTACTGGATGCGGCTCACGCTGACCCAGGCGGATCTCACGGACCAGGAAGAGGTCAACGTCGGCCAGACGCAGACCGCCAAGGTCGACAAGGAGGGCGAGCAGGGCGGCGCCCGCGAGGCGAGCAACATCTTCATCAAGCGGGACATCCACTACTTCCCGCAGATCTTCGCGATCAACGTCAGTCACCGAGGCGCGCGCCGGAAGAAGGGCGCAGCCGAGGGGCCCGAGTGGTACAGCCACGTGCTCCACGACTTCGAGGCCATCGGCATCAACGCCAACCGCGACAACCCGCGGTTCACGTCGATTCGACCGCTGGTGTCCCGGGGCAGCAAGAAGCAGACGAGCTTCCCGTGGGTCGCCCCGGTGGACATCAACAAGCCCGGCCGGTGGACGTACATGTCCTTCGACCGGCCCTTGCAGCCGGACGAGGAGTTCAGCGTCTACTTCAAGATGACCGCAGAGCCCGTCAAGGGCGCCGACCGCGAGGCGAAGTGGGAGTACCTGGACGGCGAGCGCTGGCGTGAGCTGCGCTACATGCCGACGCCCTTCGACTTCCGCGGGAGCGGCTTCCTGCGCTTCATCATCCCGAAGCTGGGCACGAGCAGCGGCGCGGGCGTGACGTGGTTGCGCTGCCAGGTGCCCGACCGGGTGCGACGAGCCGACGGCACGATGGGCGTGGCCCGGTACCCGCGGCTGACTCAGGTGCTGCTCAACGCCGCCGAGGTGGTCAACCTGCAGCGCCGCGAGCTGGAGCGCTTCAGCGCGTTCGGGATCCCCAACCAGACGGTGGGGGTGCTTCATGGCCCGATGGTCGTGCTCGACGACGAGCTCCGGCAGGCGCTGCCAAGCGACCTCCACACCGAGAGCTTCATCGACGTCTCGGTGAAGGAGAGCGGCAAGACGAGCACCTGGGAGTGGAGCAAGGACGACGACCTGCGCGATGCAGACCGCACCTCCACCATGTACGCGGTGGATCCGGTCCGCTCGACGCTGCGGTTCGGTGACGGTGTCCATGGGGTGATCCCGAAGTCGGGCACACACAACCTGGTCGTCAATCACTACTACACGACCGATGGCGTCGCCGGGAACGTCGCGGCGGACACGATCAGCGTGTGTCCGGCGTTCGGATCCCAGGTCGTGGCGAACAACCCGTTCCCGGCGATCGGCGGGCGGGACGTCGAGTCCATCGATGACCTTGTGCGCCGCGCCCCGAAGGCCCTGACGGGGCGATCGCGCGCGGTGACCACCGAGGACTTCGAGCTCATCGCCAAGGAGGCGTCGGGCACGCTGGCCCGCTGTCACGCCTACAAGGATCCCTCCGACGACCCCTGGGTGGTGCGGCTGACCGTGCTCCCGCAGCGGGACCTGCGGACCCGGGAGATCCCGGACGCCGAGGAGGTCGGGCTGCTGCGCACCGTGCGCGAGTACGTCAGCGAGCGCTGCCTCATCAACACCCAGGTCAAGGTGGAGATGGCCGAGCTGGTGCCCATCGCGGTCGAGCTGCAGTGCCGCCTTCACTCCGGGACCAACCCCTCCGGCGTTCGTGAGCGCGCCGAGCAGTGGGTGGTCGCGTTCCTGGACCCGTACCACGGCGGAGTGGACGGGCAGGGGTGGCCCTTTGGCGAGGTGCCGCGGGCCGAAGACCTGCAGCACATCATCACCGAGATCACGGAGATCCGGCACGTCGAGCGGTGCGAGGTCCTCAAGGCCCCGGCACCGGGTGCGCCGGCGAGCGTGTTCCGGCGCCTGGACCCCCGGGCCGTCAAGTCCCGGCAGCTCTTCGTGCTGAGTGGCTCGCCGACCGTCGTGGTGGACGAGGACTAGCGTGGATCATCTCGAGACCCTTGAGCAGATTCTGAGGGAGCGCCTCCCGGGGGATGCGGGCCTGCAGATCGTGCGTCACGTCCTGGGCAACCCGTGCCAGGTCGAGTACGTCACGGAGCTCCGGAGGCAGCTCGAGGGTCGCATCGTGGGCGTTCGTGTACGCCCGGCCGGTGGCTCCGCAGCCACCACGATCAAGGTCAGCCCCGAAGACGGAGAGGTCCGGTTCGAGCGGGACGGCCGGCCAATCCACTTCTTCAACCTTGAGGCCCGAGACCGGATCAGCCTGCTGGTCGCCACCGAGGGGTACGGCAGCTACCTGCCCGAGGTGTACAGCAAGGGCGTGCAGCGGGCCGATGGCGGATCCCCTCGCGCCGAGGTCGACTTCCTGCGGCGCTTCCTGCTGGTGTTCCAGACGCTGAACCACGAGACCGTGTCTCGGGTCGCGGGGCGCCACCGGATCGTGGACCCGGTGCAGAGCGACCCGAAGTTCCTGCCGTGGCTGGCGAGCTGGCTGGGCTTCACCCTGGACGAGCGGATCCCGGTGACCCGTCGCCGGATCTTCCTTCGGCGCGCCGTGGAGCTGTTCCGGTGGCGCGGCACGGTGCGGGGCATCGCGGAGATGGTCAAGACGCTCACCGGGCTGAACATCTCGGTCCGCCAGCGGCAGGGGCCGCAGCCGATGGAGCTGGGCAACTGCGCGCTGTCGCGTCCGCCCGACAACGCAGATGAGGACGACGGGTCCGAGGCCGCCAGCGAGACCGCGGCCATGATGTTGCCGTACGTCACGCACGCCGGTGAGCACCTCCTGGTTTCCCCGCGCTTCTCTCGCGAGGAATACTTCACCATCGAGCTCGAGGAGAAGGAGACGCTGGTGAGCCGGTTCCGTGACCGCTTGCCTGAGCTCCTCGAGCAGATCGTCCGTGTCGCTCGGAATGAGCGGCCCGCCCACCTCAACTTCGTCATCTGCTTCCGAGACGAAGTCACCGCCCACAACGAGCTGGTGCTCGCGGGGGCCGGGGCCACCACCCCGAATTCCGTCCTCGGTCGAGCCTGCCTCGCCTACTCAACCTCGAATCAAACAGGTCGCGACAGCGCCTGAATCCAGGGAGACGACCAACCATGGAGCTCGTCTACAACAAGCGCCTGCGTCCGTTCGAAGGCATGTGCCTCTCGGACATCGATCTGCAGGACGAGCAGAACTACCTGCTGTGGAAACGCCGCCTCAGCAACATCTACCTGCAGGGTGCGGGCATCGTCTTCGGACTGCGTCCGGAGGTGATCCAGACGGCCGACGGGGACGTGGTGGAGTTCACCGAGGGCTACGCGATCGACCCGGAGGGCAACGACATCGTCGTGCCCGAGGGCCAGCGCAGCGACCCGGTGCCCGACAAGCCCGGCAAGTACATGATGTTCCTTGTCTACAAGGAGCAGGCGGAGCCCACCAGCCGACGCCAGGCCTACAACTCCACGGAGCGCCACGAGACGCGCACCGAGGAGACCTTCCAGATCGTCTTCAACGAGAAGGAGATCCGGAACAGCGTCGAGATCGGCCGGATCCGGGTGACCGACGGGCGCAAGGTGGAGGGCGGCACAGTCGACCTTCGCTATGCGCCGAAGGCGACCCGGCCGGAGCCCGAGGACCTCGGGGCGCTGCGGGGCCAGCTCAAGGAGTACGTGGACGCGTTCATCGAGCTGATGATGAAGGCCTTCCTCGTCGAGACGAAGCCGGTCGCGGATGTCCGGGCCCACCTCTTCCTGCAGACGCTGGTCTCGGCCGAGAGCCGCCTGCGCAGCGCCAACCTCTCCGAGGAGGCGATGTGCGAGATCTTCAGCCAGCTGATGGAGCGGGCGCGGTACTTCCTGCGCGGTGTGCGCAAGGAGAACCAGAAGGAGGGGCTGTTCCCGCACTTCAAGACCTCGTGGCAGGCGGTCACGAAGATCCAGCAGAACCGGCCGAAGTCCGACAAGTTGGACATGCGGCTGGACTGGATGAGCAAGGCGCTGCAGGGCGCGATCAAGGCCGCCCTCCGGGACCGAGAGAACGTCCGCGGCATCTACTACGAAGAGGTCGACGACGATTAGCCGCGCCCTCGAGGCACTGCCTTGCTGATGGTCGGGCTGGCCGCTGCGCCCCCTCGGGGGCTGCGGGTCCGCGCGACTGGTAGGCTACCCATCGCTGGGAGTTTGTCCGGATGAGCACCGAGACCGAAGAAGAAGAAGACGTCGAGATCATCGTCATCGGGTTCGATGACGACGGGAACGAGATCGAAGAGGACGAAGAGGAGCACTTCGTCAAGGACGTCGATGGCGTCGTGGACATGACGTTCCAGGACAAGGACTTCCGTCGGATCTCGTACGACAACAACGACCGGTTCGCCATCTACAAGCTGATGGCGTACTTCCACGAGGACGTGGTCCGCGGCGGGCGGGTGTTCTGCGCGGGCGCTGGTGCCCTCGGCAACGAGGTCCTGAAGAATCTGGCGCTGCTGGGCATCGGTGAGGTCTGGTTCGCGGACTTCGACGCCATCGACGTGAGCAACCTCGCCAAGTCGGTCTTGTTCCGGCCCCGGGACATCGGGCGGCAGAAGGTCGAGGTCGCCGCTGAGCGGCTCGCCGACATGTCCCCGGAGACGAAGTGGGTGCCCATCCAGGGTGACATTCGCTACGACGTGGGCTTGGGCGTGTTTCGGCGGATGGACGTGATGATGTCCGTCGTGGACTCGATCGACGCGCGCGTTGGCGTCAACCGGATCTGCGCCGCGCTGGGCAAGCCCTGGCTGGACGCGGGCATCGGTGAACTGAGCTGGCGGGTGTCCTGCTGGGACTCGGCGGGCGGCCCCTGCTTCGAGTGCATCATGGACACGGCCATGCGGCAGCAGCAGCACCTGCCCTACGCGCCCACCTGTGCCCCCCTGGCAGAGGCGATCCGCGACATGAACCGGCAGCCGACCTCGCCGCTCGCCGCGGCCATGTCCGGCGCGATGATGGCCCAGGAGGCGTTGAAGCTCCTGCACCAGGCCAAGATGGAGACGCCCCCCAAGGAGCTGGAGATGCCCAACGGGCTCCAGTACTACTTTGGAGGCGGCTCGCCGTACCTGGAGGTCCAGACCCGCAACCAGCTGGAAGGGTGTCCGGGCCACGAGTTCTGGGGCGAGGTGCACGAAGAGACGAGCTTCACGGCCGAGGGCACCACCCTGCGTCAGCTGCTCGTCAAGGGCGCGGAGCTTCTGGGCGTGGCCGAGCAGAAGGTCGCCGTCCCCCTCGGATTCGACTTCATCTACGAGCTGTACTGCCATCAGTGCAAGACCCGCACGGAGCGCTACACGCCCCGCCGGGTCCGTACGCTGGACCTGTCCTGCCCGCACTGCGAGAACGACGAGGCGCGGCCTGAGTACAAGCGCGCGCTGCGGATCTTCGAGAAGTTCGCGGACAAGACGCTGGCCGAGCTCGGCTTCCCCAAGCTGCACATCTTCCAGGTGCACGGGGGTGGGAACACCATCGCGATCGAGCTCACCGGTGACGTTGAGGAGGTGATGGGTGGCTAAGGACGGCCCCGGCTGGGGTGGCCCCAGCGAGATCTTCCCGACCCTGGTCGTGCTGATCGCCTTCACGGTGGCGTGGGGCATGGTTCAGTACGCCGACGGCACCACCTTCCTGGGGCTGGCCTTCGCCGGGCCGCTTGCCGTGGGCATGCTCTCCGGTGCTGCTGTGCGCATGATCTTCGGTCGTGGGCGCGGAGGGATCGGAGTCGTGGGCGGCGTCGGCATCCTCGTGTTCATGGTGATGTGGGTGCTTTCGATCCTCGTCGCGAAGTTCTCGATGGAGGAAGGCGCGAACTTCGACCCCAGCGTGGAGATGCTGCCGATGCTCATGGGCCTCGGCGCCGGGGCTGTCGGCAGCTTCCTGTCGGCGTTGAGCCTGTCGCACTACCGGGCCCAGGATCAGGTCGGGCCCGATGAGGACACCGACGACCTCGAGGACGAGCCGGAGGAGGACGACACGGACTACTCCACGGAGCCCGAGGAACTCGTCTGCCTGCTCACCAACCAGGTCGTCAACCGGGACCACGACGCGTACGTCGTGTGCCACAACAAGATGAACGTCACGCAGGTCTGCCACGCGGTGTACCTGAAGGACTACGTGCACCTGCTCGAAGGCCGGTGCAGACGCTGCTATCAGCCCCTCCGCGAGCGAGATCTCAAGGGAATGGGCAACGCCTGAGGACCATCGAGGAGACTCGGTGACCGCTGGTATATAATCCCCCGCAAATCGCTTCCGGCTCGCCACCTTCCCCCGTGACCGGGGGCCACCCTGGCAGCCCACCACAGGAGAACAACGTGTCGGACGTCGTCAAGGTGAGGCTCAAGGAGCCGACCGGCGGAACCAACCGCACCGTCAAGATCAGCGCGAACGTGCCTGCTAGCAAGCTGGCTCCGTTTCTCGCTCGTCAGCTCAAGATGAACATGACGGATGAACAGGGCCAGCCGCGGACCTTCAAGATCTCGGTTCCGGACCGGCGGTCTGGTGGTCGCAAGCACTACATCCTGCAGCCCAACGAGTGCCTCGGCGATGCCGGGGTGGAAGAGGGCGACGAGATCCGTCTCGTCATGGAGCACATTCCGGCCTGAGCCGGGCGTGCGCCGCCGCTCTGGACCTTCGGTCCGGGCGATTGACCACCCACGCGAACAGGGGCAGAGATGGCCAAGAAGAAGGCACAGCCGACAGGTGATGGCAAGTTCGTCATGGGGCGGCTGGCGACGGAGTGGGAGCACCTCATGGAGTTCATGGGGGAGCAGGAGTTCTGTGAGGTGGAGCCGCTGGACTTCACGTGGGGCGAGGAGGCCCTGCCGTACAAGTACCGGTTCACGTTCAGGAAGCCCACGTTCGGC
The DNA here is from genome assembly GCA_937891735.1 of uncultured Pseudomonadota bacterium. Taxonomy (GTDB): domain Bacteria; phylum Myxococcota_A; class UBA796; order UBA9615; family UBA9615; genus JAGSHC01. The sequence continues at coordinate 6,715 of CALAGR010000156.1, read as the reverse complement.
ACGCCGCCGGGCAAGGTGCAGCTGAAGAACTTCCCCTTCGGCAACTTCCCGATCAACGAGACCGTCAGCTTCGACATCTACCTCAGCGAGGCGTACCCGGTCGTGAAGCCCGAGATCTACGCGTCGTCGGACGTCTGGCATCCGAACGTGAGCCCGAAGGACGGGTTCGTCTGCTACGTCAACGACAAGACGTGGGACCTCACGGTGCACCTGACGGACGTGGCGGACATGCTCCTGGGCGTGCTGTCCTGGGCCGACATCCACGACAACCCGGACAACTTCTACAAGCGCGTGGAGGTCGGGGACTACCTCAACCCGGACGCAGCCGGCTGGGCGTACAACCACGCCGACGAGATCGGCAACTTCCGGGACTTCTACTACACCGGCGGCGGCCTGGCCTTCGACATCGACGAGGAGTAGCCCCCAGCTGCTACCGGCCGCCAGCCAGACCCTCGTCTTCGAGATCGACACGCATCGAGCGGGCCACCAGCGGGTGAGCCCGCTCGATCTGTCTGTAGACATCCTGCGCGATGTGCCGGACCGACCGATTGCCCCGGCGGCGGCTGCGCAGCTGCACGAAGTGATGCAGGGCGCGCAGGTTCCAGGTCATCAGGACGCGCTGGCGGTAGCCGAGGGGGATGAGGGCGCGCGCGCCTTCGGGTGAGTGCACCGTCAGGCGGGTCACGGCCTCGGCGGTGTTCGCCATCGCCGTGCGCCAGCTCTCTTCGAGGCCCGCGCCGACGACCTCCGGCTCCACCATGTAGCCGTGTCGGACGCCCTGGGGCTGCACCGTGCGCGATGTGATCCGGTGGCGCAAGACCTCGCGCAGCGCGCCTCCATCCAGCACCACCTCAAAGGTGTAGTGCACGTGCTCCAGCTCGCGCAGCGGGTCCTCGTGCCGGTCCCGCCGGCGCAGGTACTCATCGACGACGCCCTGTCGCGCGTCCTGATCGAGCTCGGACACGCGGGTCCGCACGGTGCGGTAGGCCTGATCGCTGTGCCGATACAGGATGGCCGCCACGAGCCGCTCCTCGACGGCCTCCGGAGTGCGCACGAGCACGGCGCCGTTCATCTCCTCGGCTCCGGCTCGGCTCGCCCCCAGCAGTTCCTCCGTCCAGGAGCCGAGCGCGCGCTGCGTCTCCATCCGGTATGCGGATGGACCCGACCAGTCCAGCAGGGAGGGAAGGGCAGGGAGGGCGGCCGCCTTGATGGCTGCGGAGAGCTCACGCTGCTCGGGCTCCTGGGCGCTGGCGAGCTTGCTCAGCAGGCCCTGCAGGGTGCGCGCGTTGGCGGTCAGGCACAGGTCCGACAGCGCCCCCAGGGGGACGAGGTGCTGCAGGATGGTGCGCGCGGTGGTCTCCTGCCGTTGCGCCGCCACGTCGTCGGACTCCGAGTCCAGCTTGGGGGCTGTGTGCTCGATGTACTGGATCAGGGGGGCGTGGAACGCGACGCGCGCGTCCGCCAGACGTGCCACCTTCTCCTCGAACAGGTCGCGGGCCTCGGGCTTGGCGAGCTCCACAGGGGTCGGTACGACGACCTCACCGGCTCCCCGGTAGCGCCCCGACTTCTCGGTGAAGGAGCCGAGTCGGGAGTCCAGCACAGCCTGGGCGGCCAGCAGCGAGATCCCCTCGCACGCCACATGCACGACGGCATGCTCGGCGTTGCTGTCGTGCCCGAAGAGCCGCAGCAGCTCCACTCGGGCCGCGTCCTGGCGGACCGGGCCCGAATCGAAGCGGATGCTGGGCAGGAGGAGCCTTCCTTCGGCGCGGAGGCGAAGGGCGTGGCTCTGCAGATCCTCCGCGGAGCGCGCCCAGGACGACAGCAGGGCCGCCAGATCCTCTGGCAACGCCCCCTCGATGCGGAAGACCCGCACCGGGGATCAGGTCTTCTTCTTGTCGAAGTAGAACGCGAGACCGGCGTGGATCCCGAAGTAGCGGTAGTCCTTCCAGATGTTCCACGCGTAGGGGACGTTGGCCCCGATCGTCAGCTCGAAGTTGGGCTGCGGGAAGATCTTCACCCCCACCCCCGCGGTGTGAAAGCCGAGGTACTTCGTGCCGATCCCGTCACCGCTCGTGAAGCTGTGTCGCTGCTTGCTCTCGACGTAGATGCCCAGGACCGGAATGGGGCTCACGACCGCCTGAACGTCCCAGCTGAGGATCAACCGCGGGCGGTCCAGGCGAACGTAGGGTGCGATGGAGGTCTGGACCTGGAACTTCTCGGAGGCGATCCAGGCGAAGCCGACCCAGGGCTCCACCCCCAGGTTGAGGCGGTCGAAGTCGTTGTATCCGACGGCCAGCGAGATCGCGCCGGTCAGGATGACGCCGGTGCGCACGTCCTTGACGAGCGCGTACTTCGCGCCGATCTGCAGCTGCGTGCCGAGTCCGCGTCCCTGGTGGCGCAGCTCCGCGAAGGCGCTGAACTTGCGCATGAACGCCCACTCGAAGCTCAGCTCGTAGTTGAGGTAGTCGCTGAAGCCCCACAGGGCGTGGAGCTTTGCGTGGCGTCGCGGGTTCGCCGACATCTGGATGAGGGCAGGCTCGCGAAGGAACATCTCCTGCTCCTTGGCGTCCACAGGGGAGGTCTGGTCCGAGTCGAGGTCGTCCTCCTCGATCTCGCGGAACGCGGCCTCCTTCAGGGCGTCGATCCGCTTCTCGATCTCCATCCGGTACACGGACCTCGGATAGACGTCGAGGTAGCGGCGCCAGGCGTCGAGCTCTTCGGCCGCCGAGTCCCCGCGCAGCTCGTCCTTGTAGTCGGTGTAGATGCCCTCGTCATCGACCCCGCCATCATCGTCCTGCTCCTCGGCGTCCGCCTCGTCCAGGTCGTCGAGGTCGTCGAGCTCACCGAGGTCGTCGACGTCATCGTCGTCGTCGTCCTGGGCGTGGGCCAGGGAAGCGGGGAGCGCCGTGAGGAGCACGGCGAACATCAGGAGGAGGTGGTGTCGGGTCATGGCGGCCGACGATATCCCGCAGGCGCGGGCGTGAGCAAGCCGGCCCCGAGGCTGCTAGCTTCCGCCGCCGTCGCTCCGGCGTCGATGGAGTCCCCGTGTCCACGCATCTGCCCCTTTCCGCGTACGCCGAGGCCCTCGGAGAGCTCGTGCAACATGTGCGGGAGGAGGGGAACGTGCTGAGTTCGATCGACCAGCATCTCATCGCGACGTGGTGGGAGCGCGGATACCCACTGGACACGGTCCTGCGCACGGTTCGGGTCACGGCCGAGCGGCTCAAGAAGCGCAAGCGGCCACCGCGCGGACTCCCGCTGAAGTCCATGGCCACCGCCGTGGAGCGGGAGGGTGCCCAGGCGGTGGCGCGACACGCGGCCACAAACACCAGCGTCGAGCTCGATGACGGCGCCTCGGCGCTCTCGGTCGCGCATGGTGACGTGTGCGCCGCTCTCGCTGCCCGACGGTTGGGCGACCCGTCGTCGGGACCCCTGGCCCAGGCGGAGGCTGCGCTGGCGGCGGAGATCGCTCATCCATCTCAGGCCGGGGCCTACGTCGCCCTCCTGCGCATCGCGCGCCTCTATTACGATTCCCTGGTGCTCGCGCTTCCGTCGGCGCGGCGCACGGCGCTTCGGGACGAGCTGCGTTCGTCCATGGGCGATGCGGCGCAGAGAATGAGCCCCGATGCGTTCGAGGGCACCATCATGGAGCTGAGTCGTCGCCGACTTCAGCAAGAGGATCCGGTCCTGGATCCACGACGGTTGACCGAGGAGACCGACGGGTGACCAAGTCAGAGCTCACGTGCCCGATACCGGGAATCGACGTCCAGCCCACCGGTGAGCACTGCCGCGCGGAGTTCACCACCGACGCGTCCGAGTGCACGGAGTGCAACGGTCGCGAGGGTTCGTACGGGCGGGATCCGTCCGGGTACGAGGTGTTCCGGCCGTGCTCCAGGCGCCACGCCCGTCGTCGGATGGATCTGTACAACACCGCGCAGATCGGGCGGCGCTACAGCGGGGCCACGTTCGACACCTACCTGCCCCGCAACAAGAGTCAGGCCACGGCGCTGGAGACCGCGCGGTTCTGGGCCGCGCAGTGCGGCGCCGGGCAGGCGCGGGGTGGGCTGCTCTTCTGGGGGCCCGTCGGGACAGGCAAGACGCACATCGCGCTGTCTGTGTTCCGCGAGCTGACACTGAACGCCGGGATCCCGGCTCGCTTCGTGGACTACGGCAACCTGCTCATGGATCTGCGGCGCAGCTTCCGTGCGGAGGCCGGGTCCAGCGAGGCGGCGCTCATGCTGCCCCTGGTGGAGACGACCGTGCTGGTCGTCGACGAGCTGGGCAAGGGCCGCAACACCGAGTGGGAGTTGACCGTGCTCGATGACCTGATCAGTCGGCGTTACAACGCAGACCGCGTCACCCTGTTCACGACGAACCTGGACGCCGGTGGCGTGCGCAAGCCCGGGCGGGGGCTCAACCCGGCGTTTGATCGGCGCAACGCCGACGCGTCGGTGGCGGGGGGCGCGGAGACCCTCGAGGAGCGGCTGGACTCCCGGATCTACTCGCGCCTGTGCGAGATGTGCGACTTCATTCGGGTCGATGGCGAGGACTACAGACGGACCGGCCTCGCGGTCTCCCGGAGGCCGAAATGAGCCGGCGCTTCGTCGCGCGACGGGCTGCCCCCGCGCTGTGCACCGCGGCCTTGCTGCTGGCGCAGGTCTACCTCGGCACGCCCATGGGCTGCCGCAGCGGGGATGGCAGCGTGCAGGGGGACGAGACCGTGGAGGCGCAGATTCGGGCCCGCTGGTCGCTGTGGTCCTTCGACGCCCAGGACGTCCTGCGCGACGCCGCGGGCGCTCCGCTGTCCGTCGAAGATCCGGCCGCCGAGACGGGGTGGGACCTGGCGTTCTCGCAGTGGGTCGTCGCGACGAACTCGGGCGACAGCGCCAGCGCCGACTCGATCAGTCGCGGAGGGCTCCTGGCGGTGGAGGGCACCACGGAGAGCTGGGCCTCGTTGGAGGACTTCGACGCGCGCTGCTCCGACTTCGTGGCCAGCGGCTCGACGACGAACCGGGCGTCCTTCGGCTGCAGCTCGAACACCCCGACCGTGGACGACGGGTACATCTCGGACGTCCTCGACGATCCCGACGGGGCGGGCCCGTTCCCCGAGCGCAGCCACAACTCGAGCCTGTCGTTCTGGTTCGACTACCAGATCAGCGGCCACGGCGTGACGCCCTTCGGACACGTCTACGTGCTCGAGACGAACGACGGCCACTGCGTGAAGCTGCAGATCACCGACTACTACGACGAGACCGGCGAGAGCGGCTTCCTCAGCTTCAGCTGGGACTGGCTGCCCGACTGAGAGGACGGCTCAGAGTCGTCGGCGCCACATCCAGATCCCCGCTCCCGCCGCGAAACACGCGCCCGGGACCAGCAGCACGGCGCACAGCCCGACCAGCACGCGGGCCATCCAGTCCATCTCGAGCATGCCCGAGCCCATCTCCCGCGGAGGCAGGCGGACCAGGTCGGCCTGGCGCGCGAGGTGTCCGATCACCCGGATCGCGAGGTCGGAGTTGCCGAGCTGCTGCAGGGCCGGGTCGCTCAACCAGTCCGCGTCCCCCGCCAGGACCACGAGGCCCGCCGGCTCGCCTTCGGGATGACGCTCCGCGAGGGACAGCAGGCTCAGGGGTCCCGGGAGGTCGTCTTCGCCTCGGATCAGCTCGCCAGCGGGCTCGGTCTCGCCCCAGGCGAGCTCCGAGGTGCGCGCCAGGACGTGCACCGTGAGCTGCCGGGGATCCTGCTCGACCGGAAGGACCGGCGTGGCTCCCGAGAACAGCGCCGGGCTGCGCAGTCCGCGCACCGCCGCGTGCACCCCGTACTCGGCGACCAGGGGCGTGGTCGCGTCTCCCACCACCGCACGGACGAGCGGATCCACGATGACCGCGTCGGCCAGCGCGAGGCCCCACCGGGACAGGTGCGGCTCCATCCCGGTCGGACGGCCGCGCTCCGACGCGATCAGGAGCGCGCCGTCGGCCTGCACCCATGCGGCCAGACGACCCGCGGCGTCCGAGCTCAAGGGCGTCGATGGATCCACGAGCAGGATCGCCGCGGCGTCCTCTGGGATCCGGTCGGTGCGAAGGAGGTCCAGGTCCTGCACACCGAGTCCCAGGGCACGCAGGCGTGCCGCCAGCTGGGAGAGCCCGGTCCGCCCGGTGTCGTCGGCGCGGCGCTCCCCCGATCCCGCCGTCAGGTAGACGGTGCGGTCCCGGGCGGCGGCCACCCGCAGGACGGCGTTGAGCATTGACTGCTCATCGGGCGCAAACAGGCGCTCCGTGCGGTCCGCCGCGCTCACGAGCACCACGCCGTTGCTGCGCACGTCCGCGAGGTCGGCGTCGTGACGCTGCACGTCGGGATCGATGGTGCGCGTCGTCAGCCGCGGGCTGGCTGCATCGAAGGCCTCCGCGAGCGCCTGCCATCGCGCTCGGTGGGACCGCTCGATGGCGTCACCGTCAGCGACGAAGAACCCGGTCAGCGTCAGGTCGGTCTCCAGGGAGCTCAGGATCTCCTTCGTCCGCTCCTGCACGCTGTGCACCTGGGCCGGGCTCAGGTCCCAGCGGATGGCGAGGCGGTCAGCGATGGCCACCGACGCCGCCGCGATCCCCGTCAGGACGAGCAGCAGCGCGACGGCCCGCGCGAGCTCGGCGCCGCCCCTGGACGCCACGGCCGCCGACACCGCCGGCCAGTCCAGGTAGAGCCAGCCCGCGAGGCCGACCAG
>CALAGR010000155.1 GCA_937891735.1 uncultured Pseudomonadota bacterium | reverse complement strand
CGACCTGCGGGCGCGGCTGGCCCTCCTCGTCCCGCCCTCGCTCGCGGGCGCGGGATGGCTCCTGTTCGGGCTCGCCGTGGCGGGGCACCCCCTGCCGGCCGCGTTTCGGACGAAGGTCGTCGTCGGGTTCGAGCCCTGGGAGCAGTTGGGCTCCGTGTTCGGTCTGTTCAGCGCCGCCCTGCGCGAGTGGAGGGCCCCCGGCGCCGTCCCCCTCGTCCTCGTCGCGGTGGCCCTGGCGGTGGGCGCCCGGACCCTGGCGCGCCGGCGTCACCTGGCGCCGCTCCTCGTCGCCGTGCCCGGGGCGATCCTGGCCTTCTACGTCGTCTCGCTGCCCCTGGGCGTCTCGGCGGAGCCGATCGTGCAGGCGTCGGTGCAGTCCGTGTACTACGCGCGCTACCTGCTGGTGGTGATGCCCTGGCTGGTCCTCCTGACCGCGGCCGGCGCGATCACCCTGCTCGATCGACAGCCGTCCGAGGGGCGCCGCCGCCTGGTGGCCCTCGGGATCGCCGTCGTTCTCGTCGCCACCGCCACCGTGGAGCGCCGCTCGCTCCGCGAGGCGTACGTCGCGAACACCGCCGAGATCGAGCAGCTGCACGGCGCGATGGCCGCCTGGATCGCGGCCAACCTCCCGGCGGACGCGGTGATCGGCATCTCGGACGCCGGGCGCCTCCGCTTCTCCGTCCCCCAGCGGCTCATCGACCTGACCGGGCTGAACACCAGCGAACTGCTCGACGTCGACGATCCCGTGCCCTGGCTCCAGGCGCAGGGGATGACGCACGCGGCCGTCTGGCCCGACTGGCACCGCGCGCTCGTCGCGGACCCCCGGATGCGGTGGACCCCGCTTGGCAGTACGAGCGTCCCCACGAACACGATCGCAGCGCGTCCCCGGTTGATGCTGTACTCCGTCGAGTTCTGAGCCCCGCCCCCAGCCTCCCTCTCGCGCGAGCGCGCGAGGGGCCGTCGGAGGACGGTCTGTGGCTCGAGGCGAGCTGGACGGTGGACGCGAGCGCCGAGGACGCGTGGTTCGTGGTCGAGGTGGAGGGAAGCGACAGCCTCGGGTCGTGGTGGGGCAGCGCGCAGCCCTACGCCATCACCAACGCCTTGTATCTGGACGCGGCGGGGGATGGCTGGGATCCGCCGGGCCGGTAGGAACTCATCGCGGCTCGCGATCAGTCGGGATCGACCACCTGCAGCACGCCGCCCCAGGCCTCCGCGGGGATCGATCGCAGCGCGAAAGGCAGGCAGGAGACACGTCCGTCCGCGCAGGGCACACAGCCGTCGCCCCCCGCCGCCCCGTTGCGGCCGCAGAGCGAGCCGGCCCCGGTGCCCAGCACGTCCTCCGCGGGCCGGGTGTCCCACAGGGCGTCGAGCGAGCCTCCGCCTCCGCTGCCCGCGTCCGTCGCCAGGACCCCCTGGAGCACCGCCCCCTCCAGCACGAGCGGGAAGTCGAAGAGCTGCCAGGTCATGTCCAGGGGCCCGACGGTCCAGATCGGGTCTTCCCAGCGGGCGCTCAGATCCCAGGTGGTGTCGTCCAGGTCCTGGCCCGCGGTGGCGCGGGAGTCCAGGCGTCCGCCGAGCCGCAGGGGCAGCGTCGCGCCGCTGGGGTCGCCGAGGAACTGCACGACGGGGTGCAGCCCCGCTTGCAGCGCGGGGGGCAGATCGGCCAGGAAGCCGGCGGGATCGAGCAGCGCGCCCTGGGCCGGGTGCAGCGCCAGGGCCCGCTCGTTGAGGGCCGCCTGCAGCGGCTGACCGAGGGAGCCGGTGGCGAACGCCACTTCCCGGTACGCGTCTGCCGTGTCGAGCCGGGCCACATAGTTCGCGTCGGCCTGCAGCCACGCGGCGGGCTCGAACAGGATCTGGTGTCCGCCGTGCTGGATGAAGGTGGAGCCAGCCACCGCGCCGGCCGGTCCGTTGAGCGACATCGTGGCGCCCGGGGCCGGGCAGACGAGATCGACCCAGATCAGCCCGCCGACCCACACATCCTCGGCGCCGTTGGCCGGATGCAGCTGCTCGACGGCCTGGTCTTCGCAGGGCGGGGACACGAAGACCCCGGACTCGTCGAAGCGGTCGCAGCCGGCGAACAGGACGACGACGAGGAGGGGCAGGGTCCGCACCGGCGAATCATACTGATCTGCTTCGTGCTACAGAGCCCGGCGTGGGAACTCGGAGATCCAGGCTCGCCGCGGCGGGCGTCGGGCTGCTGATCGCGCTCCTCCTCGCGGAGGGCCTGGTGCGCCTGGCGGGGGTGGCGCCGCCGGCTCCGGCGCAGGTCGATCCGGAGCTCCAGTTTCACGCCCTCGATGCCGACCCGGCCATCGGATACACCCTTCGACCGGGGGCTCGGGGCACCTTCCAGAACGCCGCGGTGCGGGTGAACGAGCGGGGCTGCCGCGACGACGCCGTCCGCGCGGCGCCCCCCGTGCGCATCGTGGCGCTGGGCGACAGCATCACGTTCGGCGCGAGCATCGACCAGGACGCCACCTGGGAGGCCCGGCTGGATCGCGCGCTCGGCCCGGACGTGGACGTCGTGAACTGCGGGGTGAGCGGATACAACCTGCTGCAGGCGCAGGCGCGCTACGACGCCGCCCTCGCCGACCTCGGCCCCGACATCATCGTGCTCAACGTCTTCAGCGACGACCTGTCGGCGCCCTACCGACTGGCCGCCTCGGGACCCTGGACGTGGCTGCGGGCGCGGTCCGAGGCCGCTCGGGTGGCAGAGCTGGGCTGGATCGGGCTGGTCGGAGGCGGCGGGCGCCGTCTGCCGGACTGGGCGGCGGACGACGTGGACTACAGGATCGAAGCCACCCGCCAGGGCATCGCCTGGGTCCAGGCCCGGGTCGCCGAGGGCCGCAAGGTGCTGGTGGTCGCGCACCCGATGCTGATGCCGGTGACCCACCGGTGGCAGGCCACCCGGTCCGAGGTCCGCAGCTTCGCCGAGTCCACGGGCCAGCCCGCGCTGTTCCTCGAGCCGATCTACGCGGACGCGACGGCAGGCCAGCTCCCGCGCCTCTCGATCAATCCGGAGGCCGGTGATCCGCACCCCAACGCGGATGGCCAGGAGATCATCGCGCTGGCGCTGTGGCGCCGGCTGCACGAGCTGGGTTGGATCGACGTTCCGCCCCGGGACACGGCCGGCCCGCGTCCCTCGCCCTGAGGAGCCCGGGGGCCGAGCCCAGGGGCCCGAGAAGGCCCGCGCGCGCACGGCCGGTGGGGCAATAGCGTGGCGCCATGCGCTCCCTCCTCCTCTTGCTCCTGTCGCTCCTGCTCCTGTCCACCGGCTGCCCGCCGGGCGACGACGACGACGCCACGGACGACGACGACATCGCGGACGACGACGACACCGGCGACGACGACGACGACGACACCGGCGACGACGACTCGGGCGACGACGACGACACTGGCGACGACGACGACTCGGGCGACGACGACTCGGGCGACGACGACGACTCGGGCGACGACGACGACTCGGCCGGGGTCGGGTGTGACGCCCAACTCCAGGCGAGCCTGGACACGTTCGCCACGTGGGCCAGCGTCACCTCCTGCGGCGACGCCTTCTTGTCGATCACCAACGGGGACTCCACCGCGCGCGTCGCCGTGCAGGTGGACACGAGTGGCCTCACCCTCGCCCAGGGGCAGGCCTGGACGCTGGACGTAGCCGGTCTGACGCTGCCGCCCATGGGCCTGACGGGCTGGGCCAACGCCCAGCGGGGCACGGACCTGCAGGGGCAGGACTGCGTTGGAGTTCCCCCGATCGATGAGCCCAGCGTAGACCGCAGCTTCTCGGCCACCGCGGGCTTCGTGACCTTCACGATCATGACCGCCGACGGCAACGGCGGCTTCACGGCGGACGTCTCGCTCCAGGGCCTGGTGGTCACCGCGGTCGATGACGCCTCCTCGTCCTGCGCGGTGCCGGACCGGGTGCTGTCGGGGCTGGGCTTCGGGTACTGGCCCGGTTGATCCGGCGCGGCGTGGGTACCCTGCGCCAATGACGTCGTCCGCCAGATCGTTGCTCCCGTCCCTGCTGCTCGCCGCGGGGCTCCTCGCGTCAGCTTGCGGTGGCACCCCTGCTTCCTCCCCGGAGCCGGTGACCGAGGCGACGCCGGAGCCCACCCCTCCGCCGCTGCCGGACGTGATCGCGGACCTGCACGTGGACACGATCACCCAGATCATCGAGCAGGGGGTGGACTGGAACAGCAGCCGCCTGGAGGCCTCGCTGCCCTCCCTGGAGGCCGCGGGCGTCAACGTGATCGTGCAGGCGGCCTGGATCCCCCGGGGCGTGGCCAACCCCCGGGGCGAGGCCCTGCGCAAGGTCAACGGGATCCTGAACATGGTGCGCCGCAGCCGTGGCAAGGCGGCGCTGGTGCGCGGCCCCGGCCAGCTCGAGGCGGTCCTGCGACAGGGACGCATCGCGGTGGTCATCGCCCTGGAGGGGGGCACCGCGTTGGCCGAGGGCGAAGCGACCCTGCGCGAGCTCGCGGACCTGGGCGTGTCGATGGTGGGCCTCACCTGGACGGAGCCCTCGGCCTACGCGGACAGCTCGGCCGAACCCCGGGCGGGGGCCGCCGGCGGCCTCACCGAGGCGGGTCGCGCGATGGTGGCGCTGAGCAACGACCTGGGCCTCATGCTCGACGTGTCGCACATGTCCGACGCGGCGACGCTCCAGACCGTGGCCTTGTCCCGGGCGCCCGTGCTCGCCTCCCACAGCAACGCCCGCGCCCTGGCCGACGTGCCCCGGAACCTGAGCCCCGACCTGCTGACGGCGATCGCCGACAAGGGCGGGCTCGTGGGGGCGATGTTTCACGGCCCGTTCGTGGTGAAGGGGCGCCCGGCGCTCCGGTCCGACGTCGTCGCGCAGACCCTGCACCTGGTCAGGAGCATCGGCGCCGAGCACGTCGGCATCGGCTCGGACTGGGACGGCATCATTCAGAGCCCCCAGGGTCTGGAGCGCTCAGCGCGCTTGACGGAGCTGCGGCAGGACCTGACCGCCGCGGGCCTGTCGGGCGACGAGCTGAGGATGGTCAACGGCGCGTCGTTCCTGCGCTTCTGGCGCGCCGTGGAGGCCGCGAAGGCCCCCGGCGGCTGAGGCCCGGGCCGGCCCGCCTCGCTCGCGCGGCATTGCGGTATCCTCCGCGCGCTTCACGGAGGACCCCCATGACCCGACTCAGCTGGCTCACCATCGTCTTGCTTCTCCTGGCCTCCGGGCTCCCCGCCTGCGACGACGGGAGCGGTGGTCTCGACGATGACGACGCCGCTGACGACGACGACGTCACGGGCGACGACGACGACACCACGGCCGGTGACGACGACGACGACGACGATGACGACGACGACACGACCCCGGGCACCGTGGGCATCGCGGCGCTCAACCCGGTCAATCAGGCCACGGAGGTGGCGCTGGGCACGTCCATCTACGTGGACTTCGACGGCGCCACCCAGGGCACCATCGCCCTGGCGGACTCGGCGGGCACCGAGATCACGGGCACCAGCCTGTTCGTGTCGCCCGAGCGCCTCACGTTCCAGGCCGACTCCGCCCTGATCGCGGGCGAGGCCTACACCGCCAGCGTCAACTGGACCGACGGCATGCAGGACTGGACCTTCACCACGGACGCCGCGGGCGGCACGCCCCTCGGCCTGGACCCCGCAGGCCTGACGTTCGCGTGGGACATCACCACCGGCAACGTGGTCTCGCCCCCCGCCGCGGCCCAGTTCCTGACCAACGCCACGCAGGTCCTGTTGACGGAGGTCGTGTCCACCGACGCGAACACCACCAGCCTGACCCTCATGGGCGCGACGGCGGACGACAGCGGCGTGGCGCAGAACCTGTGTCAGCCCACCGCAGACATCCCGGCTGCGGGCGAGGACCCCGCGCTCTGGCTCGATCCGTACTTCTCCGCGGGCCCTGCCGAGTTCAGCCAGACGATCGCGTTCGATCTGCAGGGCTTCCCCGTCGAGCTCGACGTGGTGCTGCACGGCGTGAGCTTCGAGGGCGAGTTCACCTCGTCCAACACCACCGCCATCGACGCGATCTCCAACGGCACGCTGTACTTCTGGCTCGACAGCCGGGACATCGTGTTGCCCATCGGCGACCTGTGCAGCGGCCTGGCCCTCGCGGGGGCGTCCTGCAGCGCGTGCCCGAACGAGCTGTCCGAGTCCCAGTGCGTGGTGGTCTGGGTGGAGAACATGACCGCCGCGGTCGTTCCTGCGCTGGACCTCGTGGAGCGCACCCAGGAAGTGATCGACCAGGATTCCACCAACTGCCCCTGAGCCGTCTGCCCCCTGCCGCTGCCGCCCCCGGTCCTTCCCGGTGGGCCGCCGGCCGGCCTCGGAGATCCCGCTGATGCGTACCTACCTGCTCCTTCCGCTGCTCGCCGCAGCCTCGCTCCCCGCCACGGCGCTCGCCGCCACCTCCAAGGCTCCGGTTCCGAAGCTGAGCGCCAGCTCCAGCCACGACTCGGGGTCGGCGGTGTACGGGCCCGAGCTCGCCTTCGACGGCGTGCTCGCCACCTCCTGGGCCGAAGGCAAGCCCGGCGTGGGCGAAGGGGAGTGGATCGAGGTCGATCTCGGCGAGGACCGCGCCATCGAGGTGGTGTCGATCTGGGGCGGGGCCTTCGACGGCAACGAGTCGTGGCAGGGCCGCGGCCGCGCCGCCGAGGTCACCATCAGCGGCACGGGGCCCGACGGCGACTTCAAGAAGTCAGCGGAGATCGGCGACCGGTACGCCCGCAAGGACATCCGCCTCGGCAAGACGGTGCGCACCCTGCGCATCACGCTGGATGCGGTGCACAAGGGCACCGTGTTCGACAGCACGCACATCGCCGAGGTGGCCTTCGACTTCCACGACCCCGACGTGAGCAAGCCGCTGATCGCCGCGGCCGAAGAGCTCATCACCAAGGAGGTCGCGCGCAGCAAGACCACCCGCGAGCTGCCCGAAGCGGAGCCCCTGGCCCTGAAGGACGCCTACATCGCGTGCAAGGACAACGTGGAGTACAGCGCGAACTTCAAGGTCATCGAGGCCGTGTCGATCACCGGTTGGCAGTGGCGCGTGCCCCTGGTCCAGAAGTTCGTGCCGCTGGGCTACCGCCTGGCTGCCCTGCAGTTCGAGGAGTCCGCGATCGGCTACCTCGTCAAGCTCAAGGACCCCAACGCGATCGGCACCCTGGAGACCGCCGCGGCGGGCACCCAGAGCGCGGACGACCGCGAGTGGCTGTACCTGGAGGTCAAGTTCCTGCGGGCCGAGCAGGAGCTGCGGCGCGGACTGCGCGCGACGGTCCCCCAGTGGGGCTCGAAGGGCTACGAGAAGGGCGCCTTCATGTCCCGCGGCGAGGCCATGTCCATCGACGTGGACAGCGCCGGCAACATCTATGTGGCCGACATCGGCAACAACCGGGTGCAGCGGTTCACCCCCGCGGGCAGCATCGAGCGGGTCATCGGCGGCGAGCGCGGGATCGCGCAGTGGTGGTTCGGGGACAAGAACGGCGATCCCTACGCCACGGCGTCCATGCCCGGCACCGAGGTGGGTCAGTTCCAGCAGCCCTACGCCCTGGCCGTGGGCAACTACGACATCCTCGCGGTGATCGACGTCGCGCTCCGGGTCCAGACCTTCGACGCCGAGGGGAACCCCAAGGCCCAGTGGACCATCGACAAGGACTGGAAGCCCAAGGCCAGGCGCGGCGCCGGCACCCCCATCATCACCTGGCTCGATGACGACTTCCTGTTCATCATCAAGGACGAGGTGCTGACCTACTCGGCCACCGGCGAGCTCAAGAAGCGCTACACCCTGGAGGGCGGCGACGTGCAGTCGGCGGTCATCTCGGCGGGCGGCAAGCTCATCGTGCGGCACACCGGCACCCGGGACCTCATCGAGTACAAGCCCCAGGACGGCTTCCGCCAGGGCACCTGGGCCAAGCAGGGCGTGCCCGACGACGGCAGCGAGGACTGGGATCTGTGCGGCGACGCGGACGACAACGTGTACGTGGTCACGGACGCCGGCAGCGTGCACAAGTGGAACAAGCGCGGCAAGTTCCTCAGCACCGTCATGGCCTACGAGAACCCCCGCGACCTGCCGCGCTGCGCCGTGAACGGACCGATCGTCTACATCGTCGCCAAGGACGAGATCGTGCGCGTCGAGCAGGCGGACTAGGTGAGGCCAGGGGGGATCCTCGCGGCGCTCCTCGGAGCGCTGCTGATCGGCTGTGGTGGACCAGCGCCGGCTCCAGCCCCCCCGCCGGCACCGCCGGGGAGCACGCCACCGCCTGCGCCGCTCCTGCCGGGGGGCGCCTGGCGCGCCGAGTCCCTCCAGGTCCTCTCGGACGTCATCGACCGGGAGGCCGGAAAGCCCGCAAACGCCTGGGCCCTCGCCCACGGGGTGCTCGCCAAGGGCCGCGGCTTCAAGGCCGTGGACGGCCGCGTCGCCATCGACGTGCTCATCGATGACTTCCTCGCCACCGAGAAGCTCGGCTCCTTCAAGGGGCTGCAGCCCTACTTCCCCGACGCCACGGCGGACGGCACCCCGGTCGAGCCCCACACCGATCTGATCCTCAAGACGTTCGTCGAGGTGGGGCTGGCCCTCGATGAGCCCCTGACGAGCCGCCCCGGGGCCCCCACGCTGGAGCGCCTGCTGCGCGGATCCCGGCTGCGCCACCACCCGAACCACCCCGCCAAGGGCGCCGCCGCGTTCGCCAAGCCCGACGACGTGGCGTGGTCGATCCAGGCGTGGTGCCAGGCCACCGACGCTGGCGCCCCGGGGAGCTGGGCCACCTCCGCCGGCGGCGACGAGCAGGTGGACGCGGTGGCTCTGCAGCAGCTCGAGATGCTCGAAGCCGAGACCTGGTTCATGCGCCAGGCGATGGTGGCGGGGGACACCGTGCAGAAGCGGCGGCAGGGGATCTTCTCCTACACCTGCGGGGGCGCGCACCTGTTCCAGTCCGTGGTGGCCTGCGCCGTCGGTGCCCACCCCCCGGACGCCAACCTCGCCTCCCGGGTGCAGGCCCAGACCGACATCTACCTGTGGCGCGTGCCCCTGGAGACGGGCCTGGTGGAGGAGGCCATGCGCCAGGCGCCCAAGCTCGCGCCGCTGCTCTACAACCAGGACGTCAAGTTCCTGGGGCACTTCCTGGAGAGCGTGGGCAAGGCCGAGCGGGACGGCCTGTTCACCCCCACGGTCCAGCAGCGGGACCTGATCGACGACGCCGAGACCCGGCTGCTCGCCCATGTCCTGCAGATGAAGCGCCTGGGCGTGTACTCCGCAGACAAGCTGGCGATGTGGTGGGACAAGGAGCCCACTCGGCAGTTCTATCTGGACGTGGTGGGCGACGCGTGCCACGCCTGGAGCGGGCTGCAGATCCAGAAGGCGCTGCGGGAGAAGGCGAGCACCCCGTGAGCGAGCACGACCTGGGCACCTACCAGATGCTGTGGGACTGCCCGTTCTGCGGCACGGACAAGCTGCTGGGGTTGGACCACCGCCACTGCCCGTCGTGCGGCGCGGCCCAGGACGAGGAGTCCCGTTACTTCCCGTCCGAGGCGGACCGGATCGCGGTGCAGGACCACCGCTACCACGGCGCGGATCTGGACTGCTCCTCCTGCTCGACGCCCAACGCGGCGCTGGCGCTGCACTGCGTCAACTGCGGCATGGCCCTGGCAGAGGCGAGGACGGTGCGCACCGTGCAGAGCACGCCGAAGCCGAGGAAGAAGCGCGAGCAGACCACCGGTGGGCGCAAGGGCGGGTTGGGTTGCGGAGCGCTCCTGCTCGTCGGGCTCCTGCTCGGAGCGGCCTGGTTCGTCATCAACACCTGCACCAGCAAGCAGGTGGAGCTTCAGGCCACCAGCAGGTCCTGGGAGCGCGCCATCCAGATCGAGCAGCTGCGCGAGGTGCAGATGGGGAGCTGGTGCGACGGGCTGCCCGCGGGGGTCGGGGCCCCCGTGCGCGAGCGCAAGGTGCGGCGCCAGGAGCAGGTCGCGGACGGACAGACCTGTGTGCAGCAGCAGCGGGACAACGGCGACGGCACGTTCACCGCCTACGAGGACTGCCAGCCGAGGTTCAAGTCCGTGGACGTGACGGACGACTGGTGCCGCTGGACGGGCACGAGCTGGATCGTCGCGCGGGAAGAGACGGCCCGGGGCTCCGACTCACCGGCCTGGCCCGATCCGCAGATCCGCCAGCCGGGGGACTGCCTGGGGTGCGAGAGGGAAGGGGCGCGCTCCCAGAGCTACACGGTGCAGCTGGCGGGGCCGGACGGTTCGAGCACCTGCGCAGTGTCGGAGGCGGCGTGGGCGGGGTTCGTCCCGGGCTCCCGGTGGACCAGCTCGGCGGGGCTGCTGGCGGGCAACGTGCGCTGCGACACGCTGACACCGGCTCCGTAGTCACGGGAGCCTCGATCCCGCCTACTCCAGGGGCGTGAACCAGATCGCCGCGTCGGGCCAGGCGCCGCTGCTTCCGACCATGGCGGCCCCCTGCGGACCGATCGCCAGCTGGACGTCCTCCAACGGGCCGTCACTCGTCTGAACGGGCTGCGGCTCGGAGAAGGTGACGCCACGGTCGTTGCTCCAGGCCGTCCAGCCGATGGCGCCGACGTGGAACGCCACGTGGATGTGGGAGCCGCTGACCGCGGCCCGGGGCCACTTCTGGCTGCCGGTCACCGAGGTGTCCGCCGTGATGCCGCGCTGACCGGCCCAGGTGGCGCCGCCGTCTTCGCTGCGCGCGATCCAGATCTGGTTGTCGCCGGCCGTGGGGTCGCTCCAGAACAGCAGCAGCTCACCGTAGGACAGCTCCAGGAGCCTCGGACCCTGCATCGGGCAGCCGAAGATCTCCCAGTTCGTGAAGGAGGCCTGGGCCCAGGACACCTGGCCTTCGGCGCTCACGTCGAGCACGAACTGGTCGCGGATGTTGTCGATGTTGTTGCGGTACGCCACCAGCAGGCCGCCGTCTTCGGTGGGCAGCACGTCCAACGCGCAGCAGGCGCAGGGTTCACCCGGCACGTCCCCGGTGATCAGCGAGGCCTGCCAGCCATCGCTCTCCCGCGTGACGAACAGCGCCTCTTCGGGGGAGCCGCCCCACACGGTGACGTGCGTGACCACAGCGAGGGTGCCGTCGCTCAGGAACACGCCGTTCGCGAAGTCCTCGAGGTCGTCCGTCCTGGCGGTTCCGACGCTCTGGGGGGCTCCGAAGCTCAAGGGGCCTTCGGTGCGCGGGGCGATGGCGATCCACGTCGCGGGGTCGGGGTTGGATGTCCAGATCACGGCGATCCGGGCGGCGTCCACGACGACGTAGGGACGCCGCTCACCTCCCGCCACGGCGGGGCTCGAGCCGCTCTCGACGTCCACCGCCGCCTCCCAGGTCCCGCCGCCGTCCCGGGACCGCGCGACCCACACGTCCCCGTTGCCGTTGTCGGAGGCGACCCAGGCCGCGAAGGCGTCGCCGTCCTCCGAGAAGGTCAGCTCGCCGCCGCTCAGCAGGATGTTCGGCACCGGGTCGGCCAGCCGCAGCGCCGCGGCGTCCACGAACACCTCCTCGCCGCCGGTCGGCTCGTCCTCGGTGGCCACCTCGAACGGGCCCGGCATCACCACGTAGGGCACGTCCGCCGGTGCGCAGGCGGCGCCCAGCAGTGACGAGACGATCAAGAGCGGCATCCAACGTATCGCAGCCTCCGAAGGTCCCTAACGGCGGGATCTCGGCGGAGCGGAGCGGGTTTCGCCCGATTATTGGGGTCGCAGGACCTCTCTCTTGTCCGCCGCGGCGATCACGTCGTCCACGTAGAAGCGCAGGGGGAACGTGTCGTTGCCGAGCCACAGCGCCGCCTGATCCGCGAAGTGATCACTGTCGGCGTGGCCGGACTGGCCGCCGGGCAGCACGCTGACGCCGGTGATGCCCGCCGGATCCATCTCCACCACCATGCGCATGACCGGGCCGGACCCGTAGCCGTAGCGCGAGTCGCTGATGCCGCCCGCCGCGTCGATGGAGTCCGCGTCGCCGGGGCGCGGGAAGCCCGGGAAGGCGTACAGCTTGTGGCCCGGCGTGGGGGGCGGATCCACCAGGGGCAGCACGTCGGGGGTGATGGCGAAGTCAGCGAACAGCGCGCCGAAGGGACCACCGGAGCCCAGGAACTCAATCAGGATCGAGTCGAAGTGCACGTAGTGCTTCAGACCCCACAGCCAGCGGGTCTGGTCGGCGCTGCTGTAGCCGCCGCTCCGGTCGCTGCCGGCCGACGTGGTCAGGAACTCCAGGGACTCGACGAAGGCCTGCGCGAACACCTCGTCGCTGGTCTCCACCTCCGGCGTGGACAGCACGTCGAAGAAGATGGACTCCTCGGTGGCCGCGTTCCAGGACGCCAGGCCCATCGGGTTGCCGGCCCCGCGACCCCGCATGAGGTAATCGAACGTGCGCAGGCGCCCCTGGGTGCCGCCGGGTCGGTAGATCCCCGGGAAGCCCTCGTCGCCCAGGACCTTGTTGTGCATGCGCCCGAAGGTCGTGTTCCAGATCACCGTCGCGATGGAGTTCTCCACTTCGGACGCGGTGGGGTCGTTGTAGAACGTCTCCACCCCGCTGTCGGACCACATGCCCTCGATCTGCCAGGCCTCGAGCCGCGCCTTGGCCTCGTCCCAGGACACCGCGGCCGCCGCGTAGGCCGCCGCCATGCGCCCCGCCGGGGTGTCGCCGACCTCGCCGTCCGCGGCGTAGGCCTCCGCGAGGTCCAGGGAGTCGAGCAGATCGCCGAGGTAGCGCGCGGCCATGTTGCTGCGGTGGTCGTCCTGCTGCAGGTCGCTGACGCCGGCCACGTCGATGGCGCCGCTCTGCTCCTCGATGAGCTCGGAGATCCGCGCCGCGCGGTAGTTCGCGTACCAGGGTCCGCCGATGTACATCGGGTCGTTCCAGATGTCGTTGTCGAACGCCGCGCCGTGGGGCGCGTTGTTGGCGTTGACCACGTAGCCCTGGGCCGGGTTCTTCGCGTTGGGGTACTCGTCGTAGGTGATGATGCAGGCGGTCGGGTCGTCCTTCGCGGGGTCCAGCTGCCGATCCGCCGTGTAGCGCACGGTGTAGGAGGGGTACTGGGTGCCGTCGATCAGGAGCTGCGGGTTGGCCCCCGCCAGGGGCACGCCGTCCGTATCGCGCGGCAGGTAGTTGCGGCACGCGATGGGCTGATAGCTGGAGTACAGGATGTTGCCCTGGGTGTCGCCCACGGCGAACTGCTGGCCGTAGCTGGTCCTGGCGTGGTGCGCGGCCCACTCGTCCACGTCGTCGGCCTGATTCCAGCCCACCACGTGCTCGATCATGTCCTCCTCGAAGTACCCGTTGTAGACCGCGCTGATCGCGGTGACGACGCCGTCCCCGTCCTGATCGCCGGGGATCAGCCAGTCGCCGCCGACGTTGATGGCGCCGGCGTCGCCCTGGGACGCGGGGGCGCCCTCCATCGAGTACATGAGCCGGCCGTCGGCCGTCTCGTACCGCACGATGTTCATGGTGGTCGGGGAGTCGGAGATCGCATCGACCACGAAGGTCTCGGTGATGGCCACCAGGGGAGCGTCGGCGCCCTGGAAGCGGGTCGCGGTCGGCAGCCCGTCGCCCCCGAGCACGATCTCCTCGCGGTACCAGTCGTTGACGTCGATGCCGAGCCAGGTGTGGCTCCAGGCCACGTCGCCGTTGGTGCCCAGCCCCAGGGCGGGGGTGCCGGGGATGGTCACGCCGATCATGTGCCAGTCACCGCCGCCGAGCAGCTGCGTGTCCAGGTGCATGTTGTAGAGCAGCGGGGGCACGGTCAGCGGCAGGTGGCCGTCGCCGGCGACGATGGCGTGGCCGCCGGCGGTGTGCTGGGGGCCGATGGCCCAGGTGTTGGAGCCGAAGTCCTGGTCGCCGTCGTGGCCCCACCGCTTCGTGATGCGATCCCCGCGCTCGACGGCGCGATCCAGCACGCCGCGCTCGACCCGGGCGCCGCTTCGGGTGCGGATCCGCAGATCCGGGGCCACCGGCACGTCCCGCGCGGCGTCGGGGTTGGGCTCGTACCAGCTCGCGTCCCAGCCCGCGGTGGTGCCGCCCTCGCCCGCGTCCGAGGCGATGGGGAAGACGGGGCGCAGGTGCTCCAGGATGTCGAAGCGGGCGCCGTCCTTGCGGAGCTGCTCTTCGGGCAGCCCGTCGCCCCAGTCCTGCAGGTCGTCCACCCCCTGCTGGTGGCTCAGCTCGTTGGTCTCCCAGGACAGCTGGAACTTCAGGGTCGCGCCCATGCCCGCCATGGCCGTCGCGTCCCAGTCCGTCAGCAGATCCATGGGATCCGCGAAGCCCAGGAACGGCCCGGCGGTCTCGAACTCCCCCGGCAGCGGGAAAGTGCCGGCGCGCACGCCGGCGATGTAGGCGTTGACGCCACGGGCGTAGGAGTCCCAGTAGGCCAGCATGGCGGGGCTCGCGGCGTCGAGCATGTTCTGGGCCACCATGCGGGACCCGATGGCCACCTGCTCGATGTCCGCGTCGATGGCGAGATCGCCGAGGATCTCGCTGAGGGTGCCCCAGCCCAGGCGCCGCGCCAGCTCCATGGCGAAGAAGCGATCCCGCGCCGTCACGAAGCCCATGGCGCAGGCCATGTCGTTGTCGTTGGTGGCGTAGATGTGCGGGTGATCGAACTCCGTGCGGAGCACGTGCACCTCGTCCGTCACGCAGGGCAGCGTGAAGGCTGCGGTCTCGGCCACCGCGAGCAGCGGGTTCGGCGCCGACGTGGAGTCGTCGTCGTCCGTCGGCTCCTCGGTGGGGCAGCCGGACAGCAGGAGCAGCGCCGCCAGGAAGGCGGAGCGCAGGGGCAGGGTGCGGAGGGTCGTCATGCGCGGCGTTATACCGCCGCCGCGCCCGCGGTGCAGGGGGTTCCTGCGGCCCGCGAGGTCCCTACCGTCGGCGGCGCAGCGGGAGCGCCGTCAGCAGGAGCAGCACGAGGGCCCAGCTCGCCGTGAACCCGTTGCCGACCACCGAGTTGTTGCACTCGCAGCTCGGGTCCGGCTCGGTGGTGTCGTCGTCGTCGCCGGTGGCGTCGTCGTCGTCGCCGGCGCTGTCGTCGTCGTCGCCGGTGGTGTCGTCGTCGTCGCCGGTGGTGTCGTCGTCGTC
>CALAGR010000154.1 GCA_937891735.1 uncultured Pseudomonadota bacterium | reverse complement strand
GAGGCCGACCGCCGCGGTCGCGCCCAGGGTGCGGATCCCCGGTAGCTCCGGGGCCACCGCGAGCATCGCGAGGACCGCCAACCCGGCGAGCAGCCCCACCGCGCCGATGATCCGAGCCAGGACCGTGGTCATCGCCACCTCCGGCTCTCGAGCTGCTGCCAGGCGAAGGCGAGGCACACCACGCAGAAGCCCGCGAACCACACGAGGTCGGACAGGCGCACGAGTCCCTGGCCGAATCGCTTCACCCGGACCAGGAGCGAGAGCTGGTCCGCCAGGACCCCCAGCGGGCCGTCCCCGCCCTCGAGCACCGCGAGCATCCACAGCCCCAGCAGCAGGGTCCAGGTGAGCACCGCCGCCAGGAGCTGGTTGTCCGTGACCGAGGAACACGCCAGCCCGGCCGCGCAGCTGGCCGCGGCCAACAGGACCAGTCCGAGCGCCGCGGCGAAGCTGGCGCCGAGCGGAGGCTGACCGAAGAGCGCGATGGACAAGGGCGCGTAGGCCGTGCCCACGAACAGCAGCACGCCCAGGAACAGCACCAGCGCGATCCACTTGCCCAGCACCACCTCGAGCGTGGACAGCGGCGAGCTCAGGAGCAGGGGGAGCGTTCCGTCGCGCTGCTCGGCGGCGAGGGACCGCATGCTCAGCAGCGGCACGAACAGGATCAGCAGCAGGGCGTGAGTGCTGAACAGCGGCTCGATCAAGCCCTGCAGGACGGGCACGCCTTCTTCTGCCCAGCCCGGTCCGCGCTGGGTCAGGCGCAGGTAGGCGCCGAGCAGGACGGTGAACATCAGCCCTTCGATGACGAGGAACGTGCCCGCGACGAACCACGCAAAGGGGCTCGTCAGCCACGCCCGAAGCTCCCGGCGCGCGATGTGCAGGGCGATCACGGCGCGCTCCCGGTGCCCAGGGCCCGCTGGAAGATCTGCTCGAGCCCATCCAGGGGCACCGACTCCAGCAGCCCGAAGTCCGCCGCGACGCGGTGCACCTCGGGCCGGACCTCCGCGCCCGCCGCGAGGCTGAGCAGGATCCTGTCGCCATCGGTGCGCACGTCTTGCACCCCGTCGAGCACCGCGAGGGCCTGGGCGCATTCACCGATGTCGCCGGCCACCCGAAGGCGGAGCCGAACCCCGGCGTCCGCCGCGGCGCGCAGCGCGTCCTCGGTTCCGTCGGCCACGAGCCTGCCCCCGACGAGGATCAGGACCGTGTCGCACGACGCCGAGACCTCGCTGAGCAGGTGGGTCGACAGCAGCACCGTGTGATCGCCCCGCAACCCATCGATCAGGGCCCGCATCTGGGCCATCTGGGCGGGGTCGAGGCCCGAGGTCGGTTCGTCCAGCACGAGCACCGGCGGGTCGTGCACCAGGGCCTGGGCGATGCCAACGCGCTGCCGGAACCCCTTGGACAGGTGCGCGATCAACCGTCCCTGGACGTCGCCCAGATCCGTGCGCTCGACGGCGCGCGCGACGGCGGCGCCCCGACTCGCCGAGGGCACCAGGCGCAGGCGGGCGGCGTGATCGAGGTAGCCCCTCACCGTCATGTCCAGGTACAGCGGGGGCGTCTCCGGGAGGTAACCCACCGCGGCGCGGGCCGCCCTGGAGTCGGTGGCCACGTCATGCCCGGCGATCGCGATGGACCCTCCGCTGAGCCCCAGGCAGCCACACAGCATGCGCAGGGTGGTGGTCTTGCCCGCCCCGTTCGGCCCCAGGAGCCCCGCCACCACCCCGGCTCGCACCCGGAAGCTCACGTCGCTCACCGCGGTCGAGGGACCGTAGCGACGAGTCAGGTTGCGTACCTCGATCATTCGCCTCCCTCCGCGGCGGGCCGCTCCCGCAGCCAACAGTGGTCGGATCCACTCTTTGGGGTCAAGTCGCGGATCGGCACGCCGATGAGCACCAGGACCGCGACCGCCACCGCCAGTTCGGGGGACCGATGCTGCCTGCTGCCGACGCTCGAGGATCCGAGCACGACGTCCAGAACCTGCAGTTTGCGCCGGGGAATGACGTCGAGACGATCTGCTCGCCGCTCCCCGCCTGCCTGCCTGTCTGTCTCCGCTTCGATGGCCGGGACCACCGCCGGTCGGCCATCGACATCTCCGCCGAGGGGATGTTCGTGGAGTCCCCCGACCACCTGCCACCAGGCGAGCTCGTTCAGGTGCTGATCGCGCTGCCCGAGGGGAATCCGCTGCGGGCGCTGGCCACCGTCGAGCGGGTGGTGACCCCCGAAGAGGCGGTGTTCTGCGGTGGCATGCCCGGCATGGGACTGCGGTTCTTCATGATGGACTCCCGCCTGCGCACCCGGTGGGAGGAATACCTCGAGGGCGTGCGGAGCGGGATCACGCCGAACGCCGCCGATCCGCTGGCTCTGGAGCACCGCGTCGAGGACCCGGTCAAGCTCAGCCGGCGCGTCGCGCCCCGCAAGGAGGGCAAGTTCCGGGTGCGGCTGGCGAGCAAGGAGAAGCTCGCCGAGTTCTACACGCGCGACGTGAGCAAGGGCGGCATGTTCCTGGCGACGACGAAGGTGCGCCCCATCGGGACCCAGCTTCGTCTGGCCATCCGCCACCCCGTGTCGGGTCGGGAGTTCCCGATGGAGGCCGAGGTGCGCTGGCTCAAGGAGGACGGACCCGAGGCCGAGCGGGGCATGGGCGTCCAGCTGGTGGGCCGGAACCTGAAGCGG
The DNA here is from genome assembly GCA_937891735.1 of uncultured Pseudomonadota bacterium. Lineage (GTDB taxonomy): Bacteria > Myxococcota_A > UBA796 > UBA9615 > UBA9615 > JAGSHC01. The sequence continues at coordinate 5,796 of CALAGR010000154.1, read as the reverse complement.
GAAGAGGCCTTCCTGCGGTTCATCAACGCCGGCTGACCCGAGCCCTCAGTTCCGGCAGCCCGCCTCGTCGAGCTTGGGGGCCGTGGCGAGGTAGGCGCCGATGATCGTGCTCGCGTAGCGCATGCCTTCCGCGACCTGCCGCTTCTTCTCTGCGTCCGGCACCTCCTGGCCGCGAAGCACCGCGCCGCCCAGGACCTCCGGGTATGTGAGCGTGCTCTCGTTCTCCACCTTGTACTGGGCCTTGGCCTTCTGGATCCATACGTTGACCTCGCCCTCACCCTGGTTGTAGGCGGCCATGGCGAGCATCACCGTGTCCAAGCCGGTCCAGCCGCGCCCTTTGTAGACGCCGTCGAGGTACGCCAGCCAGGCGAACGCCGCCTCGGTGGAGGCCTTCCAGTCCGTACGCGGGTCGCGGGGGTCGACGCGGTTGGGGTAGGTGGGGTTGCTCTGTCCGTCGTAGAAGTACTTCTGGTAGTCCTTGCGGGTGGTGGACTTGCACTCCGACAGCAGCCGGTTGAGCCCGATCCCCTGACCGCGCGCGTAGTCCTCGAGCCACTTGCGGTGGGCTGCGAAGTCGTAGGGCGGGATGTTCGCCTGGCTCGCGTCGACCTTCTTGAACGCGAGCTCGGCGGTGGACCGGGTGAACTGCATCATCCCGCGGGGGCCGGTGAACGACACGGCCAGCTCGCACCAGTAGGACTCCACGAACGGCACGAAGAGATAGGCCTCGTGCAGGCCGTACTTGTTCGCCTCCTTGACCGCGGCGCTCATGCGCTCCTTGTCCGCGCTCGCGCTGCACACCCGGTCGATGACCTTGGGCAGGATCGTGCGGTCCTTCACGTAGGCGTTTCGGGGGCCGGCGAGCAGGCTCGCGTAGTTGACCGAGCTCTTGTCGGGCCAGAACACGTTCCGTTCGACGTTCAGGGTCGGGTCCAGCTCCCCGAACCGGTCGAGCACGTCGTCCCCAGCCGCCAGAGCTCCCAGATCGACGGCGCCGCTCTGGATCTCACAGCCGCACTGGGCCATCTGCTCGCGCACCTCGCGGGCCTCCGCCTGCGCGTCACGCTCCGCGCCCACCGCCACCTCGGCCGACTCCTCGGCCTTCTTGGCGTCGCCCAGGGCAGCGAGCTTGGCGCTGTACTGGGTGTACGTCAGCAGGGCACCGCCGCCCATGGCCAGGGCGATCCCCACGAAGCCCTTGACCTTGTTGACGATCATCGTCGCAAGGCCGATCCAGTACTTGATGCGGGCGGCCTTCTTGCGCCACGCCGCGAACTTCGCGTACTGCTTTCGGAACCACTTCAAGTACTTCTGCCAGACGTTCAGCCCGGCGTACTCGTCGACCTCCTCCTCGAAGGCCATGTCGTCTTCGGCGGAGGCCCGCTTCTTCTTCTTCCCACCGGCGATCGACCAGTCGGCGACATCGTCCAGGACGATCTCCGCCTCCTTGGCCTGCTCGTACCGGAGCTTGGCGCCCTTCTCGCTCTTCGCCCCGAAGATGAGGATGTCGCCGATATTCAGCTCTGCGACGTCCCCCTCGTCCAGCCGGGATCCCTGCAGCCAGATCGGCCCGCCGAGGACCTCGAACTCGACGTACTCGTCGGTCCGGATGACGCGGGCGCGGACATGCCGCAAACCCTTTGGCAGGTTGATCTTGAGGTTGTCACCGCGGGTAGGATCCGCGCCGATCTGGATGGTCTCTGTGTCGAAGTCGAAGGACCGTACGTCCTCGCCGTCTTCAACCAGGGTGAATCGGATCCGATCCGGCATGCCTCTATCCGCCTCTGTCCGGTGGAGAGGTCCCAGCCGCTTGTATCCCCCTGGGCCCCGTGATATCTATCCAGAGTCTCGGATACGGCGGGATTGCTTGTCAAACCCGACGTCAGAAGCCACCCCGAAAGGGAGCCGCCGCGACGCGCTCAGGCGTCGCCACCACACAGGGGAGATGGCGCCCGTCGAGGCCCCGCAGAATCATGGACGAACCTGTCTTCTTCGCCGAGGACACATCCGAAGTTGCGACGCACTTCGACGTTCCGGCAAAGCACACGTACATCGGGAAGGTCGCCGAGTCGTCCATCGACCCGGCCCTGCCGACGATCTATCTGCAACACCAGGTGGCGACCCGGCTGCAGTTCGAGGGGCAGCGCTCCGTCCGTGAGGATCTGGAGGTCGCCGGGATCCTGCTCGGCACGCGCAGCGCGGACGACTCGATCATCAAGGTCAGCCACATCGCCGTGGCCAACGACGAGGACAGCAGTCCCGTCCACTTCAAGTTCAGCTACTCCGTCTGGGACGATCTCATCGACCAGATGGAGGAGATGTCCAGCGAGGCCGGCGAAGAGCTCCTGCTGCTCGGCTGGTACCACACCCACCCCAACATGGCGGTGTTCCTGAGTCGATACGACCTGCGGACGCACCGTGACTTCGCTCGCCCATATCAATTCGCATTGGTGCTCGCCCCACGGGTCGGCACGAACCAGACCGCGGTCGGGTTCTTCTGCAACAGGGGGGAAGGGACGCCGCTCGTTCCCGGGCTGCGTCTGTACGACGTAACGCCCGGTGATGACGTTGGTCGATCCCTTCCTTGGGGCTTTCAAGATCTAGAGGCCGAGGGCGTCTACGAGGGCGAAGGCACCGGCGATGACGACGCCGACTCCACCCAGGACGACGAGCCGGAGCTCGCGCAGCTCGGCGTGGTCCGCATGGAGGACCCCGACTGGCTGACGCTGGGCGAGGACATCTCAGAGGGTGCGGTGCTCCCCATCCTGGAGGGTATGGCCGCGGCGGTGGTCGAGACGAAGAAAGACCGGATCGGCGTCCTGCTCGGGACCAAGACGGCCGACAACCACATCACGATCAACCGCGTGCGCTTCCTGGGTACCATGCGCGAGGACCCGGACGGAGAGCGTCAGGACATCCTGGGCGCCCTGCGGTTCATGACCGCTTCGTTCCCCGCGCACAACCCCCAGAAGATCCTGGGGGTGTGCCGGCTGGTCTCCCCCCACCGGTTCCGTCGCGGCGACGCCTACGATCCCTGCGACCACAACATCAGGATCGCGCTGCTCCTCGGAGAGGTCGGGTACGACCTCGACCAGGTGCCGTTCCAGGTGGGCATCGCGCTGTACCCCGGGATCGAAGAGGACACGCTCTTCTTCCAGGTCTTCGCGCAGCACAAGACGAGCCGGCCCGTGCCCCTCATGTCGATGCGGGCGCTCGCGCCGCCCTCGATGCGGGCGAACGAGCGCTACGAGCCCGTCGATGGACCGATCTTCAACGTCGACGACGCGCCCTGCAATCAGCCGCCGACCTTCGGCGCGCGCAAGAAGGCCCAGGACGACGAGGCGCGCAAGTCGTCGCGGGCGCTGCCGATCCAGAGCGGCCTGACCGGCGCGGTGCTCGGCGCCAACCCGGCGCGCGGGAACTACGCAGATCCCACCACCACGGGGGTGGACTGGGATGCGCTCGAAGATGACCGCGCCGCCAAGAAGGGTGGCGTCCCGCTGCTCCTCGTGGGGCTCGGGGTGGCGGCGGTCGTGGTCCTCATCGGCCTGCTGTCCTTCATGGGCAAGAAGATCCCCGATGACCGGTCGAGCGACACGGACACGGGAGTGAGCGAACCGGTCCTGCTGGAGGGCGTGCCCTACAACTTCACGATGACGGGTTGTGGCGCGGGCTGGAACCCCACCCGGGCGTGTGCACCCTTCGACGCAGACAGCAAGGGCGACGCGGACCTCGAGCTGGTTCGGGTGCAGCGCCTTCCCCCGTACGACGCCGCGACGTTCGAGCCGCTGGTGGGCTGGCTGCTGCCGAAGGTCAGCCAGGATCGCCCGAAGGTGCGCCTAGAGCGCACCGCCGACGGTGACAACTGGATCTTCTCGGTGGGGGTCGAGGGGCAGCGCTGGGAGGACTTCTGGGGGGACGGCGGGACGTTCCAGGCGACGCTCGTGCTGCTCCCCCACGGGGCCGAGCTGATGGGCGGCGACGAGCTGGAGCCGCTTCGCAGGACCCAGGAGCTCCTGCTCCGGGGTGACCTCAGCCAACGGCAGTCCGCGGATTCGCCCACGTCGCACGGAGAAGAGCGGGACGAGCCGGAGACGGTGGCTGCCGCAGCGTCGGACTCCACCTGGGCCTGGACGGCGACGACGGAGACGCGCTTCTCGGCGGTGTACGACCGCCAGCGCACCTCCTTCACCTCTCCCCTGTTCGTTCAGGGCGAGGGGGACGGTCGCTGGTCGGTGGATCTGCGGGACGCCACGGGTGCCAACAAGCTCGGCTCGAAGAAGTCGGACAAGGTCGTCGCTGAGATCACCCGCACCGATCTGCGGCCCGCGTTACAGGGGGTGCTGAGGGAACCGAAGATCGCGGCGCAGCTCGCCAACATGGTGGGCGACGACCCGCGTGCGGTGCTCCTGCTGACCCCGCCGGGCTCCCGTGACGTCCTGGAGCTCGAGGTGTCCTTGCGCGGCGCGGCGACCCTGACCGTGCAGCACAAGGTCTGCGTGATGGCGCGCCGGGAGGACGGGCAGCCCCTGCAGGCGATCAGCGACCAGAGCAAGGTCGTCGGCGAGTACGCCATCAACCCGACGGATGCGACCGCCACCATGGCCGCGCGCGAGGCCTTCGTCGAAGGGACGTGCGCCGACGGCGGCAACTCGAGCCGCTGGGTCCCGGTGGAGTTCGGTCCGGGTCAGATGCAGGTGACGTTCCGCTACACCGGCCGGGAGGAGTTCCCCTACAAGGGGATGGCCCGTGGCCCCGTGCCTGCGACCTGGTACGTACCGGGTTCGGAGGCGTCGTGCCTGACCTTGACGGTGACCTTGAACGCGGCCGGCGTGCAGTCGCTGGCGCCGCAGATCAAGAAGGCCTACAGCCTGGCCGGCGGGCGCTGCCAGTAGCGGACCCGGAGCGCCGGAGCGGCGGCCCCGGAGTGGAGGCCGTACGAGGGGGAGGAGCGCTGGAAGGACCAGCGTCGGTCCCGACCCCTTCGGTCAGTCCATCAAGCTCAGCTCGCGGGACTGCAGCACGTCCTCCTCGACCATGATCCGACGCACTGCGCGGCGCAGGAAGTCGTCGAGATCAGGCTTCTTGCCCACGTCGCGGTCCGCGCCACGGCCCTGGGCCTCCGCCGCGGAGCTGGAGCGCTTGACGGCCTCGGCGCTCGCGGAGCGGGACACGGTCGGGGCAGCGGCCTGGATGTGCGCGAGGTCGGCGATCTGTCGCTGGATCAGTCGGGAGATCTGACTCCGGCTCAGCGCGTCCGGCTTGTCCGCGGTCAAGGCGGTCGAACGCGGAAGCGTGGCCTGGGTCTGCCGGCGAGCCGTGCCTGTGCTGCGACTGACCATGCGGTTCGCGGCGCGGCGGATGAGGCCCCCGGCGTCGGCGATGGTGGCCTCGAAGCGGGAGCCGCCGGCACCGAGGTCGTCGGCGGGGGACGCGGCGGCCTGCACACGAGCGATCCGGGCCAGGCTGTCACGGGAGAATCCGCCGCCGCCGAGGCTACGGGCGACCGCAGCCGTCGAGCCGGGCAGGGTGCGGCGCATGGCTCGACGGCGGACCGCCGAGTCACCGCTGCGCGCAGCTCCGGGGTCGAGCTGGCCGGCGGGCATGTCGATGGACCGACGGAGCGGGCTCGACGCGGTGACCGCGCTCGACTCGTTCGAGCGGGACACGGCCCGGGCCATGGCGGCGCCGAGGTAGCCGGAGTCGCCCCACTGGGCCGTCTGGGCGGAGCCGCCCTCAAAGCGGGCCAGGGGACCTGCGGTGACCGCGCTGGAGCCGGCGGCGCGCCGTGGGAGC
>CALAGR010000153.1 GCA_937891735.1 uncultured Pseudomonadota bacterium | reverse complement strand
ACCACCGAGGCGAACCCCATCTCCCGCGCCAGGGCCCCCGCGGCCTCCTCGTGATCCGGCCTGATCACGGCGTGAGCGAACGCCACGGCGACCGCCTCGACGCCGTCCTGTCGTGCGCTCACGAGGGACTCTCGGAGGTGGTCCAGGTCGAGCTCCAGTAGCACCAGACCGTCCGCACTCACGCGCTCACGCGCCTCGATCACCACGTGGGCGAGGGGCGCCACGCGCACGATGTCCAGGGCGAAGATCTCGGGCCGGGCCTGGTGTCCGATGGTGAGCAGATCAGCGAAGCCCTCGGTGATCACGAGGGCGGTCCGGACTCCTGCACCGGTCAGCAGGGCGTTGGTCGCCACGGTGGTCCCGATGCGAAGGGCCTGTAGGCCTGTCAGGTCCTCACTGCCGAGGATGGCGCGCAATGCGCCGATCTCGCCGGTGCCCTCCGCGAGCACCTTGGCGGTGTGCACGCGCCCTGCCGGATCCGTGGCCACCACATCGGTGAAGGTCCCGCCCCGGTCGATGGCGATCCGCCAACCGGCAGGGCTCACTGCTCGATGTCGAGCACGCAGGGTCCACCGTCACACACATCGATGATCGTGCCCTCGGCTCCCGCTTCGAAGTAGGCCTGGATCTGGCGGATCGCTTCGTCGGTGTGCCGGATGGCCGTGTGCGCGCCGTAGTTGGACGTCGCGGGCCGGTTGGTGAGGGGCGGACGACCGAGCTGGGAGTCGAACTGCATGTAGCCCGAAGAGCCCGGCGGGCTCGGCACGGTGCCTTCGGGCAACCCGAACACGGGGCTGACCCCCGGCGGCACCTGGCTCAGCCCGGCGGTCCGGGCGAGGGCCTCGGCCGTGAAGTTGGGCACCTGCTCGTCGCCCACGGAGATCTGCATCAGCACGTTGCGGGCGCTCAGGTTGCGGGCGTGCACGATGGGATCGACGGGGTCCCAGTACAGCTGGCTCACTGCGTAGATGAGCTGCCGCTCCCAGGGCAGATCCAGGCTCGTGAACACGAACGTCTCGAAGGTGTTCCAGTGGGTGCTGCGCTCCAGCATGGTGCTCCAGATGGAGCCCGGGACGTGTACGACCCCCGTCTGCAGGACCTCGCTCAGGGACAGGAGCGTCGCGCCCTCGATCCCTCCGAGGCTGATCCCGAAGTACAGGACGCGGTCCGGATCGATGAGCGAGCCGCCCCCCTCGGCCTCGAACACGGGCTGATCGATGAACGCGGTCTGCGTGAGCCGGGCCATCGCGGCCATGTTGCTCACGCCCTGGATCATCTTGTCGGTGAGCAGCGGGAAGCGACCGAGGTTGGCAGCGACCCTCACGGCGTCCGGGCGATCACGCTCCGTGAGGCCGCGCCACTCGCTGCCGATCCCGATGGCGCCCAGCCGATTGAGCAGCTCGATGGAGGAGTTCTGGTCCGTGGCGTGGGAGATGTAGTCCTGGGGAGCGGAGAAGATGCCGTGTCCGAAGATGACCACCGGCACCGTGCCCGCCGCGGCGGTCCGCACCGCGTCCGGCACCGCGGCGATCAGGTAGGCGTCATCGAGGGCCCGGGGGATGGGCAGCCCCTGCGCGTCCAGCCGGAACACGCCCGCGTCGTGCTCGTCGTCGCTCGCCGAGTCGTCCTCGTCCCACAGATAGTGCGTGAGCCGGGCCGACGCGCGGAGCTCACGCCACAGCCCGTTGGCTGGGGGGGTGCCCGTGTCGGCGTCCAGCAGCGCGTTCACCACGATGGCCGGCTCGAAGGTCGGATCGAGCGGAACCTCCAGCCGCATGGCGTCGAGCACGTGGTCCAGGGGACGCCGGATGGACTCCTCGGTGCCCACCGGGAAGTCCCAGGCCATCACCACCCCCGACCTGGTCACTCCGAGCGCCTCCAGCCGGGTCAGCAGGGCCTCGTAGTGTGCGCTCACGCCATCACTCACGGCGGCCTCACGGCCATCCCGGAGGTCCGCGAACGCGCTCGGGGCGCGCACCGGGCTGCCGTCGGTGGTGAGCACCGCGTCCGTGATCACGATGGCCACGCGGGCCCCCACGGGAAAGGCCCGCAAGGGCCGGACCAGCACCGCCCGCTGCTGCTCTCCCTGCTCCACGAACGCGTCCACCTCGGCGAAGCCCGGCAGCCGCTCCCCGGCGTCCAGGTCCCACAGCTGCACCCCTGCGTTGGCGGCGAGGGACGCGGCCGGGTCCTGCCACGACGGCAGGGTGCTCGAGTCGATGGCCTGCATGGGCTGCCACCAGGAGGTCTGTCCGGGCGAGAAGCCGTCGCGCACGTCGAACCGGCGCACGTCCATCGGGTCGGCGTTGACGCCCACGGGCAGGGCGCCATCGGGGATCGCGATCCGGCAGCCCGTCGCGGACTCCGCCGCCGCGGCCACGTGCGCGCTGGGGAACGGATTGACCACGCTGCCGTCCACCAGCCCCGGCTCGGCCGCGATGGAGCAGGGGCCCGGATCGGGGGGCGGAGTCGGCTCGGACGGACACCCGAGCAGGACGGCGAACAGCAGGAGGGGCAGGCGCTTCATGGCCGCGCATCCTACTCCAGCGGCGGGACCGGCCCTGGGGCATGATCCCGCGCGATGGACTCCCCCACCCCGGGCACGCCCGCGTTCCTGGACTGGCTCCAGGACCGCTCGATCAGCTGGCACCTGCGGGTGCACATGGTCGTGCGTCTCGTGCCCGCCGGCCACGTGACCACCTATGGCGACGTGGGCTCGGTCCTGGGCTCGCCCCGGTACGCGCGGCAGGTGGGCTGGGCCCTGGCCGCGCTGCGCGAGACCGACTCGGACGTGCCGTGGCAGCGGGTCATCAACGCCCAGGGCGCCATCTCCCACCGGGGCGACTTCGAGCGGGCCCAGGAGCAGATCGAGCGGCTGGAGGAGGAAGGCATCGCCTTCGACGCCGACGGCCGCTGCGATCTTGCGTCCCACCGCTGGACGTACCCACGCATCGAGCGGGGCTGATCCGCCACCGACTCAGAGCGGCTCGGCCCCGCCCAGCTCCGCGGTCACGTCGAAGACCGGCACCGGCTCGGCCTTGCCCTTGATCGTGGCGGGGGGGAGCGTGGAGAGCTGGAACGCCTCGCCGAGCAGCGCGCGCACCGTCGAGCTGACCAGCACCTGCCCGGGGTCCGCCATCGCGCACAGCCGGGACGCGGTGTTCACCACGTCTCCCACCACCGTGTAGTCCATCGTCTTGCGGGAGCCCAGGGCGCCCCAGATGACCTCGCCGGTGTTTACGCCGATGCCCATCCTGATCGCCTGCTCACCCCGCGCGACGCGCACCCGGTTCAGGGAGCGGAGGGCCACCTGCATCTGCAGGCCGCAGCGGACCGCTTGCACCGCCGCCTCGGGGTCCTCCTTCGGCACCCCGAAGAGCGCCATGATCGCGTCGCCCATGTACTTGTCGAGGGTTCCGCCCATCTGGAACACCACGTCGACCATCACCTCGAAGTACTCGTTCAGGAGCGCCGTCACCTCCTGCGCGTCCATCTGCTCGGACATGGCGGTGAAGCCCCGGATGTCCGAGAACATCACCGCCGCCGTGCGCTTCTCGCCGCCGCGGCTCATGTCCAGCTTGCCCGCCACCACCTCTTCGACGAGGTTCGGCGACAGCAGGCGCCCCAGGCGCGCGCGGGTCTCGGACTCCTTCTGGATCTCCTGGACCAGGGAGGCGTTCTTGAGGGCCGCCGCCGTCTGGTTGGCGATGGCGGTGAAGAGCTGCAGATCCTTGGGCGAGAAGGCGTTGCTGTGCTGCTGGCTGTCCACGTGCATCGCGCCGAAGATCGCGTCTTCGTAGATCAACGGGACGCACATCGCGGACCGGATCGACAGGGCGACGATGGAGGCCGCGGCCTGGAACCGGCCGTCGGTGATCGCGTCGGTGCTCAGCACGGCCTTCTTGTTGGTCAGGACCTCGTTGAGCACGGTCTGGGACAGGGGCATGGTGTCCAGCGGCTCGTTGCCGCTGCGCTCCATGACCATGCGCGGCTCCAGGGTCGTCCCGTCCTGGTGCATGAGCAGCACGGCGCAGCGGTCCGCCGGGAGCATGTCGAAGATGCGCAAGGTGACCTGCTGCAGCAGCTCGTCCAGATCGCGGTCGAACCGGATGGTGGAGCTCAGCTCGTGGGCGATACGCAGCTTGTCGTAGTCCTGGCGGAGCTGGTCGATGTCCTTGATCTGATCGCCGGGCACGAAGCGCAGCTTGGACACCTCGAACGAGCTGCTGTGCTCGATGGACGACTCGCTGTCCATCAGCTCGACGGCCGGACGCCCGGTCGAGCTGATGGGCCCCAGGACCGTCAGACCCGTCTTCGCGCCGGTCTTGAGGAACTCGGGTACGCGGATCGCGCCGGTGACCTGGGTGGGGGTCCGCTCGGCGTGGAAGCGAAAGCGCACCGTGCCGAGCACCACCTCCTCGCCGTGATGCAGGACGTGGCGCTCGATGCGCCGGCCGGACACGTAGGTGCCGTTGCGGCTGCCGAGGTCCTGCAGGAGGTGCCGGCCATCGGGCGCCCGCTGGATCTGCGCGTGGAACTTGCTGACCGAACGATCAGGGATCTCGACGCTGTTCTCGGGGTGGCGGCCCAGGGAGGTGAGCGCTCCCAGCCGGTGGCGGTGGAGCGGCGCCGACTCCGGGATGAGGAACACCTCAGACATTCGCGGGACTCTAGCGGAGAACCCGAATCGATGCCGCAGGGCCCCGATCCCTTGACCGAACGCCTGCGGCCCCCGATCCTCCGCCGAACCATCGGCGCACCGCACACGGAGTTGTCATGACCGAGCACTCGAACGCCCCAAGCCCCGGGGGACCGCCCCCCGCCCCGAAGGTAGACATCCTCGAGCGCGGCGGCCGCACCGACGGTGTACAGGCGACGCTGGATCACCGGCTGTTCATGCTCCTGCAGTGCTTCGTGTGGGCGGACCGGGTGACCGACCCGGCGACGGCCGCGGAGGAGATCAGCTCCCGCTTGCAGGGCCAGCAGGTGCCGCATGTCCTGTACGCCGACGTGCACCACCCGCGGGGCTTCGCCCTGCTCACGTGGTCGGTCGATCCGGCCCACTTCATCGACGTCGTGCGCCCGGTCCTGCAGCGCGCCGACGGCCTCGAGATCCGATCCGATCTGACGATGCTGGGCCGCACCTACGCCGTCGGCTACGAAAAGGACCTGCCCTTCTGGCTGGTGGAGCGTCCTCCCCAGAACGTCACCCGGCCCGACTGGCCCTGGGCGATCTGGTACCCGCTGCGACGCACCGGCGGCTTCAACCTGCTCGACGCCAAGGAGCGGGCCGGAATGCTGCGCGAGCACGGCGCCATCGGTCGCGCCTACGGCGAGGCGGGGCTGGCCACGGACGTGCGCCTGGCCTGTCACGGGCTGGACCCGAACGACAACGACTTCGTGATCGGGCTCATCGGTCAGCGCCTGGACGCGCTCACCAAGGTCGTCGAGACGATGCGCGGGACCAGGCAGACCGCGGAGTGGATGGAGAAGCTGGGGCCGTTCTTCGTGGGCCGGGTCGTTCGGTTCTGGAACGGCTGAGTCGCCGGCGGCGCGCTACTCCGGGGCCGGCACCGTCCCGACGCCCTCCCGCACCAGGAACCCCCGGGTCAGCTGGAAGAGGTTGCCGCCGACCCCCCAGAAGGTGCCCTCCGCGTCGAGCCAGCAGCCGTGGTAGTCCAGGAACAGGTTCGTCGGCAGATCCGAGGGGGACGGCGTGGTCCACGCCCCCTCCTGCCAGGTGTGGATGCTGTCGGTGGCGCCCACCGCCCGCAAGCGCCCGGCGCCGGAGCACACGCCGTTGATCCCGGGCTGCAGCTCGGGCGAGCGGTCCACCCAGGCGTCGGACTCCAGGTGCAGGATCACGCCGTTGCCCGCGCCGCCCACCGCCACGGTCTGCTCCGCGCCCACATCGACCGTCAGCAGCGGGACGTCCACGCCCGTGTCCAGATCGGACCAGGCCGCGCCGTCGAAGCGCTTGGACAGCCCGTAGTTGCCCACCAGCACCAGCGAGTCGTCGGATCCCGCGATCTTGAAGAAGACGTCCCCGTCGGACCCGACCCCCGCCTGTGCGTCCTCCCACGCGCCGCCGGTGTGCCGCCACAGCAGCGGCGCCACGGTCGCGGCGGGGTTGCCCCCGACGGCCCAACGGGTCGTTCCGTCATCGATCACGCCGAAGAAGGTCGCGTCGCCCCCGGGCCCCTCCGAGGTGATCTGGCCGCTCGCCCGGTCCAGGGTCAGGATGGTGCCTCCCGATCCCACCGCGGTGACCACGTCGTCCCGCACCGCGAGCCACCACAGATCCACGCCGGCAAAGGCGCTGGTGTCGATCCGCTCCCAGGCGGCGCCGTCCCAGTGGTGCCACTCGGGGCCGCTTCCGCCGTCGGATCCGCACAGCCAGACATCGTCCGGGCCGGCGCCGCGGACCGAGAGCAGGGCGCCCTCCCGCTCCTGCGCCACCAGCGTGAACTGCACGCCGGGGCAGCCGAACATCGCCACGCAGCAAAGGAGGAGCAACAGACGAGCGGCCATGGGGTCTCCAATCGACCGGGCGAGGGTAGCGCCTTGACCCGTGCCCGACCCTGAGGAAACCTGCACGCGCCACACCAATGCTGAGGACCTTCATGCGCACGTCGCTCACCTTCGTCCTGCTCGCCTTCTGCCTGCCCGTCCTGCCCGGTTGCCCCACGGGGCAGTTCCCGGCGGAGCTCGGGGAGTGCCCCGACGGCAGCACCGTCACCTGGGCCGACGCCTCGGCCGTCCTGGAGGCGAACTGCACCCGCTGTCACTCCTCCACCCTGACGGGCGCGGATCGGCAGGCGGCGCCGGAGAACTGGGACTACGACACCCGGGACGGCGCGCTGCGGGATCCCGACGAGGTGTGGCTGCGCGTGTACACCGACAACATGCCCAACGACGCGGTCTTCGCCCCCGAGGCGGACAAGGGCGTGCTCTGGGAGTGGTACAGCTGCGACGGCCCCGAGTAGCCGGGCCAGCCGGGCTCAGCCGAGCCCTTCGGGCGCTGCCGAGCCGGTCAGGAACGTGCGGGTGATGCCCAGGGCGGCCTCCAGGCCCCGCCGAACCTGCGCCGGCTGCTTGATGCGGCTCAACGCGAACTTCGCGAACGTCGGCCGGAAGTAGAACGACATGTACGTCTCGGTGACGAGGTGCCGGATCTGCTCGTCGTCCAGGTCCGTGTCGAGCCGCAGCGTCGGCTTCATGGGCGTCCCGTGCAGGATGTGCTCGCGCCACGGGTCCGTGCCCGAGCGCCGAACGATCTCCTCGTAGATCGGGGTCTTGGGCAGCGGAAAGAGGCTGGCGATCTGCACCAGGTCGATGGGCAGGCCCTTGAGCAGGCGCCGGGTCATGCCCACCGTCGCGCGGGACTCGAAGGGGTTTCCGATCATCACGAAGGCCAGCACCTCGAAGCCACGGCGCTTGGTGGCGGTGATCGTCCGGGCGATGTGCTCCGTGCTCATCTGGCGCTTGTCCACGCGCTGCAGGATCTGGTTCGAGCCCGACTCGATCCCGTAGAAGATCCGACGACAGCCCGCGGCCCACAGCGCGTCCATGATGGGCTCGTCGATGGCGTCCACCCGGGCGCGGATCGACCACACCATGCCGTGCAGTCCGGCGCGCTTGATCCCGTCGCAGATCTGGAACACCCGGTCCCGCTTCATGGTGAAGACGGGGTCGAAGAAGTCCATCTCCCGGATCCCGAACTCGTGGTACGCGACCTCCATCTCCGCGACCACGCTGGCGGCGGACCGCTGGCGCACCGCGTCCCCCCGCAGGATGCAGAACTCGCATCGGTACGGGCAGCCGAAGTTGGACATGGCGGCGGTGAAGTGCCGCTCGGTGGACACGATGGAGAAGTGCTTGTCGGTGGGCCAGAGCTCCCGCGCCGGGAACGGCATGCCTTCGTCGGTCTTGGGTCGGGCCGCCTCGGGCACGATGACCACCTCGCCGTCCGCGTCGCGGAAGCAGGCGCCCGGAACGGCGGACAGGTCGCCGCCGGCCTGGTGCGTCTGGAGCAGCTGGACCAGGCCCTGGTCCGCGTGGCCCACGAGGCCCAGCTCGATGCAGCGGTGGGTCATCGATTCGCGCGGATAGCACTCCATGTGGATGCCGCCCACGACGATGGGGGCGCCGAGCTGGGCGGCGAAGGCGTTCATCCAAGTCAGGGAGCTGAGCCAGTCCACGGTCGCGAGGGTGAAGCCCACGTAGTCGGGCCCCCAGGCGCGCACGGTCTCGATGGCGCGGTCCATGCGCATGCCCAGGGTCGGGCAGTCCAGCAGCAGGACCTCGGCGCCCGCGTCGCGCAGCACGGCGGCCACGTACCCCAACGTCAGGGGCGGGATGGCCCCGAGGAAGCGCGCGTTGTCCTGGTAGCTGGCCAGCTCGACGTCGATGAAGACCGGGAAGACCAGGGCGACCCGCAGGCCCGCAAGGCGGCCCTCACCGGTTCGGGCGGCGGACAGGGCGCGGGTCGGGTGAGGTGCGGACATCCGGCTGAACCGTAGCAGCGGCCTCGGCGTCCCCGCCCTACGAGAACTCCATCTCTTCACTGAGCAGGAACGGCGCGACGACCGCATCGAACCGGTCGCCTGCCTCGCTGACCATCTCGAAGGTGCCCTGCATGGTGCCGCTGCTGGTGCCCAGGGGGCAGAAGCTCGTGTACTCGAAGGCCTGGCCCGGCTTCAGCGTGGGCTGCACACCGACCACGCCCGGGCCCTGCACCTCCTCGATGTGCCCCCGGGCGTCGGTGATCACCCAGTGCCGGCTGAGCAGCTGCACGGTCACGGGCCCCTCGTTGGTGATGCGCGCGGTGTAGACGAAGAACCACTGTCCCTGGTCCGGCTCGGACCGGTCGGGGAGGTAGCGGCTCGTCACGCGCACGCTGACCCCCTGGGTGGCGACCTCGGAGATGGTGTCGATCACGAGACCCCCGAGTCGTCGTCGTCGCCCGAGTCGTCGTCGTCGCCCGAGTCGTCGTCGTCG
>CALAGR010000152.1 GCA_937891735.1 uncultured Pseudomonadota bacterium | reverse complement strand
CCTCGGAGGGTCGGGAGCTGTCCTCCGGGCAGGTGGTGCCGCCCGGGCCGGCCGGCTTCGCGGTGCTCGTCGCGTCGGGCACGCTCCGGGACCGGGAGGGACGCCACGTGGCAGGGGGCACCCTGGTGGGGGCGCGGTCGGCCCTGCGGGGCGAGCCACGTCCGACGCTGCTGACGAGCGAGGGGGTGAGCGCCGTGCTGGTGCTGCCCGCCTGGGCGCTGCGGGCCGCGTTCGCGGAGTCCGCGCCGGCGGCGCTGGCCTTCTCACGGGAGCTGCTCGCGGGCTGGTAGCGGCGGGAGCGCCGTGCTACTCCGGTTGCTCAGCTCGACGCGAGCGGGAGACCCAGGGATGAACATGCAGGGCGTGGCCGGCTTCGGGATCTCGGGGTGCGAGACCATCGTGGTCGGCGTGCAGATCCGATGAGCTGCGGGCGCTGATGCGTCGCTGCGTCGCAGCGCTGGCGCTGTTCCTCATCGGCTGCCCGACGGTGGTCGTGGACGACGACGACGTCGTGGACGACGACGACGTGGGCGACGACGACTCGGGCGACGACGACGTGGGCGACGACGACGTGGGCGACGACGACGTGGGCGACGACGACTCGGGCGACGACGACTCGGCGGGGACCGACCCCTGCTGGTCCGGCACCGATCCGGTGGCCCTGTTCGACATGGCGGCGATCCGTGACGGCTCCACCCTCGACTACCAGGTCGTGTCCACCGAGACGGTGGTCAAGAGCCTGCAGTGGCCCCCGTTCGTGCGCACCGTCCAGGTCAGTGAGGTGCGCTACACGTCCTGGCAGTGGGAGGACTGCGTGCAGACCCCCATCTCCATCGAGGCGTGGGTCGCCGTGCCCGCCGACGCGATCGGCAGCGTCGGCGCCCGGCCGGGCATCGTGAAGGCCCACGGGCTCGGCGGAAACGCGGACCAGAGCGCGGCGGCGAACCCGGCGGCGGCTTTGGACGCGGTCGTGATCGCCTACTCTGGACCGGGGCAGGGCGGATCCGAGGGATGGGGCAGCAGCCCCGACCACCTCTTCGACACGGTGCAGGACCCGCGGGACTCGTGGATGTACGAGCACCCCCTGGCGGCGCTGCGCGGCCTCACGGTGTTGGAGGCGCAGGTGCCGGAGGTCGATCCGGCGAGGCTCGGCATGACCGGCTACAGCGGGGGAGGGGTCGCCACCTACCTCGCCAACGGCGTGGACAGCCGGATCGCGGCCGCGGTGCCGAGCTCCGCCACCGGCTACCTCGATCTGGCCATCGCCGCGACGCCGATCCCGGGATGGGAGCACGACCTGCTGCAGTCGATGAACCCGCCGCGGGATGCGACGTCCCCGGAGTGGGCGCGCTACGTCGCCTGGCTCGACCCGCAGAACTTCCTGGCCACGGCGTCGGGCCCCACGTTGATCATCAACGGTGCCCAGGACGAGTTCTTCCCCATCAACAGCACCCAGGCCACGTTCGCGGGGCTCGCGGCGGCGGCTCCGGCCACCCGGCTGCTGACGATCATCGACTTCGATCACGGCCCGCTCGCGGTGAACAACAGCTTCGCGGCGGAGTGGGCGAACCACGCCGGCAGGTACTGGTTCGAGCACTGGCTGGGCGGGGTGCAGGCCTACAGCGCCCAGGCGCCGATGCCCGAGATCGTGCAGGTGATCCCGTGGCTTTGCCCCATCAACAACGTGCCGATCCTGCCCTGCGCGCACCTCACGGTGAGCGTCGGGTCGGGCTACCCCGTGGACGCCGTGACCTTTCGGTGGTCCACCACGAACGGGGCCGGCGAGGGCGGGCTGCTCTGGCAGAGCTGGAACCTGCAGGACGAGGGCAGCGGCATCTGGGCGGCCGAGGTGGGCACGCTGGACGCGAACGTCTGGACGGCCGCGAACACGGCCTGGTACGCCGAAGTCGAATACTCCACGGGGCTCGCGAGCCTGGACCCGGGCTTCCGCTTGAGCACCGGGGCTTCGATCCCGCCCGGCTTCTCCCCCGTGATCCTGGAGATCATCGAGTAGGCGTTCAGCGGCGCACGCCGGACATGATCTCCGACTGAATGGTCATTCACTTTTGGGTGTAGGGTCGCCACCGCGCCGGCTCCCCATGCGTTGGCGCCGCTCATCAGGACCAGACACCGAGGAACACCATGAACTTCTACCGCGCACCCCTGGACGACATCCGCTTCCTCCTCGAGGCCTTCGACTACACCGGCAAGGTCCAGTCGATGCCTCAGTTTGCAGACTTCGACATCGAGACCTCGATGGGCCTCCTGGAGGCCTACGCCAAGTTCTGCATCGACGAGCTCCTCCCCCTGAACGCCGCGGGCGACCAGCAGGGCGTCAAGTACGACCCCGAGACCCACGACGTGACCGTGCCCGACGGCTTCGTGAAGGCCTACAAGGACTTCTGCGCCAACGGCTACGCCAGCCTGCCCCACAGCCCCGAGTACGGCGGCCTGGGCGCGCCGTTCACCCTGTCGGTGCTCGGCCAGGAGGTGATCGTCGCCTCCAACAAGTCCTTCTCCATGTGCCCCGGCCTGACCTCGGGCCTCATCGAGGCCCTCGAGGCCCACGGCAGCGACGAGCTCAAGGCCACCTTCCTGCCCAAGCTCGTGAGCGGCGAGTGGGCCGGCACGATGGCCCTGACCGAGCCCCAGTGCGGCACCGATCTGGGCCTGCTGACCACCAAGGCCGAGCCCTTCGGCGACCACTTCAAGCTCACCGGCACGAAGACGTGGATCACCTTCGGTGAGCACGGCATGACGGACAACATCATCCACTTCGTGCTCGCCCGGCTGCCCGACGCCCCCGAGGGCATCAAGGGCATCAGCACCTTCCTCGTCCCCAAGGTGCTCGCCGACGGCTCCCGCAACCCCGTGTACTGCGGCGGCACCGATCACAAGGTCGGCATCCACGCGTCCCCCACCTGCGTCGTCAACCTCGAGGACGCCGTTGGCTACCTCGTGGGCGTGCCCCACAAGGGCATGCGCTCCATGTTCACGATGATGAACGCCGCGCGGCTGCAGGTCGGCACCGAGGGCGTCGCCCTGGGCGAGGCCGCCTACCAGAACGCCCTGGCCTTCGCGAAGGATCGCCGCCAGTCCCGCTCCCTGGACAAGGCCAAGCAGGACCTCGAGAACTCGGCCGACTGCATCCTCGTGCACCCGGACGTGCGGCGCATGCTGCTCAACGTGAAGTCCACCACCGAGGGGCTGCGCGGCCTGGTCGCCTGGATCGCCATCAACTACGACGTCATGCACCACGCCGAGGACGGTGAGGCGAAGGACAAGGCCAGCGATCTCGTCGCGCTCCTCACCCCGATCATCAAGAGCTTCGGCAGCGAGCGGGGCTTCGCCAACATCTCCGAGGCCATGCAGGTCATGGGCGGCGCCGGCTACACCGCGGACTGGCCCGTCGAGCAGTACATGCGCGACGAGCGCATCGCGATGATCTACGAGGGCACCAACCACATCCAGGCCCTGGACCTGGTCGGGCGCAAGCTGATGACGGGCGGCGGTCGCCTCATGCGCGTGTTCGCCGGAGAGGTCGGCGCGCTGCTCAAGGCCACCCTGGGCGACGAGCGCCTGGCGCCCTTCGCCAACGCGCTGAAGGTCGAGAGCAAGCGCCTCAACGACACGACCATGGGGATGGCCGGCGCGGCCATGCAGGACAACGAGGTCGTGGGCGCCGTGGCCAGCAACTACCTCAACCAGTTCGCCCTGGTCACCCTGGGCTACATCTGGCTGAAGATCGCGCAGACCGTGGTCGAGCTCGACGCCGACGACAAGGTCCGCCGCAACAAGATGCAGACCGCCCGGTTCTACTTCGAGATGGTCCTCCCCGAGGCCGCCATGTACGCCGCGAAGGTCGCCGCGGGCAAGGGCTCGATGATGGAGATCGACGTCGATCTGCTCTGAGTTCGACCGGGTCGGGGGGGTGTGGATCCCCCCCGACCCGTCCCTCGGCGCGCACGCTACGGTCAGTCGGCGCGGAACGCCGGGGAGCTGATCCCGCCGGCGGCGTCGACCGTCAGCGTCGTGGACGCAGCGTCCAGCAGGAGCACCCCGGACCGCAGCGTGCGACCCGCGGCGTCGACGATCACCAACCGATGGGAGCCGCCAGCGATGAGCAGGCGCGCATCCCGGACCCCAGGTCGCAGCTCCTCGATCACGTCGCCGTCCAACACGATCTTCGCCCCGAAGCCGGGATCGACGGTGCACAGGACCGTGACCCGCGCTGAGCCCGCCGGCGGGCCGTTGCTGGTGACGCGGGTCTCGTTGGTCGCCGACACGGAGTCGGGGCCGGTCTGCACGCGCGTGTCCGACTCACCCCGGGCCACGGTGCCGCTGCGCGTGTCGACGTAGGTGCCCTCGCTGTGCACGCCGACGGACCCGTCGTCGTTTTGCGTCAGCTTGCTCTTGCTGTAGCTGGACGTGACGTTCCCGTCGTTGCCGACGCTGACCTGGTAGTCCATCGACTGCACGTCCTCGTACCGCCCCTCGTCCATGGCCGTGATGTTGTCGCCCATGGTGCTGGCCGCGTCCATGCCCGACTGGGCCGCGGTCGCCACGCCGTAACCGATCATCATCCCCTTCTGCACTCCGGCGAGGACCTCCAGGGCGGTCGGCCCCTTCTTGCGCTTCACGGGCCGGGACTCGTCCGCGTCGTCCTCCTGGGAGACGGGGGCGGACTCGGGGACCACCTCGGCCGCTGCGACGGGCTCGTCCTCGTCCTCCTGGAAGCAGGGTGATACCTCCAGGGCGGCGATGCTGGTGCGGGCGCCCTCGACCTCGATCTCCCAGCGCAGCTGCTCGCGCCTGGGCTCGCGCCGGCGCACGTAGAGCGGGCCGTAGCTCACGCCGTTGACGTGGGCGACCAGGTCCTGACCGTCGAACTCCCAGGCGAACTCGTTGCCCTTGCCCTTCGGATCCTCATCGAAGGAGGGCAGCTTGTAGACGAGCTTCTCGGCGCCGCGCACCACGAGGCGGCCTTCATCGAGCGCGATCTCCACCTGCGGGTCGGGGAGGATGAAGCGAACCACGGCCTCGTCGGTCCCCGTGACGATGGCGCGGACCTGCAGGTGCTGGCCCTGGGCGTTGTCCTCGATGTGCTTCGCGACGCGCCGCGCGCCACCGGAGCCCAGGTCCTCCCACTGGCAGGTGCCGGCGGCGTCCGGCATGCGGAGGGCGATGTGGGGCCGCTCCTGGATCGAGCCCCCTCGCCAGGACAGGTCCCCGTCCACCGACCAGCTCATGGCGGGGGTGCCCCGGTGCTTCAGCTTCACCTTCCTGATGGCCAGCTCGGGAGCCCAGGTGAAGAACGAGAAGGCCACTCGCAGCCGGCGCCGAACACCGTTCTCGGGCCGATGCTTCAGGGCCATCTGGCTCTCGTCCCCGGTCAACTCGATGACGTCGAAGTCGGTGAAGGTGCGGTCCAGGGGTCCCTGATCGAGCATCAACCGGAACGCGTACTCCTCGAGTCCGCGGTCCTTGCGGGGCTCGTCGACGACCTCGAAGGCGACGATGGTGGCGCCCGTGATGGGGTCGACCGCGTAGTCGGTCAGGCAGGCGAGGAAGCCGACGTCGCGGTTGTCCCGGCCGTCCAGGAGGGTCGCGTCACAGTCCCAGTGCGCTCCGCGCCAGCCGCCGTCCAGGGCGGAGAGGCCGGACGCGGGAATGGACGGACCCTTCCTCGCCGCGTGAGCGGCGGGAACGCAGATCAGGGAGATGAGGAGAACGAGGAGGCTTCGCATGGTGGGGTTCATAGCAGGCGGGCCCCCTCGCCCGGGCCGACATGCACAGCCCCGCGCAAAGGGATCGGCTCCCCCGCGCCAACCCGACTCATTCGACCGAATCCTGAAGATCGCCATATCCGCGGGATTCGGGATCAGGCAGTGTTACTTCGCCAAAATGGATGGCGGCCGGAGAACGGCTGATGCGACTACGTTCGCAAGGTCTGGCAGCTTGCTCGCTCCTTCTGCAGCTCGGCTGTGGACCCGTGACCGAGCCCTCCATCGACCCGACCGGCGTGACGGCCTGGATCCCCGCGTCCCCCGACTTCGTGCAGGACTGCCCGGACGAGGCGCGGCTGGGCGACGGCTCCTGCTCGCCCCGAACGGCCCAGTGGTTCGAGCGCTACGACACGTTCTTCGCCCAGCCCGAGACCCAGGCCGCCGTGCAGCCGCGCGCCGACTGCGACACCCTCGCCGAGGATCTGTGGGACATCCGCCAGCTCGGCCAGGGCTGGATGCAGCCCCTGGACTGGCCCGACGTGGGTGGACCCGAGCACCTCGGCGCCGCGTTGTGGGACGGCGTGTCCATGGGCTGGCTGATGGACTCGTTGCCGGCCCGGGACCTGAACGTGTTTGTGCTCGATGAGGTGGAGCGAACGACGGCCTCCGGCGTGCCGTTCCGGCAGCTGTCGCTCGTCCTGCGGGATCGGTTCGCGGGGGACGTGCCCGCGGTCCTGCTGCTGCCCGAGGGGCCGGGTCCGTTCCCCGGGGTGGTGGTGCTGCCCGGCCACGCCGAGGACGCCGAGTTCCACATCGACAACCGCTACGGAGCGCGGTTCCCGGAGCGGGGAATGGCCCTGCTCGCGGTGTCGTTCCGCGCCTACCAGCAGGGCGACACGGTCCAGGGGCCGCATCCGGACTCCGAGGCCGCCCAGCGCTTCCTGTGTCAGGGCATGAACCTGATGACCATGCGCGCCTACGAGGCGGCGCTGGGTCTGCGGGCCCTGCGCGCCCACGACCTGGTGAGCGCGGACCGCGTCGGCGTGCTGGGCCACTCCGGTGGGAGCAGCGCCGCGCACCTGCTCTTGTGGCGACCGGAGATCGACGTGCAGGCCTGGGTGCTGGACAACCGCCCCGCCCACTTCGACGTGGATCTGATGGATCCCGACGATCCGGACACGGTCACCGTGGACTGCGGCGTGCACGAGACCCTGGACGCCGCCACCGAGCTCACGGCCGATGTCTGCATGCTCCCCGAGGAGTGGGGGCGCGCCGTGGAGCGGGTGCCCTACGCGTACGCGCCCGACGCGGTGCGGTTGGACTGGGTGGACTCCTGCGCGACCTGGCCCTGGGAGCCGGCGGAGGAGCCGGGGCCCGACGATCCCAACGCCGCCGACTGGTTCCTGCCGTTCTTCGAGCAGCGCCTGGCGGCAGCGAGCCCCTGAGAGCGCCTCAGCGCACGATCTCGTAGTAGGGACCCGTGTCGCGCGGCGGACGCGAGCGCATCAACACGATCCCCCGCAGGTCGAGGGGGCTATCCAGCGCCGGCTGGCCGTCGCTCCAGTCCAGGATCGCCTGCCGCTTCTCCGTGGACATCTGACGGCCGCGGGGACGGGCGAACGTGATGTGCGGCAGGGGCTCGCGGTCTTCGGGGTCGCGCCCCGCGAGCTCCAGCAGGGGCGGCCGATGTTCCTGCATCAGCGCGGCCACGGCGTCCAGTCCGGCGTCGGCCAGCAGCGTGAGCACGATGGCGCTGGGGTAGTCGCGGCTGGGCAACGCCTCGGGCGAGCCGAGCCGGACCGTCGCCCCATCGAAGCGGATCTGCGCCAGGGCCTGCAGCACCGTCGGGTGAAGCGCCGGATCGATGCGTCCGAAGTATGCGATGGTCAGGTGCAGATCGTCGGGGTGGATCGGCCGGAGCTCATCGGGGAGCGCTCGCTGCAGCGCCAGGAGCTGCTCGGTTGCGACGACGGGGATGGCGGCGAAGCAGCTCGGCGGCGCTGGCATTGCGGGCGGGTCCTCCTGCCGGGAGGATGCACCATGAGCCTCACCCTCGCCACCGCCGCCCTCCCCATCCACGCCGACGTCTGGCGCAACCTCGGACACGTGCTGCGGCAGATGCGTCAGGCGGCGGACCGCGGGGCCGACGTCGTGCATTTCCCCGAGTGTTGCCTGTCGGGCTACGCGGGCGTGGACTTCCCCTCCTACGAGGGCTTTGACTGGGACCTGCTGCGCCGCAGCACGGTGGCGGTGCAGGAGCTGGCCCGGGCCCTGGGGATCTGGGTGATCCTCGGCAGCTCGCATCCGCTGTCCGCGGGCCGCAAGCCCCACAACAGCGTGTACGTCATCGACTCCCAGGGCGCCCTGCGCGACCGCTACGACAAGCAGTTCTGCGCGGGGCCCGCGACGGCGGACGGCGACGATCTCGCCCACTACACCCCCGGAAGCCACTTCTGCATCGTCGAGATCGCGGGGGTGCGCTGCGGCGTGCTCATCTGCCACGAGTACCGCTATCCCGAGCTGTACCGACAGTACAAGCGAAGGGGCGCGCAGGTGATCTTCCACAGCTACCACGCCGGCAACGTGGGCCCGGAGCGCTGGGCCGCCATGCACGCGGCGACGGGGCCCGAGAATCATCGCTTCCACGGAGGGGCGGGCACGCTGCCGGGGATCACGATGCCGGCGACCATGGTGTCGATGGCCGCCAACAACTACCTGTGGATCAGCGCGAGCAACACGTCGGCGCCCCAGAGCTGCTGGGCGAGCTTCATGGTTCGGCCCGACGGCGTGATCACCGGTCGGCTGGCCCGGAACCGGTCCGGCCTGCTGATCAGCGAGGTGGATCCGTCGGTGCCCTACTACGACTCAACGGTGGCGTGGCGCGACCGGGCCATCGACGGCGTGTTCCACAGCGGCGAGCTCGTGGACGACCCCCGCTCGCGGGATCGGTCCGCGCTGTAGGGCAGGTCACTGGGGGGCCGCGAGCACGTCCTGCAGGCTGAGCTTCCAGCCCGCGCTCTCCGCTCGCAGCGCCTCTGGACTCGTGTGCAGCGGGCTCAGGTCCCAGCGGCGGAGCGTCCCGTCCCAGCTGCCTGACGCCAGGCCCGCCTCGCCCCGGAAGCCCAGCCCCGACACGCGGGACGAGTGGCCCCGCAGCTCGGCGAGGAGGTCGCCCCCCACGGCGTCCCAGACCCAGATGGCGCCGGACAGATCCCCCGCCGCGAGCAGCGCCCCGCTCGGCGAGAACGCCAAGGCGGTCAGCTGCAGCGCCGGCGCGGCCAGCACCGCCCCGGGCGCTCCTCCGGGCGCGAACAGCTGCACGCCGCCGGACTGGCTGACTGCCACCCGACCGGAGCGGTGGACCGCGACCCCCAGGCCCCCCACCGCCGGCGCGGACCAACGCTGCACGAGGTGTCCGTCCACGAGCTCGCCGAAGCGGACGACCTGCTCCTCCCCGACCACGACGACCCGGAGTCCGTCTGCGTCTACCGCCAGATCCCACAGCGGGCTGGCTGACCAGTCGAGCCGCCCGTCCGGCGACCCGAGATCCGGGGCCCACGCCGGTCCATCGATCCCCCAGTTTGCGGCCACCAGGGATCCGTCGGCGAGGAGCGCGGCCCGTCGCAGGCCGGAGGTGATCCTCCCGTCGGACACGGCGAGGTCGTCGATCCGCACCGAGCGGGTGGCGACCGGATCCGGGACGGACGCCACGGCGAGCAGGGAGGCTCCATCGACCGCGAAGGAGAGGTCCTTGATCACCCCGCCGAACAGCGG
>CALAGR010000151.1 GCA_937891735.1 uncultured Pseudomonadota bacterium | reverse complement strand
GCGACGGCGTGGACAACAACTGCGACGGCAACATCGACGAGCTGTACGACGTGGACGGCGACGGGTACACGACCTGCAACGGCGACTGCGACGACACGGACGCGGCGATCAACCCCGGCGCCACCGAGATCTGCGACGGCCTCGACAACGACTGCGATGGCAGCGCGGACGAGGGCTTCGACGTCGATGGTGACGGCTGGACGACCTGCGGGGGTGACTGCGACGACAACGAGGCCAGCACCAACCCCGACTGCCCGGACCCGTGCGACGGCGTGGACAACAACTGCGACGGGAACATCGACGAGCTGTTCGACGTGGACGGCGACGGGTACACGAGCTGCAACGGCGACTGCGACGACGGCAACGCCGCCATCAACCCCGCCGCCTCCGAGGTCTGCAACGGCGTGGACGACGACTGCGACGGCACCATCCCGACCGACGAGCTCGACCTGGACGGCGACGGCGTCTCGGAGTGCGACGGCGACTGCGCCCCGGCCGACGGCACCGTGTCCACGAGCGGCACCGAGATCTGCGACGGCATCGACAACGACTGCGACGGCGCCGTGGACGAGGGCTTCGACGCCGACAGCGACGGCTGGACGACCTGCGGCGGTGACTGCGACGACAACGAGGCCAGCACCAACCCGGACTGCCCGGACCCGTGCGACGGCGTGGACAACAACTGCGACGGCAACATCGACGAGCTGTACGACGTGGATGGCGACGGCTACACGACCTGCAACGGCGACTGCGATGACAGCAACGCCAGCGTGAACCCCGGCGCCACCGAGATCTGCAACGGCGTGGACGACGACTGCGACGGCACCATCCCGGCGGACGAGGCGGACACGGACAGCGACGGCTTCCGCATCTGCGACGGCGACTGCGACGACAACGAGCCGACCACGAACCCGGCCTGCCCGGATCCCTGTGACGGCGTCGACAACGACTGCGACGGCGTGATCGACGGCGGCTTCGACCAGGACGGCGACGGGTACACCACCTGCGCTGGCGACTGCGACGACGCTGACGCGGGCATCAACCCCGGAGCCACCGAGGTCTGCGACGGCGTGGACAACGACTGCGACGGCGCGGTGGACGAGAACAGCGCGGACGGCGACGGCGACGGCTACAGCAGCTGCGACGGCGACTGCGACGACTCCGACGCCACCGTGAACCCGGGCGCCACCGAGTCCTGCGACGGCGTGGACAACGACTGCGACGGCGTCATCCCCGCGGGCGAGTCCGACGGCGACGGCGACGGCTTCCTGGGCTGCGACGGCGACTGCGACGACTCCGAAGACACGGTCTACCCGGGCGCCCCGGAGATCTGCGACGGCCTGGACAACGACTGCGACGGCGTCACTCCGGCCGAGGAGACGGACTGGGACGGCGACGGCCAGGCGGGCTGCGACGGTGACTGCAACGACGGCGACCCGACCATCTACGACGGCGCGGACGAGTTCTGCGACAACATCGACACCGACTGCGACGGCGCGGCGGACAACGGCTTCGACCAGGACGGCGACGGCATCGCCGACTGCATCGACACCTGCCCGATGTCGGTCGACAACGACGTGGATCCCTGGGGCGAGGCCATCCTGGCTGGCGACGACGCGGGCAGCGCGTACCAGGCCTGGGGCATCACGTTCAACCGCTACGAGGACGAGAACCTGAGCATCCCGCTGCCGGCGCCCACGTCGCCGTCGGGCACCGCGCTGGGCAACGTCCAGGAGGCGGGGGCGGGCAACACCTGGTGGATCGTCAACTTCAGCTCGAGCACGTGCGTGCACTCCATCGACATGTTCGATGTGGACACCTACGAGCTGGCGGCACAGGTGATCCTGTTCGACGTGAACGTGCAGACCATCGCCACGTACACCTCGAGCGGGTTGGGCGACGGCAGCATCGAGACGCTCGACCTGGGCGGCACCTGCGGCGTGTACGTGATGATGATCGACTTCTACGGCGACGGCGGCTGGGACAACCTGGACGTGTGCGTGGACCCGACCGGCGTGGCCGAGGTCTGCGGCGACGGCGTGGACAACGACGGCGACGGCGACGTGGACGAGAACTGCATCGCCGTCGGTGACGACGACGACGCGGCCGGTGACGACGACGACGACGACGCGGCCGACGACGACGACGAGGAAGTGGGCGGCGAAGGCGAGGAAGAGGAAGGCTGCAGCCAGGCTGGTTCCGACGTGGACCCGAAGCTGGCCCTGCTGCTGCTGTCCCTGACGGCGCTGGGAGTGCGCCGCCGCCTCGAGTAAGCGGCGACCGACAACGGATTGGAGCGGCGGCCTTCGGGTCGCCGTTCCTGCTTGGGGCTGGCGCCGAGCCGGAGAGTGCGCCGGGCCTACTCGCTGAAGTTGGGCACGAACTCCCCGCAGCCGTCAGCGGTGGCCGTGCAGTACCAGGCGAACACCAGCGTCTGGCTGCCCACCAGGTGGTGCACCTGCACCTCGTACCGCACGCCGATGTCGAGGTGCTCGCGGTCCACGGGCTGCCAGTACAGCGACCCGGCCCGCAGCCAGTCGAACCCGGCGTCGCGCATCTGCTCGTCGAACCACTGCCGCGCGCCCACCCGGTCGTGCATGGTGATCGACCGCTGCCCCGCCTCGCTCACCGACGCCTTGACCATCGAGAAGTCGCGGTACAGGGGCAGGTACTTGACCGTGGCGTAGCTCAGCAGGCCCACGGCGACGGCCCCCAGCACCGCCGGCAGGGTGATGCGGCCCGACTGGGAACGGCCCCGCCGGGAGCCCGTCTGCTTTGCCCTGGTCTGCATGGGTGGTGATCGTAAGGTTTGGGAGCCCGCGCCGCGAGCAGGTCTGACCAGAGACTTGCGATCACTTGACAGCACCACGGCGGTGCGGTGGTAGACCGGATCCCCCAGATGGCCCAGGAACCCTCGAGCTTGGACGTCGTCGCCGCCGCTGCGGTGCGGGCGGTGCGTGCGTGGCGCCTGAGCCGGGCGCTGCATGCGGCCGAGATCGGCCTCGCGCTGGGGCTGGCCGGCGCGGCCGCCTCCGCCCTCGCCATCGAGCTGAGCACCCCGTCGGGGCTGTCCTGGGACCACCTCGGTCTCCTGGCGTGCTGGCTTTTGCTCGCCCCGCTGTTCGCGGCCGCGGGCGCCCTGCGTCCCCTCACCGTGCGCCGCGCCGCGCATGAGCTCGACCAGCGCGCGGGCCTGGACGACCGCCTCGGCACGGCCCTGGCCTTCGCGGATCACGACTCGCCCCTGGCTCGCTTCCAGCGCCTCGACGCGGCCTGCTTCGCCGACGTGGCGGTGACCCCGCTGTTTCCGCTGCGCCTCGTGCGCGCGCCCCTGCTGATCGCGCTCCTGATGCTGCTGGGCCTCTTCATCGCAGCGGGGCTCCGGTTCGATCTGGGCCCGCGTCCCACGCCCATGGCGGTTCGGATCCCCGACTCCACCGACGACCTGCTCGCCGCCATCGAGCTGGAGACCCAGCAGCTGCTGGACCGTGGCGACAAGGAGGGCGTGCGGCTGCTGGAGGACATGGGCAAGGAGGTGGTGCGCTTCAAGGCCCGCCGGGAGGAGCTCAAGCGCCGGCTCGCATTGCGGCAGCCCGAGGACGTGCCGCCCGCCGCCGAGCCCGAGCGGCTGCCGGAGCCGGACGCGCCGAAGGCGGCCCCGGAGCCCGAATCCAAGCTGATCACGGCGGCGGATCTGGAGCGGCTGGAGGCCTCCACCCTCAACGACATGCAGATGTCGGACGCGCAGACCAGCGAGCTCGTGTCGGAGCTGTTCTCGAGCACCCGGGCCGCCAGGCAGATGAACGAGCAGTTCCACCACTACGTGGAGAACGAGCTCGACGCGACCCACAACGCCGTCAAGCCGTCGCGGTACGGCACCGCCGAGACGGGCCTGAACAAGGCCAACGACAAGATGAACTCCACGGACATGCTCGACATGGGCGCGCAGTCGGATCGGCTGTCCGAGACGCCGGACGTCGAGGGCATGGCCATGGACATGATCAAGCGGGACCTCGGGTCCGAGTCCCAGGTGGCGCACGACTCCGCCCACGACATGCAGCAGTCCTTCAACGACTTCCTGAAGGACTTCGTCAAGGACGTGCAGGACACGGTCGCCGAGGTGGCCCTGGGCAAGAAGGGCGGCAAGAAGGGGCGGGAGGTCAAGACGAACGCGCCGGGGTCGGCGCCGGACAAGCGGGATGCCATGG
The DNA here is from genome assembly GCA_937891735.1 of uncultured Pseudomonadota bacterium. Classification (GTDB taxonomy): domain Bacteria; phylum Myxococcota_A; class UBA796; order UBA9615; family UBA9615; genus JAGSHC01. Next base: position 3,040 of record CALAGR010000151.1, on the reverse strand, counting down.
CCGAGGCGGGCATGCAGGAGATGACCGATTCGCAGCCCGGGCAAGGCCAGGCACCCCCGGAGCCCGGGCAGAGCAGCCCGCCGGGTGAAGCCGGGGGCGAGCCGGGCCAGACAGGGCCGCCGCCGGACGATCTGAGCGACATGCAGCTGAGCGACGGCGATCCCGGGGACTCCGCGGTGGCCATGAAGTCCGACTCCTCCGGGGGCAAGACCAGCGCCGGGGCCTCCGGCGCCGGGACCGGCGACGCCTCCCAGGAGGGCCGGGCAGGTACCCTGCAGGGCCTCGCGCGGCTCGATGGTCCGCTCGACGAAGTGCTCGGCTCGCTGGGCGAGGGTGCCTTGCCGACCGACGAACGAAAGCAGCTCTTCGAGCGCCTCGCCCGCCACAGCGTGCAGGCGGGGCTCGCGAGCGAGGCCGACGACGTGCTCCTCGACTACTTCGAGCAGGCGGAGGAACTCATCTCCGAAGAGGAGGAACTCTCTCCCCTGTTCCGCGACTACGCCACCTCCTACTTCGAGGCCATCCGGCCCGGTGGAGCCCGCGCTGATGGACCCGCACGACCTTCCCCCCTCCCTGCCGGAGATGAGCCCCGACCAGTTCCGTGAGGTCTTCGCGCGCATCGAGTCGTCGATCCACCAGGTGGTGGTGGGCATGGACGACGTCGTGCGGGGCTGCCTCATGGGGCTCGTGGCGGGCGGCAACATCCTGCTGGAGGGGGTGCCCGGCCTCGGCAAGACCCTGCTCGTCAAGAGCATCGGCGACGCGCTGCGCCTCCGCTTTGCGCGGATCCAGTTCACGCCGGACCTGATGCCGGCGGACATCACGGGCACCAAGCTCGTGGTGGAGGACGAGCACGGGCGCAAGAGCTTCGAGCTGCACCGGGGCCCGGTGTTCGCCAACATCGTGCTCGCCGACGAGGTGAACCGCGCCACGCCGAAGACCCAGTCCGCGATGCTCGAGGCGATGCAGGAGCGCCAGGTGACGATCCTGGGGGAGACGCTGCAGCTGCCCCGGCCGTTCTTCGTGGTGGCCACCCAGAACCCCCTGGAGATGGACGGCACCTACCCCCTGCCCGAGGCCCAGCTCGACCGCTTCTTCTTCAAGCTGCAGGTGGACTTCCCGGGTCTGGCGGACCTGCGGACCATCCTCGCGCGCACCACGGGGGGCTCGACTCCGTCGGTGGCGCCGGTGTGCGACGGGCCGACGCTGCTGGCCATGGGGCGCCTCGCGCGGGACGTCATCATCAAGCAGGAGGTGGTGGACTACGCCATCCGGCTGGTGCTCGCCACGCACCCCGAGATCGACGGGGCGCCCGCCAGCACCACCCGCTACGTGCGCTACGGCAGCTCTCCCCGCGGAGCCCAGGCGTTGCTGCTCGGCGCGAAGATCCGCGCGCTGCTGCACGGCCGCGCCAACGCATCCCACGACGACATCGCCGCCATCGCCGCCGAGTCGCTGCGGCATCGGGTGATCCTCAACTTCGAGGGGGAAGCCGAGGGCGTGTCCACCGACCGCATCGTGGAGCAGATCGTGGAGGCGGTTCGCCGCTGACCGCCCGTGTCGACCGACCCCTCCAACGATCCCCTCAACCCGGATTTCCTGCGCAAGCTGGAGTATCTGCAGGTGATCGCCCGCAAGGTGCACACGGGGCGGTTCAGCGCGCTGCAGCGCTCCAAGAAGCTCGGGCGGGGCATCGACTTCGCCGACCACCGCCCCTACACGCCGGGCGATGACTTCAAGGACATCGACTGGAACCTGTACGGTCGCCTGGACCGGTTCATGGTGCGGCTCGCCGAGGAGGAGACCGAGCTCAACCTGCACCTGCTGGTGGACTGCTCAGGGTCGATGAACGCGCCGTTCCAGCGGGGCCCCTCCGGCGCGCTGGACCCGCACGTGCGCAAGGCCATGCACGCCCGCAAGATCGCCGCGGCGCTGGCCTACATCGCCCTGGCGCACCTGGACCGCGTGCACGTGTACCCCTTCGGCGCGGGGCTGCTGCGGCCCTTCAGCCCGACCCGGCACAAGGCCCAGGCGGTGCAGGTGTATCGGCACCTGGAGCAGGCCGGATCCGACGGGCCCACGAACATCGAAGCGGCCTGCAAGGGCTTCGCGGGGGTCGTGCGGGCGAAGGGCATCGTGCTCGTGGTGTCGGACTTCCTGGCTCCCGGGGGCTGGACCCGGGGGCTCGATCTGCTGCGCCACGGGCGGTTCGAGGTGGGGCTGCTGCAGATCAGCGCGCCCGAGGAGGCGGAGGCGCCGTCCCGGGGTGAGGTTGTGCTCGAAGATCGCGAGACGGGGGCCCTGCGCCGGGTGCGGGTGACCGACCGGATCGCCGCGGACTACCGCGCCGCCTTCCTGGCCCACGGGCAGGCGCTGCAGGACTACGCCCGCGCGCACAACCTGTTCTACGCCCACGGCCGCACCGACCAGCCCTTCGAGCAGATGGTCCTGCGCACGATGCGGGCCGAGCGGCTGCTGGCGTGAACGGCTGGGAGCTCACCGGCCTCTCCGGGGCCCAGGTCGGCGCTGTCGCGGGCGTCGGCGCGGCGCTGGTCATCCTGTGGTTCCTGTTCCGGCCGCGGCCCCCGCGGATCGTCGTGTCGAGCCACGTGCTGTGGGACAAGGTCGCCCCGAAGAACCGCAACCCGCTGCTCAAGGAGCTCCTGATGCTGCTGCTGCAGCTGGGCATGGTGGCGGGCATCGCGCTGGCGCTGGGGGATCCGCAGCCCGTGCAGGACGACCCGGCGGAGATCGCCACCCCGCAGGGCGCGCGGCCGCCGCTCGACCACGTGCATGTGGTGGATCAGAGCCTGTCGATGGGCGCGCGGCAGGGGCCAGGCACCCGGCTGGACGTGGTGCGGGACCGGCTGCTGGCGGCCGCCGTGGACGCCTCGCCCCAGGTGCGCATGGCCATCGTGGGCGCCGGGGACACGCCCGAGCTGCTCGTGCCGCTGGAGGCGGACCGGGGCCGGCTGCGCCTCGCGCTCCGCCTGTTGGAGCCCGCCGGCGTAGGGCTGGATCTCGCGGGGGCGCTGGACCT